>CAZXWJ010000242.1:0-6553 GCA_964644375.1 uncultured Desulfobacteraceae bacterium | reverse complement strand
TGGCCCTTTTTTGGGGCAAAATGTAAAGGGGTCATAAAGGGGTCTAAAGGGGTCAAATCTACGCTTGACTCATGTTTGGGATTCCATAAAAGAAATTATGTCCAGGTCATTGAGAATAGAGAACCCGGATGCATGGTATCATGTCATGAACAGGGGGAGGCGGGGAGAACCTATTTTCCTGGGCAGTTGAGAAAACGTATCGAAGGAATCAAAACCGCGGCACAAATGAGTCAAGGATAGGCCACATAATCCCCATCGTGTGCCCAATTTATTGCTCCGATTCAATGGTCAGTTCCCTTTTTATTTTTTCTATATCAGGTTCTAAGGACATAAAAGCGATATCGCGTTCGGCCATATTCTGAGTGCGAGTTTCAGTATCTTTTGGGACCCATGGCTCTCTGTTCGTATTATACTGTCATTGAACAGGAATAAAGCGCAGGTCTTGCATTCTATGACAAACTCTTTAAACTGCAGATCTATTACACTTACCCCGCCATGACATAGATGGTATCCGGCTTGTGTCGTTTTCGAGAAGCGTTCAGTATCTGATTCTACGAAGCGTTCCACATTTCCAAATACCAGGTACGATCTATCGATATACATGACTTACTCTGATTGGTTCAGAGGATGATGGGATATCGTCAGATTGATATAGGGTGTAATGATGGCGAAGCAGGTCCTTCTTGACACCGATGTGCTTATTGATTTTTTTCGGGGAAACGGCAAGGCAGTGACCTTCGTTAAGGCAAACAATTCTCGCATCATTTTGTCATCCATTGTTGTTGCGGAGTTATTTGCCGGTGTGAAGGGAGATGCGGAACAAACCGTTTTGCAGGATTTTATCTCCCTCTTCCGTGTTATTCCTGTAACCACCGAAATCGGGAAAGCAGGAGGTCTTTACAAGCGGGACTATGGTAAGACACATGGCGTCGGTCTTGCATATGCCATCCTGGCTGCCACTGCGGAAGCCGAAACCGCAGAATTAAAAACCCTCAACACCAAACATTATCCCATGTTAAAAGGCCTCAAACCGGCCTACAGTAAGTAGAAGGCCTCCACGACAGTTGAGCAGGCGCTGTACACTCAACCGCACACAGCCTCACGCGGTTTCTGCCCCGGTCGCCTCCCACCCCAGGATCGCTTTCTTTCTTGCAGATCCCCAGCGATATCGATGGATTTTTCCCGATTTTGCAATCACCCGGTGACACGGAATCAGATACCCCACAGGGTTGATGGCAATAGCATTCGCAACGGCCCTAAAGGATTTGGGGCGTCCGATCAGGGCGGCAATATCCTGGTAACTCATGACAATCCCCCTGGGAAGGGTCAATAGCGCCCGCCAGACGTTGACCTGAAAATTGGTCCCTTTGAGCAACAGGTGGAACGGACGGAGATCACTTCCCCGCTCCGAAATAAATATACGCCGAACGATGGATCTCGTACTCGATTTTCAAGTCCGCCCCCAGCCGTTTGAACTCGCCGGGAGTCATCGCCTCAAAGGTCACGAATAGATCATGGAGACGGCCGGGACCCGAGAGGCCTGCATCATAGGAGGCTTCGGGATTCGACCAGTTTCTGCTTGGTGTATTCAAGCGTCCGGAACTGCATAAACTGGACAGGACTGATCCCGACCCATCGCTTGAATAGCCAGAGGAAATGGAATTTACTCAAATGGGCACTCTCCGCGATTTCATCCAGCGTGGGCCGGTCTTTGAAACGGTCTTCAACAAACCGGATGGCCGGCTCTATGCGTCGATAGTCTTCAGACTGTTGTGAAAAATCTTTTTCTGTCATGATAGAAGTCTAACGCAACCTTTCCGGCAAGACCACCCGAATCTTACTTTTAAACACAGCAAGATTCGGGTGGTCAATTGCAGGTGGACGTGATTATATTGTGCCCATCCGGAAATGAAATCCGGGCACGAGTGAGTTCATGAATTTATTAGCTGAAGTCAAAAACGGTGTTTAATTCTAAGAAGCCGCGGCTGCTGGAATAAGCCGAGTTTTGCAGTCATCCATGTCCAGAATGAGAGCGGGACGGTGCACCAGCACCGGAGCCGATCTTTGAAGGAAAGAGGTCCGAATTCCAGTTCGATTTCCCTGAAAAGATGTCTCGCCTCTTCCCGCCGCTCCCGGTTGGGCCCAAACCGTATCGCAGGATAGATCCCGGGCAGGGCCTTTTCAACATAACGGCGCATTCGCGCTGCACGATCGCGCAGTAACGGCCCGGGCAAATCCTTCATGTTTTGGTATCCTTTGAACCATGCCCTCAGGACGCGTATCAGGGAAGGCCCAAGCATTTCATAGCATTTTCGGTACAACTCTTTTTGGAGGTTTTCCAGTTCCGTCGGGGTGAAGTGGGGGTGCTTGAAGTGCATGGAAAACCCATCGAAGGTCCGGTAATCGGGCTGGTCCCGGTACGCCGAAAGATAACGTCCCTCTTCAAGGACTTTTTGATACAAGGGGGTTCCCGGAAAGGCAAAATAGATCAGGATCTGCCAGAGCGAAGGCCCGAGTTCCGTGAGTTGCTTAAACTCCTGCATGACTCGGGCACGATCCTGGTACGGAAACCCGATGATCATGGAGGTCAAAAGGGCCACACCCCTTGATCCGAGATCTTCATAAAGCTCGTCGAGCTGTTTACCCTGTAGCTTCCGGTACCCGGATTCCGCCCCCTCAAAGCCGGTCCAGATAAGGTCGAAACCCATCTCGGCGATCTCATCGGCCGTGAATCGGGATAGACCCCTTACACTGCCGAACCCCATGACCGAGGCTGAGGTCATCCCTTCACGCACACAGTCAAGGAAATCCCGTGCCCGTTTTTCATGAATGAAGAAATCTTCGTCGATGAAGATGAACCCGCTCAGGGATTCACCGGCCTCCCGGGCCTTTTGTTCCATCAAACGCATGGTCTCATACAGTTCCCGGCCGCTCTTAACGAAGGGGACGTATTGCCGTTTGAAAAAGTGAGACGTGCAGCAAAAGTCACACCCATTCGGGCAGCCGAGCCCGCCGGTAATATGCGCCACCTTCGTTTTCAAAGGAAAGGAATAGACCCGTGGCGATTCGATGGGTGCGTAGGGGTGGAGGATAGGTCCGTCTCGTTTCTCTCCCAGAAGTCTTTGCATAAAACCAATGCCCTCTTCCCGACAGATGAAATCGCTGCAGGGACTCAGGACATCATCGGACAGGACGGTTCCATAGCCTCCGAGAATAATCTTTGACCGGGACGAATGCCTGCGCATGATTTGGGCCATCCGGCGGACTTTATGAAATGTGGCCACTACGAAGTTGATACCTATATAGTCATACTGCCATGTCCGGATTTCATGGATCAATTGGCGTTCGGACGGGTAGTGAAGGACGACCGCAGGCGCCTCGATATTCTCTGCGATGTAATCAAGTCCCCAGCAGCGAATGACCTGACGGTAGCTGAAGATACCTTGACTTCGAGTCACCTGGGCATGAAATAACTCGGCCCCCACGGAATCCCCCTCCCCCTTTCCGCCAAAAGGGCGACACACGGTTGTCAGTAGCACATTTTGCATGTTTTCTTTTCCCTTCCGAAGACCTACAAAACGGATCTCAAAAACCCGGGTTACAAGGAGACGACGGGCATTGGGGTTAGCGCTTTTAGGAAAGCCATTTGGCGATCCCGAATCCGGCCGTAGAAACCATGCCGCTCAACACGATCCCCCAAAGAATGTCCACCACGACGATGGTTTTAGGCCAACCCTTGAGAAGTGCCAGATTGGTCAAATCATAGGTTGCATAGGTGACCAGACCGTATAACAAACCCAGCAACAAGGCTTGCATTACGGCATCGGCCTTGAGCGCGGGAGAAATAATAAATACCATCATTCCGCAAATGAAAATCAAGTAAAACAAGAACGCCGCCGCCCAATTCACTTCCTCACTGAAAAAAGGTCCCAGGTATCGTTGATAGAATCCCTTGGCAATGAAGCCCAACCAGATAAAATCCAAGGCCAAAAATACCAAGAACATCAGGAAATAGGTTTTGGTCCACTGTATCCAGGTCATGATATCTTCTCCTTTTCAAGGCCTAACGGGTGATCTGTTTTTCTTCCCCAGGAAGGCATAAAGTCTCTTCTTCCGCTTCTGGAAGCTCTTTACGAAACAAACAAATTCGCTCAGCCTTGCGTCGGACAGCGTCTTCTTAATGCTTTCGGAGATCTCTGAAGATGTAGCGTCAGAACTGAGGTAGAGGGGCATAGTCGGAATGGAGATATCTGATGTCGCGTTTATCCGGATCGGGACAGGTGGTGAGGCGCTTGATCACGACTTTTCCTTCATGGGTGATGTCGCGTTCTTCAATATACGCCAATGTGCCGCCGCCGTCAAAGGCCTTTCCGGTAAAGGTCTGAGTTCTTCCCAGTGCCATAACATGAAACAGACTAAACGCGAGAAACACCAAAGGCAAAAACATCGGATTAAAAATCTTCTCACCCATCATGGGCACCTTCTCTTTGAAATGACAGTTACCGAGGCCTGTGGAGTTTTTCGCCAAAGGCGCCTCTCATGAGATTGCCGCCCAATGAAATTTTGGTCTCTCAATGTCTTTTTCACCCCTTTAATTTTATTTTCCCCGGAAAAAGACGTATACTTTAAAATTTACCCTCACGCGTCTTTTTCCGCCGTTGTCTGAATGAGTCTTGAGTCATGACGATGATCCCGCTCTACCGAATAGGCGGCAAACTGCAACCATTGGGATGGCAAAACCATGGCAGAGCGCCTTGATCAGGATGTGCCGACATCAAAACGGCTGGCCTATGCAGCGCCTGCCTTTGCCCTGGCCGTCGTGGGAATCCCTCTTTATGTGTACATCCCCAAATTCTATACCGACGTGGTCGGCGTTCATATCGCAATCCTGGGTTATCTCATATTGGGTGTGCGACTCTTCGACGCAGTGACTGATCCCCTCATCGGATTCATTTCAGACAGGACAAAGACGTGCTTTGGTCGGCGGCGTCCCTTTCTCGCCGGCGGGGCCGTGGTGCTTGCCCTATCGATTTTTTTCCTGTTTAATCCGCCGGAGCAGTCCCCGACCTTTGAGACGGCCTGGTTCGGCGTTTGGATCTTCTGTGTCTTTTTCTTCTGGACTCTTGTGGAAGTGCCCTATGAGTCCCTGGGCCCTGAAATCACATTCAACTACCACGAACGAATCACCCTGTTCGCCTGGCGGGACGGGGCACTGATCGCCGGAACCCTGGTTGCGGTCAGTTCCCCGGGCTTGGTTTCCCGCCTTCTTGATCTTTCGCCCACTCCGGCGGATGAGCGATCCAAGTTCTTCTGGATTTCCATATTGTACGTCCCATTGGTCGTTGTCTTCTGCTGGTGGTGCGTTGTCTCTATTCGGGAAAAGACCCTGAACGCTGAACCGGTCAGACATGGCCTGGGGAGCGGATTTGGCCTGGTGCTCCGAAACCGGCCCTTTATGATTCTGCTCATATCCTACACGATCGCTTCGTTGGGCAGCAATCTGCCAGCCACGCTGATTCTATTTTACGTCGAATATGTCCTTCATTCCAAAATGGCGGATCTTTTCCTGGCCCTCTATTTTTTGACCGGCATTGTTTTTCTCCCGGGCTGGGTCTTTCTGGCCAAAAGGACAGGCAAAAAATATGCATGGATACTATCCATGGGCATCAATACCGGGGCCTTTACCGGGGTCTTTTTCCTCGGACCCGGAGACACCTTGATCTACGGCATCCTGGTCTTTTTTTCAGGCATCGGTTTCGGAGCCACCATTGCCATTCCTTCGGCCATGCAGGCCGATGTGATTGATTATGACGAACTCATGACGGGCGAAAGGCGTGAAGGGCACTATATCGGTCTTTGGTCCATCACCAAGAAGCTGGCGGCTGCGCTGGGGGTCGGTTCTGCGCTTTCTTTGCTGGGCACCGCCGGGTACGAACCCAACCGCGCGCAATCGGAGCAGGTGATTCTGATGTTCAGGTTGCTCTATGCCCTCATTCCCTCTCTGTGTAACCTGGTGGCGCTTTTGATCGCCCTGGCCTATCCCATCAGCAGCCGGATCCATGGGGAAATCAGAGGCGCTATTGCAGGTCGAAAAAAGGGGTTTGAGGTTAAAGACCCGCTTCACCCCGGCCGGATCATTTCAGGTGGAGTAATGGATTAATGGAGTAGCGGTAGAAAAAGGAGGGTAAAAACATGCACAGCGCCATGACGATTATGGGAGGCAACCTGACCGTACTATTGGGCATGATGGTTTTTGCCTGGGCCCTCAGCCTGATATTAAAAGATGCCAGCATTGCGGACATCTTTTGGGGGCTGGGTTTTGTGCTCATAGCATGGACAACCTTTCTCCTGGCCGAAGGCTATCTCCTCAGGAAGATGCTCATAACAAGCCTTGTATCCTTCTGGGGCCTGAGACTGGCCGTCTACCTCGGTTTGAGAAAGAGGGGTAAAGGGGAAGACCGTCGCTATCAGTCCTGGAGGACCCAATATGGGAAAAGTTTCTGGTGGGTGAGCCTGTTCACGGTCTTCGGCCTTCAGGGGGTCCTCCTTTGGA
>CAZXWJ010000241.1:0-6583 GCA_964644375.1 uncultured Desulfobacteraceae bacterium | reverse complement strand
CCCTCTGCAAGTTCAACCGCCCTTTCAATCCCATAGGTTTGAAGGGTTGCCACCATAGCCTTTGATAAAAGCTGGGGGTCGGCTGTCTCCAGAAGGACCTTGTCATCCAGAATGCCTGTGACTTCGGAGGTAAGCCCTTCTTTGAGCAGTTGTAACGCGAGGGACCGCATATGCTTCAGGACCTGTTCAGCCCGGAGATAAGAAGGGGTCTCCTGCCAGGTGAGTTTCGGACTCAGGCGGAATCCCTCGGCAAAGGCCTCCAGTCTATCCAGTGCGGGGAGATCGGCCCCCATGGCCAGGGCCTTGCTGAACTGTTCTTCACGGCCGTCCGCAAAGGTTATAAGATAGGTATTTTCGATGGTAATTTGGAATTCGAGGTCTTCACCTTTCGGCCCGGCCCATAAAAAGCCCGTCTTCTGCCATTCGCCAAAGCTCCATCCCACAATATGATTTTCCTGGATAAACACGCCCGGCTCTTTGACGCCCGGCGGCATCGCGCACTGCACGAAACGGCCCAGTTCGCCAAGCGGAACAATATTGACGGATCTGGGCGGCTCCTCCGTGAGGATTGAAACCCACCGGACCGGAACGCCCTCTTTCCAGGGATACAGCTCAGGACCGCCAATATCCCGAACTCCCTCGATGAACCAGAGACTGACAGGGTCCCCATATCGCCAGATTCCCTTTTCCAGCCTGACCTCTTCCTGGTTCCCGAGACGCAACGTCAGTTTATCACCGCCCAGATGGCCACGCGACGGCAGAGCAAGCCATGATCCTGCCAACAGGGAGGAAGGGATTCGTGCGATGATCTTACCCCAGGGATTCTCGACAACGACCTCCCCCAGGGCCAGCCTGATAGCCTCAGGGTTCTCGCCCCCATCGGTTGTCAAGGCCTTTGCCCTTTTGTCCTCTTTTTCCTTCAGATCGGCTCTCTTGCAATCGGCATCGTTGGTCCTTTCCAATGCCGCAGCCTGTTCGGTTTGGACCTGGGACTCCTCTCCCTTAAATCTTAAAAACATATTGTGAGAGAAATAGCCGAGAATAAAAACGAACAACAATGCCCCGGCCAGGAACAAATTCATGCCCTTTTTCGATGTCTTTTCAGGAATCTGCTCTCTTAAAGGCTCACCGCATTGAGTGCAAAAATAGGACGTGTCTGCATTTAAATTTTGACAATTCTGGCAAAGCACGATGACCCTCCTTGAGGTTAGGGTTCCTTGAGCAGTCGTCAATCAAACTTTATCAAGAAACAGTACTTTTGACAATTTTTTCATGGTCTCATATCCGGAGCAGATTACCGGGCATCGGCTTTTTTATAGGTCAACAAAAAAACACAGACCCGCCTCCATGACACCTCACCGAGATCGGGCAAAAAAGCTCAAGCATCTTGTCTTGATTGAAAAAGAGGCGTCAAGCCTCCATGCCTTAGAGGGTGTTTTGCACAGAAATTACCGATCAGGAAAAGATGACCAACGAAAAAGGGATGGTTGTGGAGGGTGTTCTGACGGAGAGGTTCTTATGCCCCTTTCCGACATGGCGCTCAGTGACTGGGCGGTTTCGACTGCCCTTGGCGATAACAGGCAAAGCAAAGTTTCCGATGTTCGAGGTCCAAATCATAAAATCGCCCCCATATGCCAGGGAACGAACTCATTGTCCCCGAAACCCAGCAACTCACTCTGTGTTTTTTTACCGGAGGCCGTATCCAGTATCTTTTGAAAAATGACGCGGCCTGTTTCTTCCACACCGGACTCGCCGTCGACGATCAGGCCGCAATCGACGTCCATGTCCTCTTCCATGGCGCGGAACACCCTGGAATTGGTAGCAAGCTTGATGGTAGGCGCGGGCTTGCTGCCGAAGACCGATCCCCTCCCTGTGGTAAAACAGATGATGTTGGCCCCCCCGGCGATCATACCCGTCACGGAAGTCACGTCATATCCGGGGGTATCCATGAAGACCAGGCCCTTGGAAGTCACCGGTTCGGCAAACCGGTAGACCTCGACCAGATTGGTGGATCCGGATTTAGCCACCGCGCCCAGGGATTTCTCAAGGATGGTGGTCAGCCCCCCCGCCTTGTTCCCCGGGGAGGGGTTGTTGTTCAGCTCGATGCCATTGTGCCTGGTATAATCTTCCCACCAACGAATGCGGTCCAACAATTTCCGCCCCACCTCTTCGCTCTCGGCCCGTTGGATCAGGAGTTGCTCGGCGCCATAAATTTCCGTGGTCTCGCTGAGAATGACCGTCCCGCCATGGCGGACGACCAGGTCGCTGGCCACTCCCAGTGCGGGGTTTGCCGTAATCCCCGAGAGGGCGTCCGACCCGCCGCACTCAAGACCAACCACCAGATGAGATGCAGGTACGGGACGTCGTTCTGCCCGATTGGCCCGGTGCAGCATTTCTTCCACCGTTTCAATGCCCCTTTGCACCGACTTTCGAGTGCCCCCGGCGCCCTGGATATTGAAGGCACGAAACATGGGGCCCGAACCGAAATTCATCTTTTCCGTAAAAGCATCGATCTGATTGATCTCACAGCCCAGACCGACAAGGACAATCCCCGCGAAATTGGGATGGCGAGCCCAGCCTGCCAGAGTCCGCTCCAGATATTCGATGCCGTCCCCGTGATCTGCCAGACCGCAACCGGAGCCGTGTACGACGGAGACCACACCGTCCACATTGGGAAACTCGGCGAGGGCCTTCTCGTCAAATGCATCCGCAATGAACCTCGCGACACTGCTGGAGCAACTCGCAGAGGCAATGACTCCGATGTAATTCCGTGTGGCCACATGACCGTCGTCTCGGACAATACCCTGAAATAAGGCCTGCTCCTGTTCGGAAACCAAAGACGTCGGCCGGATCTCTGCTCCAAAGGCGTATTCCCGGTCGTAGTCGAGCATCACCATGTTTTGAGTATGCACATGCTCACCCGCTTTGATGTCCCGGGAAGCAACTCCGATGATCTGTCCGTATTTTCGAATGGTGTCTCCATTCGTGACGTCCTCGGTCGCCACCTTGTGGCTCTCAGGGATGTCGTCCCTGCAGAGGATATGTTCACCCGGAATCTCTTGCCCCTCTTCCAGAGGGACCACGGCGACCACCACGTTGTCGAAGGGATTGAGTCGAATCGTCAAAGACTTCGGTAGAGTCATGAGTTATTTGCTCCCGTGTGAATGAAAAGATCCTGTCGCAGAGGACCAGGTTTTAATTTAATCCCAGAGGAGGACAATAGTTACAAGTGACTAGAGTTACGGTGTCGCTCCGCGGCCTTCATTTCGCTTCTCCCACCCCGCTTAAGACGGGATCTTCGGCTGGCTCCTGAGGGCCGAATTTTTCAAGCCAAAACAAGAAATTTTTATCTCAGGGGGCCGCTACCGTGAACACGCACAGGGTTTTTGAATCACAAAATCCCTGGCTGTGTCCGCCCGCGTGTGCTTGCCCGCCTCAGGAGGGTCTGCGGCTAATGCTTTTCAAGCACCGGCAGGATAACCCCTCCCGAGGGAACGACATGCACCTGCGGGCTGGGAACAAAGGCGGCGCTCATGGCAAAGGCCCGGTCCAGATCTTCCGCGAACAAAAAGCCCAGCCGCTCAACGATCTTGGGTGGGATATCCCGGGTTACCAGGATGACCTTGTAATCATGTTGCGCCAGCAGGGCCTGGGCCGCGGACATATTGAGTTCGGGAGCGCCCTCTTCGATAATGCGCCGGTTATTGTCGAAAAGCTCGAAAAGACCTTTTCTGAGATTGCTGTCGTATTTAAGCCGAAACTTTTCACAGCCCTCCACGTAGACATCTGGAAGGGGTGACGTGCAGTCGGCGACGAGTATGACGACCCCGCCCTCCCGGGTGATCAGGGAAGCGGGGGCAAGAGGTTTCATGATTTGGGGACCCTCGGTATAGGGAAATGCGCTGATGACCGTTAGATCGGCCCTTTTGGGGAAGTTCTGAGAGATGATCCCCTTGCATCGCTCAATGCCTGCCAGGTGGGCCTCGACCGGATCACCGCACACCAAATCAAAGAGGCCGTCATTGTGATCCAGGACGCTGTTGACGATGAAATCAAGCCCGGCCGCCTTAGCCAGGCTGGAGACCTCTTCGTAAAAAGGGTTTCCTTCCAGTATGCCGAGGTCCGATCCTTCCCTGAAACTATATTTCAGATGATGCTCAAGGATGGCATCAAAATCCGAAACCCCGGGGAACAGGATCTTCCCCCCGCCACCAAATCCGTTCATGGGGTGGGGGAAAATGGACCCGATACCGATCCTGAATGTGGCGTCATGAACCTTTTTGTTGATCTTGACGACCGTCCCTGTCTTCAATTTCGCCACCGGGACAAGGTCCGGGGCAAGGCAGTCATGGTTGATAAAGGCATAGCCTTCGACGGCCTCCTCTCCGTAAACGGCTTTCAGTCCGTCGGAGGTGAGCCCTTTGTGGGTCCCGAGAGCCACAATCACCGAAATATTTTTACTGGGAACCCGAGTCGCATCCAATTCATCCAGAAGAACCTTCAGAATGGTTCGCTTGGGAGACATCCGTGTGTGGTCCTCGATAAGGATGGCCACCGTGTCGGAAGGAGAGAGGCGCTCCTTCAGGGGCAAGAAGCCAATCGGATGGTTCAGGGCACGCCTGGTGATCCGCTCCACATCTATTTCTCCGAAATGATCATCGAAAGCTGCAAAGGTGAGGATCTTCCACTCAGGGGGCGGCTCGAAGGCATGTTTTTCATTTCTGTATCTGACAAAAAGATCTTCCATAGGTCTATCCCTATTTATAGAAGTAGTTCGGCAAGAACATGGCTATCTGCGGCACGAACGTCACCAGAAACACACACAATAGTAAAATGATGATAAACGGTACAACCGCCTTGCTGATCCTGGTAAGGGAATGGTTGGTCAGCCCCATGGTTACAAAGATATTCAATCCAAAGGGTGGAGTCAAGAACCCGAATTCCACCAGGAGGACCATCACCACTCCGAAATGTATGGGGTCGATATTGAAACGCGTGAGCGTCGTGCTCATGAGCGGCGCCAGGATGAGCATGGCCGCCACATCGTCCATAAAGGTCCCCATGGCCAAAAAGAGCAGATTAATAAGGATAAGAAAAACCCAACCTGAATGAACATGCCGGACAATGACATCTGCGATCTGTACGGGAATTTCATGGGAGGTCAGAAGCCAGATAAAGGTCACGGCGCAGGCGATAATAAAAAGTATGGCACTGGAAAGCACGGCCGCCTCATTGCATATCTTAGGCAGCTCCTTTACCGTGAAGCTTTTATGGATAAAGAGTTCCACGATAAGGGCATATCCCACGCTCACGGCCGCGGCCTCCGTGGGTGTAAAAAACCCCGCGTAGATTCCCCCGAGGACGATAAAGGGGAGCGCCAGGCCCCAGATCCCTTCCCGGATCACCTTCAGGGCCTCCGCAAGGGTATAGGATTTTGTGGATCGCCATTTGTGACGCCGGCTCTGAATATAAACGTACGCACAAAAACAAAGGCCGATAAGTATGCCGGGGCCGATACCCGCCATGAAGAGCTTTCCCACGGACTCGTTCATGACCAGACAATAAAGGATCATGGGAATGGAGGGGGGGATCACGATACCCAGGGAACCTGCGGTGGTGATGAGCCCGGTGGAGAAGTCTTCGTCATACCCGTATTTCTTGAGTGCGGGAATCAATATTGCCCCGATCGCGGCCACCGTGGCCGGACTGGAACCGGACAGGGCCGCGAAAAACATACACCCGAGGACCCCGGCAATGGCAAGACCACCGTAAAAATTCCCCACCATGAGGCCGATAATATTGATCAGGCGGCTGGCCATGGTGCCATGAGTCATGATGGAACCGGCCAGGATGAAAAACGGAACGGCGAGCATCACAAAATTGTCCATGGAATTGAACAGGGCCTGTGAGATGATGAGAAGAGGGATGTCGGTGTGGGCAAAAATCGTGAATGTGGTAATGGTACCCAGCAGGATGGATATGGGCATTCCAAGTATAAGCAGAACGATAAAACCGATACATATGGTTAGAATCATGGCTCATCCTTAATCGCTGAGGGTCTGATGCCCCGAAGTCTGCCGCGGGGAAGACTCATGGTTTTATGTTTCGTTTCGAGAAATCTCCTCACCTTTGATCGCGCATTGGGTTTCGTGATAAACCTTCCACAGGGATCGAAAACCCATGACGGTAAAAAAAATGGGTATGGGCAGGAAGGGGATGTACATCGGAATACGAAGGGCGGGAGAGATAGTTTCAAACCGGAATTGTTTCATGCAGTGGATAATGCCGTAGTAGGTGACCACGAAAAAAAATATGGAGCTGATCACCCACACCAGTGCGGATACTACATGCGCCGTTTTATAGGGCAGCCGATCCGTCACGGCCGTCATGGCAAAATGTGAGGATCGCTTGATGCCGAGACTGGCCCCCAGAAAGGTAATAAACACACAGGTGTAGCGCCCGATCTCCTCGTAGGAGGTGAAGCTGAAATTCAGTGCATAGCGCGTGAATACCTGGATACAGGCATAAATAGCCAAGGCCAGTATGGACATACCCAGGACATATTCTTCAATATTTTGAAAAA
>CAZXWJ010000240.1:0-6643 GCA_964644375.1 uncultured Desulfobacteraceae bacterium | reverse complement strand
CGGCCACCAGGCAGATCAAAATGACGGTCATCATCGCTTCCCTGCCCCCGAATTTGGGCATCCTGGCCACTTCCGCCTTGACGATCTCGCTGGGATTCATGTCCGGGACCTTGAAATGGCGCTTGCAACGAATATACATATAGGCCCCGATGACGATACCCATAAGGGGCACAAAGGGCATGCCGTACTTCATCCAGGCCAAAAAGGAGATGGGTTCGCCGTATTCCATGAGATAACCCACCATAATGGCGTTTCTTCCTCCGGCTGCAGGGGAACCCGGGCCCCCGTGATTGGCGGCGAAACAGATACCCAACAGCAGAAAGGTGGCCAGAGCGCGATCTTTCTCAACACCGTTAATCTTGCAGGTGACCTTATAAACACCCATCAATACGGGTATGAGCAACGCAACGAGGGCATGTTCAGACAGAAAGCTTGCCGACATGGCCAAAAGAGGAATAAAGATAAAGGCAAAGGCCTTGGTGCTTTTAATATGGCTCAGAAGGATCAGGCCGATTCTCTTATCCAGGCCGGTCTTTGCAACCCCCACGGCCACCACAAGGATACCGAAGATGAAGAATACGGCATCCTTCATATAAGCCCTGGATATCTCGTTTATGGGAAGGATATAAAACAGGTACATCATCACACCCACCAGGATATCGGTCGCCCCCAATGGGAGGGCCTCGGTTGCCCAGAAAAAAACCGCCAAGAAGAAAATGGCAAGCATCACCTTGGCCACTTGCGCAGCCTGTCTGTCCGTCATCAGGGGTTTACCCCCATGATGGACCGCCTTCTGATCCGGTGTCTTCGAGGCCTTGAAGGCATTTGGGCGAAGCTTCAGGTTGACCGCGTCCGCAATGCTTCGGCAACCTGGGGCCAATTTATAGCCTGCCGGATCGGCCTTGCCGACCAAGGCAATCAGGCTCTGTGGCGAGGGAACAATCACCATGCCTACGAAGACTAACAAAGCGATTAACATCAATACGGGCTTATATCCCGGCCTGCTGGTCCAAATGCTCTCTTGCGATTTTTCCTCCTCAAGAATATGATGCCCCATGCTCTTCTCCCTAAAATCAGATAAATGTCTGCCGATTTTTTTACAGACCAATTCCTCCTTCCGTGTCTCCCCTTTTATACCCCTCTAAAAAAGGAAAGGTTAAATATCTCCGCTTTTTCTCATGAGAAGTTTGGCCTCGGCATGCCTTATTCTCTCCTCCTGCTCCACCTTCCTATTCCTGGCTCCAGCCAGTTTCACGGTCAGAGCATCAAAATCCGCCGGTTTGAGCAAATAATCAAAGGCCCCCAGCTTCATGCCTTCAACGGCCGTTTCCGTAGTCCCATGCCCGGTCAATAGAATCACCTCTACCAACGGGAATCGTCTCTTGATCTCTCGCAGGGTTTCAATGCCGTCCATACCCGGCATCTTGATATCCAGGATCGCCACATCAATCGCATTCTTCTCCAGCATTTCGAGACATTCTCGCCCGCTGAACGATGAGAATACCCGCTCGCCCATCTCGTTCAACCGCAGGGCAAGCATTTCCACAAAGTCCTTCTCATCATCCACCAGCAAAATTTTGATCGGTATCTTAATCATGATTTTTCGTTCTCCTTTGATAGGATCCTTCCAAACCGGACTTTTCTCTTCGCGCCACGGAAAGGGCCTTCAAGTAAACCCTCAATGAATCTTTTTGATTAATTTTATCCAATCTCCTCGCTCATCCGTTTCCCGGCACTTCTTCATCATGAAGACCTTAGGGAGAATCACACAAAATTTTGAACCATTCCCCAGACGGCTTTCCACGGTGATTTTTCCTTCCAATTTTTCCACGATTCCCCGGGTTACAAAGAGCCCCAGACCGGTCCCTTGACCCGGAGGCTTGGTGCTGAAAAAGGGTTCAAAGATCTTTTCGATATTTTCCTTGGGAACACCATTCCCGTTATCGGCGACTGAAAGAATGATGTTATCCCCTGAACTCTCGAAATGAATTTTTATTTTCCCTGCGTCCCCCGTGGCTTGAATCGCATTGGTCAGGAGATTGATCAGGATCTGCCTCAATTGATAAGGATCACTGAGGATGGTGACCGTTTTCTTTTCACTTCCCGAAAGGACATCAAAGGATCTGTTGCCAGCCTCCATCTTGACCAGATCAACCGCTTCCTGGATCAAATCCTTCAAGTCAATCTCGGAAAAGTGAGGCGCCGTTTTCCTGACAAAGCCCAGAAGCTGATGGGTTATTTTCCTCGCCCGGTCTATGCCGTTTTTGATTTTTCCCAGGGCCAAATCAAAATCGGCCTTTCTGGGCATATCCTGAAGTTCATCTTTTTGCAGCAAAAGCTGCATCCATCCGGCAGCCTCCTGAATAATCGCCAAAGGATTATTGATCTCGTGGGCCACACCAGCCGCCAGGGTTCCCAGAGAGGCGAGCCGCTCCGTAGAAGTCATCTGCTGTTCGATCCTGGACCGGTATTCCGCCTCCCTTATTTTCTCCTCCTCCCTCCGGACCTTGTCATAGGCCTGCCGGATCTTTCCAATGAGTTGTTCCAACTCAACCGGCTTGCTCAAATAATCGAAGGCACCGGCCTTGATGCCTTCCACGCCGTCATGGGTGGTCGCGTACCCCGTCAGGAGGATGACCTCGGTACCGGGATGCTTCTCCTTGATCCGACGAAGGACTTCTATCCCGCTCATCCCCGGCATCTTGACATCCAGTACCACGACATGCATAGGATGCTCATCGAGCATGGCCAGGCATTGCTCGCCGTTCCCCGCCTCTTCGGGAAGCATTCCCCGCTTTTTCAAGCGCTTGCCGATGGTTCGACGAAAATCGTCTTCGTCATCAACGAGAAGAAGATCTATTTTTTCCACAGTCTGCATGTCATACGGGTTCCGAATTCATAAATAAAAAAGCCCGCCGGAGTTATACCAAACCGAGGATCTTCCACCAAACCGATGCCACCAACACGAGGATAGCCAGCAGAATGGGCGTAGCCACGGCACCCACCTTAGTGAGATCAGAGGCCTTGAAATATCGATAACTGTAGGCAATGGCGTTTGGGGGGCAGCCGATGACCAACAGCATGGCAAAGGATGTTGCGGTCCCCAGACAAAGGGCCAGAACCGTTGGATCGACCCCCTCCAACTGGGCCATGGGTATAACGATCGGCAAAATCAATGCAGCGGCCGCCACATTGGCCATGGCATTTGTCACCAAGGCCCCGAAGACACCGACTCCGGCAAAGAGCAACAGCCAACCCCCTCCCTGGATTAAGGGGAAAAACAGATTTGCAAAATAGGTTGCAGCTCCGGAGTACCCCATGGCCAGGCCCAGAGAAATTCCTCCGCCGAAAATGAACAGGGCGGTTCCCCATTCAAGGTTCTGATGAATATCCTCCCATTTCAACACGCCGAAAAGGACGAGCGCCGCAACGCCCAGCATGCCGGTCACAGAATAATGAATGCCGTGAAACCCCTTGGTCAGCCAAAGGATAAAGGACAGGCCGATGATAATCAGGGCCTTTTTTTCCACGGAAGTCCAGGGGCCGATATCCTCGTCGAATTCCGGGAGTTTGTATTTCGGATTCGGGCGAAACACCAGATACACGATTGCAACCGCTGCGGGTACGGTTATAATTGCGGCGGGCATAGCATACTTGATCCAATCCATGAAGGTGATTTCAATCCCGGTAAACTCTTTAAGAAAGGCCGCGGCGACCATGCAGCGTCCTCCGCCGACCAGAGTGCCCATCCCGCCGCAGGAGCATGCGAAGGGCAGGGAAAGCATCATGAATTTGGCCGTATTGGAATGAGGGTCGATCCCCACAGCCTTCATGAGAGGAAGCATGGTGACGATGCCGATAGCGCAGGCGGCCGCGTCGTGCATAAAAGAGGAAGAGATTCCGAGGCCCACGGCAAGGATAAAGGTAAAACGGGTGACGCTGCTTCCCGCCCTTTTGATGATATAATAGCCAAGCCTCTTGGTAAGACCAGCCTTATCGAGGGATATGGCAAAAATCAAACAGCACATAATAAACACAACCACGGGGTGCATATAGGGGGCCCAGGCGTCCTTTACATCGGCAATTCCCATAACAACAAGAAAAACACCGATGCAGATTGCCGTAATTTCCAGGGGAATCGGTTCGACAACGAAGAGGAAAATCAGGACCGCCAAAACGGCCAAAAATCGCTTAGCCTTGGGAGAGAGGCCGTCAATGTACTCAACCTCGATGCCTTTTACACCCAGCTTTTCCACTTCCGCCCTGAGGAAAGATCCGGATCCCCCGATGGAGGCTCCCCCTTTTGCCTGTACCGCATATCCTCCACTCTTGGGACCTCGATCCGGAAGAACGATGAAAGATTGATCGATTTGTTTCAAGAGCTTTCTGCCATCGTCTCCGGTGATCCGAAATTTGGTCCCGTCCGGTCTGGGCAGTAAAAGAACGATGGCACCGAGTGCAAAGGCTATGAAAAGCTGGAACCCCCTTTTTTTGTAAAACATTTTTCCTCCTGCATTTTTGAACCGATTTTTTTTGCGGGGAAAAACCTGCGGCCGAACTTTCTGCAAAAAATCAATTTAATATTCTCTGTGTAATGTGTTCCCGATATTGTGCTGCAGGTGTTTGCTTTGTTAGGTGTTTTGTTTGGGGAGGGCGTGCGGGCAAGAAATATAGAACAGGTCACCTGCATCAATGAAAAATCAACGCATGGCATCATGGCGTCGGCAAGAATTCGGTGTTGCAGGCTGTTCGAACGTTTCTCTGAGATCATGGGTATTGACGACAGTCGAATTCGACAGTTGCCCCTTTAGAGGAATTCTGTTTTGACTGCCCATTCGCAATAGGGACGCGAAGCTCCATTTGGAATGGTTAAAATCCACTGCTCATTTCACTAAGAACGAATCGAAGAGAGAAGATGTGCCACATTAAAAGAATAGAAATTCTGTGCTTGTAGACCTAGCCCTTCAGATACGAATCCCCTCGCAAATGAAACTGCTTTGCGAGAAAAATCCAGGCATCCACGGGGTCTCTTGGAAGAGAATATGCGGTTTCCGTCTCAAAGACACTCAAGTGCAGGATTTTCCCAATTCATAGACAGCGGGAAATGAAAGGATTGAACAGTCTCCTTGGTTAAATGACCGGTCGACAGATCAAAGGCCCTCTGGAAAAAATCCCTTCCCCGTAACGGTAAGGACTTACAGGACCGAGAGACACCCGTTTGCGATGACTAGGAGAACGTCTTTATCTATACCCTAGACGCCTTCATTTGCCAAGCGTAAATTGTCCCTCTTTTATCATTTTTAGTTTGGGCATGCCGATCGGCCGGATCATGAATTCCGCTTAGAACTGGCTTGGGTTTGATTCTCCGATTTGAGAGTCTCTGATGAAGTGAGGGGTCGGATTGTTGAGGACTTCGCTGATCACATCTTTCAGGCGATCAACGCTGTTTCCCTCCTTTTCCACGAGAGCAGCGTTGTTTAAAGTGGCGGAATGGCCGGTATATTCCGGCAGGAAGGTGTGGACAACGACGGGTAAGGATGGAATACGACCACGGATCTCATCAAGGATTGCGAGATCACCTACATAAGGGAGATCCAGATCCAGGACCAAAAGATCGACCCCTTGCTGACTCTCAAGACAATTCAGGACCTCCCTCCCGTTCTTGGCCAGTTTTACGCGATATCCATCCGCCATGAACTCACGCTTAAGAAATTCGCGTACATGACGATTTCGATCCGCTATCAAAATGGTTATTCCTTTCTTCACAAAGTTCCCTCTCGTCGCATTCACATCTCTGAAGAGGCAAGGTCTATGCCACGGTCGACCAAGGATACAATCCTTCATAAGTATTTAGAAATAGAAGCAATCAGTTATCGCCGCAAAGGCCCGTTCCCTTGCTGACATTCATTTTCATGTAAACTTCCTTTACAGACTGTAAAAAAACGCCTGTGCTGAGGACGAAAAAAAACATTTAGCCCCATACCTCTCCTTTTGAGACAGGGAGACGAACGCAATCCACATTTTCATCTCTCATTCAACACCAACGCTCTGCTGCTGCGCCAGCAACTCTCATTCGAAAAGTCGTCGGTTCCTCTCTTCACACTGGATTTCAAGAGCCGCCGGTGGACCGATATCAGCCTTGACCGTCTGCTAGCGATCTTCGAATATTTCCCTCGTATTATCCCTTTGGTCAACCATATACAGAAGGGCGGCGGTCTTTTTACACGCATCAACGAGGTGGGCTAAATGGGATCGATCGATCTCGTGAAAACGAATGTAGACATACCGATATCCTTTTGGGGCCTGCTCGTAGGAACTCAAGATACTCGTCATTCGCCCATTGTATTTGCGAATGATGTCTGTGACCTCTTTGATCGAACCCGGCCGGTCTTCGAGCCTGAAGGCAAATTGAAGCCCCCCCCTGCCTACTCCCGTCAGTGAAATCAGCACTCTGAATATATCCGTTTGCGTGATGACTCCCACCAATTTGCCGTCAGAACTCAGCACGGGGGCACCGGATATTTTGTTCTTCAGGAGGATCTCGGCGGCCTCTTCAACCGTATGATCATAGCACACCGTGATAGGATTCCGGGTCATGATCTCCTCGATCTTGATATTTGCTATGATGTAGAGAAGTTCATGG
>CAZXWJ010000239.1:0-6643 GCA_964644375.1 uncultured Desulfobacteraceae bacterium | reverse complement strand
CTGGGTCAAAGACAAAGCAGGCAATGAGTATGTCTGCAACGTGGAGTATCTGAAGAACCCCAAGCACATTGAAGAGGACGAATTAAAAAACTGCGTTGATGATGCTTCGGCCTATCAGCCTTTTGCCGGGGGTTAAAAGCGACCGTGCAAGAGGGCGGCCCACGCCTCCCCAATCAGCAATCAATCACTCGATACAATATGCAGGGCTATTGGCCCTGCATTTTTTTGAAAACCATCAAAAACCCAGCTAAAAAATCATTGACTTTATTGACACGGCCTGATCGGATATTTTAGTGGAGAGCAAGGATCCTTCGCAGATCATTCACATAAATGACCAGCCCGAGAGCCTTGGCACATAAGAATACGCCACCATCACCGGAAGCTCACAACGCGTATATTTTGACGGGCTCAGGGACTGAAGGCAAAGGACCCGGAAAAAAAATGAAACACACGATGACTGTTACTGCAACAAATTTCGCGGATCAATTGATGGTAATTGTCTTTGTGTTACTTATCTCCTTGAGAGGGACATCTCCGGCAATGGCCTTTGGCGAAGTTCAAGAGCCGCAATGCCTCACCCAGATAAAATGGACCGGTACCTCATGGTTCGGTTCGCCTATCATCCACAACCTGGGAGAAGGGACACCCAAATTAATTGGCACCTTCTATGACATTTTCGTCTGGGATAGCAATTTTAAACAACTTGCACGAGCGAAATCGGGTCCTTCTTACCCCCATGAAGGCCGAATTTATCCGCCTGCCGTGTGCGCCGATCTCGAGCAGGACGGGATCTTTGAGATCGTGGTTGGCAGCAACAACGGGAAAGTTGCGGCTTATGAATGGAAAGACAACACGTTGATCGTTAAGGCCGGATGGCCCGCCAGCACCTGCGACGCAGGGCAGTGCCCCGAGGTACGGGGTCTTGCAGGGGGCGATCTTAACGGGGACGGGATCATCGAGATCGTGGCCACCACGACCCAGACTGAGGGCGGCGCCCAGGTCTATGTTTTCAATCCTGATGGCACCTTGTATCAGCCACCGGGACTCTCCTACGATGCATGGCCCCGATACAACACGGAAACCGGACCAGGCAATGACGCTGAAGTAAATGGGCCCGGGAACCACGGTTACGGCTGTTTCGGGCTTAACATAGGCCTCGGAAATCTGAATGATGACCCTCTCATCGAGATTGTCGTCACCTTTGATAACCACCAGATCAATGTGTTTCGCCATGATGGGGTGAGCCTGCTCGCCTCCCTCTACTTTACGAACCGTTCCTCAGAATATCTGGGGAACCGTTTGAACTGGGGACAATTTATCCGCTGGTTTGATCCGCAGGTTGAAGAGGACCATTATTATCTTCACACAGGGCCCTGGCCCCACCCCAGCGCTCAAAAATGGATGCAATGGACTCAATCACCTCCCTGCGTTGCCGATATCAACCAAGATGGTAAAAACGAGGTCGTTTGCGTTTCAAATGTGGAACGGGACGAACCTTATGATACCAAGCACCATTCCATCATGGTTCTCGAAGGGTCGTACGGTGACGGATCCCGAAGCGCCCGGCGGTTATCCGAATGGGAACACCTGCCCTTGTCCGACTATCCTCTGAGCCGTGCAGGCCATACCTGGTACCCGCCTGCCAATCCCCCTTCGCCCACTGTCGTCGACATTTTGGGCGATGGCCGGCCGGAAACAATTTACGGGGCCCATGACGGTTATGTCTACTGTATATCATCGACGGCCGAACGGCTTTGGCGTGTCAATATCACGCACGGTCGAGCGCTGATGTATGCCTCGGAGGTCATGGTTGCAGATCTCAATCAAGACAGCAAACCGGAATTGATACTAACGACCTATGGAGACCCGGAAAACATCGCCCCCGGTCAGCCCCATGGATATCTCATGATCCTGGATACACAGGGCAACATACTTCACGATCTCATGCTACCCGAACAAGGGACCAATGGAAATGGCAAGGGGGCTCCCGCCGCACCAACCGTTATGGATCTCAACGGTGATGGGAATCTTGAAATCGTGGTTCAAACCTTTGGTGCCGGTTGCTTTGTCTACACGGTTCCCGGATCCGCCGAGAACATGCTTCTTTGGCCGACCGGACGAGGAAACTATTGCAGGGACGGACGGCCCCCGGTTTACCTTCGACCCGGATCCGTCCACCTCCCTTATTTGTTTCTGCTTCTGCAGTGATTAAAAACCGGCATACAGTAAATATTCGGGTCCAGAAGGCCCGGCTTTGGTTTAACACCAGAGGGGGTGATGACAGGAACAAGAACAGGTCATGTCAAAGCACAAGACCCAAATGGCAGACACAGCAAGCCTTTTCGATTAAAACGCGAGACCCATGGTGTTCCTTTCCAGGGATGTGCTCCCAGCCCTCTCCCGCGTTTTGTGGCCTTTGACATTTGAACTTGCGACTTACCATGCAAGGTGCTACGGCAGAGCCAACTGTCTTTGACTCCCGCAAAACGGGATCTTCGACTCGCCCTTCGAAGATCCCCGCCTTAGACATGGGCGGGAGAAGGACCAGGTTTTTGACAACCAAATAAAATTGACAGCGCTTTTAAAATAGATTCCAGAACATTTTGACATGCTATTCAGTTCGGCATATTTATTGCTTTTATTTTCGGTAAAGTCTATGATCTAACGCGCTAAATCGGACACGACAGGAATCTGCGAAATGAGACAAGAGGCTGAATAAAATGAGTGTGCAGCAAACCTTCATAAAAAAAGCCCATTGGTGAATCTTTCTAAGAGACTGTTGGAAATAGTGATTTTTCCCCTTATTACCTTCAGCATGCCGGATTCCCTCCGGGCAGGGCATGTCGTCGATTACCCTACTTTTTAAAATTTAATCCCTAAATAATTTCGCCGGCCTTCCGATGAAAGATCCTCTCCTTTTGCCTAAATAGGGTGGGACCTCCGCTTTGGAAGACGGATTGACATATATTTTACGCTCTTGAAAGGTAATTATTATGGAATACAATGTCCTCATCGTTGGAGGAGGTCCAGCAGGTGTTATCACGGCCCTCACGGCAAAGAACGTCTATCCTGAAAAATCGGTTTGTGTCATCAAAGAAATCGGGGACGGGGTCATACCCTGCGCCATCCCCTACATGATCCACACCATGTCCGATCCGGCGCAAAATGTGATGGGGGATGCTCCTCTCGAGAATGCGGGAGTGGAAATCATGGTGGGAAAAGTCGTCTCACTCGACACGCCGGGCAATAAACTCATCATGGAGTCGGGAGAAGAAGTCTCATACGAACGACTCGTCCTGGCCACAGGGACCAGGCCGGCATTACCTCCTATTCCCGGCATTGACAGGCCGGGGGTTTTTCCAATCGAAAAAAGCCTTTCCGCCATGTCGGCACTACGTGAAGCGTCAAAAAAAGCCAAGAAGGTGGTTATCCTGGGTGGTGGATTCATCGGAGCGGAATTTGCTGATGAACTGGCCCAAAATTCCGACTGTGATATCCATATCGTGGAGATGATGCCAAAGGTTCTGAATTTGGCCTTTGACGATGAGTTTTGCGATGAAGTGACGGGACAACTGCTTAAAACCGGCATTAAACTTCATACCGGTGTGCGTGCCATGTCGGTGGACGGAGACAACGGCCGGAGGTCCGTTATACTGGAAAGTGGTGAATCCCTCGAAGCGGACATAGTCATTGTCGGCATCGGAGGCAAGCCCAATACGGATTTGGCAAAGGACGCAGGGCTCATGGTGACCGAAGGGGGATCTATCTGGGTGGATTCCTATTTGAGAACCAAGGTGAAAAACATCTTCGCCGTGGGTGATTGTGCCCTGAAGCGGGACTTTTTCACACGGGACGAGGCACCTGTCTGGCTCGCCTCAACGGCTACGGCGGAAGCAAGAATTGCAGGCACTAACCTTTATGGAATCCGGGTCCTTCGGCAGATACAAGGAACGGTTTCCGCCTTTTCAACAAAGATCGGTAACGTCTCTTTTGCCAGCGCGGGACTGACCAGCCGGGCCTGCGAAAAAGAGGGCATTCGCATCGTGACGGGTCAAGCTGCGGCGCCGGATAGGCATCCGGGTACACTGCCCGGGGCCACTCAGCTCAAGGTAAAATTGATATTCGCGGATAGAGGAGGGGCACTTCTGGGTGGTCAGGCATCAGGAGGTCCCTCCGTCGGCGAATTGATCAACACCATCGCCGTAGGTATCCAGATGAAATTAAATGTTCGGGAGCTGGATATGATGCAGATTGCGACTCATCCCCTGCTTTCTTCCGCACCAACCGTTCATCCCCTGATCAACAGTGCCCACCAGGCCCTGGCAAATCTGAGGGCAACGGTCAAACAATGATCAAAAATCGACCAGTTGCTCGAAAAGATCTTTCATATCTTGCTTCAATCCTTCCGGAACCTGCGAAAGCCGCTCTTCCGGAAGGATGACAAATTCCCCCTTTGCTTTGGCGAGGAGAGTCCCGTTGTGGTCCAGGACTTTCGCCCCGGCCTTTACTTTGGGATGCTTTGAATCGTCGATCAACCGGCCTTTTATGGTCACGGCCGTTCCGATTGTAACCGGTTTGAGGTACTTGACCTCCATCTTCCTCGTTACGAAAAAAACCCGCTCAAAGACAATAATCGTCCAGGACATCACCTCGTCGAGCAAAGTTGACAGTATACCGCCGTGGGCCAAATTCTCCCAACCTTCGTGATTTTTCCCGAGGGTAATATCCGAGCAAAGTTCCTGCCCGGAAAGATAAAATTGCAGGTTCAAGCCGATAGGATTCGCTGTACCGCAGGCAAAACAGTTGTGACCCTGGAGTTTGGGTACTGCAATGTGACCATTTTTCATATCCGCGTCCTCGTTATCTGATCATTCATCATTTGCCACCACAGGCTAATGATCGGTAACCCTGCTATTTCGGCCAAGCACCAGATAGCAGACCATCTCGCAATCCCATTCATGCCCGAGCGTCAATCCGAAAGTTTTCATTCATGACTTAATCTCACCTGTCTCCACTTCAAAGTTCGGATACCAGGTCGAAATAATCACAAGAGCCTCCACTCGAACGGCCTCGAGGTCGCCGCCCCGGCATTCCACGCAAATGAAAGGGTAGTCAATCTGCAGAGACACGTCTACGCCGACGACCACCAGTGTGCCTGCTGATATGAGCCTCGATATTAGACCCTGTATATTGTGGGTCTGTCTTCGGAATCGATATCAATCCCGACCGTATCCCCGGTCTTAAACCCCAGATGTTTAAACTCCTTTTCTATCTGGTCGTGTCTTTCATCTCGCCAGTAAACGGACCACAAGGGATTTCGTACCGTATCGATACCATAGGCATCGTGACTGCACAGATTGATCCGGATTTTCTCTTTGGCAATAAGAGTATCCGCTTCAGACAAAAAATAGTCAATTTTATACTGATTTTTGTGTAACGCATTGGACAGTCTGGACTGAAGTTCCGGAGTTTCGTCCAGATAGTGGTTTGCTATCTGAAAAACATCCTCAGGAACTCGAATACGAACCCCAAGTACTCCGAAACGCTGATGCTGCATGGCAAAGTCCTCCAGTTCGGCTTCATAGGCGGAAACAATCTCAAAAATACCATCAATTTCCACTTTTGAACCGCCAAAATCATGAACCAAATCCTCGCATTTACTGATAAGATCCAAATAAAGGTTTTTATTGTCCATGACATAGATCGGACGTTCCCGATAGTTTCTTCTCTTTCGTATCCGTCGAATACCGTCCAGCCTAATAGATCTCTTATCCGCTTTCATTTCAAGCATCTCAATACTGGAGATATCCTTTGCCTGAACCACATAAATGACCCCGTCCCTTGATGCGACGTATTCAATCTCGCAACGAAATCCAAGAAATTCCTGAATTTGCCGGCTCATTTCCAAGAGTTTTATATCATGTGGGGTGGTGGTTATGTACGGATCACTCCTCACCTTATGGTTCCGGTCACCTGAGTATCCGAACTCCCAATGGCTTCCTACCATCTTGGCCATGACATTCATGCCCTCGATGAAGGGCATGATGATCACGCCCATGTCTTCAGATTTAATTTCCGGGGCTTGATTGAATTTCTGCTGTCTCATAATGGAAAGCCTGTTGGAATTCATCATTGAAGTGATCATCTTTTTTCTAGCATATTTGATACCCCCGATATCCGCATAGGTCTCAAGAGAATCGAAAGTCCCGCCCTTGAAATATTCTTCCTGGGTCAGTGCACTTCTGGCCACCACCTTGAAACTACTATGGTAGTTCTTCAAAAAATCCTCAGCAGCAGCGTAGTTGTCCTTTTCACAATCCTCTGCAGAAATATAGACAAAATCCGGTACGTTAAAATTTTTCTCCTTGAGACGTTTAAGAAGTTTTGCTTTTTCGGGTATATTCGGTCTCATTTCTTTAAAGTTTCCTTTCCATCTTTCTATTCATGAAATAAACTATGCACAATTCCAATTATTTCAATCACTAAAGACCGCCTCAGCCACTAAAAGAGAAAAAAAAAGCCCCTCGAAAATCGAGGGGCTTTTAAATTAAATTTCGGCGGCGACCTACTCTCCCACGCAGTTCCCCGCGCAGTACCATCGGCGCTGAAGACCTTAACTTCCGTGTTCGGGATGGGAACGGGT
>CAZXWJ010000238.1:0-6673 GCA_964644375.1 uncultured Desulfobacteraceae bacterium | reverse complement strand
ATAATCTGAGAGACATCGAGGCCTTTCTCAAGGCAGGAAAAGAGGTTCCTCGTTTTGAAATGGCCGGCCCGAGGGAAAAAATCTATTTTGACCCCTCCAAGCTCAAATGCGGAATCGTGACTTGTGGCGGGATATGCCCCGGACTGAACGATGTCATCCGGGCCATTGTCCTCGGACTTTACTACAATTACGGTGTCAAGAATGTATTCGGCTTCCGCTACGGCTATGAAGGACTGACCTACCGGTATGGGCATGAACCCATGGAATTGACCCCGGACGAGGTTGAGGATATCCACCTGAAGGGAGGCACGATTCTCGGGTCGTCCCGCGGACCTCAGGACATATCCGAGATGGTCGACACCCTGGAACGAATGAATGTGGGCATGCTCTTCGCCATTGGAGGAGACGGCACCTTGCGCGGGGCCGAAAAAATTTCCGAGGAGATCGGTCGCCGCAGTCTGAAGATCAGCGTGATCGGCATCCCCAAGACCATCGATAATGACATCTCATGCGTGGACCAGTCCTTCGGCTTCGAAACGGCGGTCTCCGAGGCCACGGAATCCATCTATTCGGCTCACACAGAGGCTGCAGGGGCAAGAAACGGTATCGGCCTGGTGAAATTGATGGGACGGCATTCGGGTTTTATCGCCGCTTTTGCCAGCCTGGCCAACAATGAGGTCAATTTCTGCCTGGTGCCGGAGGTGCCCTTTACTCTCGAGGGCCTGCTGGATGCCTTGAAAAACAGATTGGAACTCCGGGGTCATGCGGTCATTGTCGTAGGCGAGGGGGCCGGTCAGGATCTGATGGAAAAAACGGGACAAAAAGATGCCTCCGGCAATATCCGACTCGGGGATATCGGTATTTTTCTGCGGGACAATATCAAGGCTTATTTCAGTCAAATAGGGATGGAAGTAAACCTTAAATACATCGATCCCAGCTACACCATCCGGAGTCTTCCCGCCAATCCCCACGATTCGTCATTCTGCCTGCTTCTCGGCCATAATGCCGTGCACGCGGGCATGGCAGGCTGCACGAATACACTCATAGGTTTCTGGAAGAACCAGTTCACCCACGTACCGATACCGCTGGCCGTTTCCAACCGGAAGCAAATCAAACCCAAAGGAAATCTGTGGCGTAATGTCCTCACCTGCACCGGCCAGCCAAGAGAGATGACATAAGGAAAAGAGGCACCCTTCCCGGCGTGACCACTTTGTCGCGCGGCGGATTGCCGTTTTATTCCGAATGCCGGTATGGGGCAATTCCTGCGTGATCGTTTCACCTTAAAAACGAAATCTCCGGAATCTCTTACCCGGTTTGTGAGTTGATACGTGCGAGAACCCCAAATCCGACATCAAACCATTGACACAAAAAAAATCCACATGCCTGCATTGTGGAATCAGAGGAATCGACAAGAGGAAAACCGATTCCATCGACGACCTATCCTTAAACCTGTGGAGCATGGGACCTCTTTAAAATATCGAAAGCACAATGAGAAAGGGCCAAGACAATGAAAAAGAAAAGATTCACATGTAACTTGTTCTTCGTGCTTCTCTCCTTGTCCTTATGCCTCTGCGCAGCGGCGGCAGAGCCCCTCCCGGGAAGTGAGTATCTGGATATCGTCAGATCATATGCGGATTATATGCTTGAGCACGGTCGCGATCAATGCGGTGATGAGCACTCACCGCTGTTTGCAGCGGCATTGGACCGTACTCCTCCCATGACTGGTTCGTTTTTCCCCATCGACGGCATTCGTGAAACCGACCGCACGCTAAAGGGTGCCAACCCCATGCACGATCAAAACCTGTATCAGATTTTCTATGCCCTGACTGAAATCACCGATGACGAAAAATATGCCAGGGAATCCGATAGGGCACTGAAGTGGTTCTTCGAGCGCTGTCAGAGCCCCACAACCGGACTCATGGCCTGGGGAGAACATATCGGTTGGGATTTTCAATGCGAAGCCATGTGCGGTCTGGACAAATCTCACGAGTTCTTCCGGCCCTGGGTTCTTTGGGACAAAGTGTATGAACTGGCACCGAACGCAGCACTCAAATTTGCCAGGGGTTTATGGGACCATCAGATTCACGATCACGAAACAGGGGCATTTTCCCGTCATGCCCGCTGGTCACGACACCAGACAAAAACCAGAAACGAATACCCTCGACACGGTGGCTTCTACATCATGACCTGGGCCAGTGCTTACAGGGAAACCCGAGATCCTGTCTACACAAAAGCCGTCGAGACCCTGATCAACATGTTCAACCGGCGAAGTTCAAAGCAAACGGGAGCGATACCCTGTGCCTCTGACCCCAAACTGGCAAAAATCGTGTGGCCGGACAGTAACTTGTCCCTTTCAGTGGACTTGACCGACAGCGCCGGGGCCTTTCCTGATCCTCTCCGGCGAAAAATGATCAAACGGGCCGAGACCACGGACCGGGTCTATTTGTCACTGGGTCATGATTTCAGCCCCCGGGGCACCGGTTTCGTGCAAGGCGCACACATCGACACGCTCGAAACCCTGGTATCCGGCCCCTGGACCCACACAAAACCCTGGGTTACCGGATACGGAAAGGCCACGGACGCACAGATCGCCAATCTCTGCTATCTTCGTTATCGGCAACTTCCCGAGGGTAGCACCAGGGCCGGCTATCGCAAGTTGATCCTGGGCTCTGCCGGCCGGTACATGGAAAGCCTTCCGGACTTCAAAAACACCATTTATCCAGGACCCATGGGAAATGTCATTTTTCACCTGATTTCAGCACACGAGATCACCGGTAAAGAAAAATACCTGAACCGGGCCGACTATTTTGCCCGCCTCGCCGTTTCAAGCTTCCTGTCCGATACTTCCCCACTGCCTATGGCCTCGAGCCGCCACCATCATTACGAGGCCATCACCCGCGCCGACACCATGATGATGGCCTTTTTGAATCTCTGGGCGATGCAGAATAAACGTGAGTTGAAATCCAAGTTGATCTTCAATGATCGGTAATCATCGGGATTCAGGGGCACGGGGATTGTCCCCCCTCCTGAGGCGGATAAACCTCTCGAGGGCTTGCTCGTCTCCGGAGAGTTCGAGGTTCGACATTCAATATTCTTCCAACATTTTCCGAATTTTCACATTTCTCAACTTTAACCACTTTACCTCACTTTAGACACTTTCGGGAGGAAATCATTCGCGACTACACGTCGCTGCCTCCCGAAATACTCTTCGGGCTATCCGTGTTGATCGCCGATGAGTCAGGTGGGTTTTTGTGATCAGGGAAACGCTCAAGGCCTGAGTAAGGTCTTTTTCTGCCAATAATACAAACTTCACCCTATTTCCTTTTTTTGTTTGTCCTGTAATATCCTAATGGAATACCTGCTTATAACGGGACCTTTAATCTCACACTCCGAATTTATTGTCGTGTCCCGGAGACCTGCATTGAGATTGGGAACGGCCTTCGATGAAAGGCAGCCAACAGGTTGCAAAAAATGGATTTTCGACATCGAATGACCAAACTCAGGCATACGCCGGGATTTGATGGTTTCTCAAAACATAACATTGCAGGGGAAGGAGTCGGCCATGAAACGCAAACTAATGTCGATTTTCTTAGCAACGGTTTTTTTTCTGGGGATGGTCGCCTGTGCAGGATATTACCAGGTCAGGGACCCTACCAGCAGCAGCACCTATTTCACCCGGAAAATTGACAAAAAAGGGAAAACCGGGGCAATTTCCTTTGAGGATGCCAAGACAGGCAGCAAGATGACCCTGCAAAGCTCCGAGGTCAAGGAAGTTTCCAAAAAGGACTACAGAGAGGCCGTTAAAAAGTAAGAGAGGTTCGATCCGACTTCGGAGCCGAATCTGACCTGAAGCAGGGGTTACCTTTGTCGAGCTCAAAGGTCTGTGTATTTCGGTCTGGACCAGGAAGGTCCCGCCGTCAAAGCGAGCGGCGGATCGAACAAGGCTTGACTTGGAAAGGGATTGAACCCTCTAGACATTCTGTTGAAGAATACAGTGCGCAATCCCGGATCGGCGGGGTTTGCGAGCGAAGTAGAAAAAGGCTATTTCCAAGTGATCCACACGAGATCACGCATCCAATAAAAAAAAGGAGGAAAATATTGAAACCACTAAGGGTTACGCTATTGATTCTGGTCATGGCGACAATCATTCTGGGGGGCTTTCATCAGGAAGCGACCGCGGCTCAAAAAACCGTGGAATTGAAAGTCATGGGGTGCGGGTGACCGGGTACTGCAGAGATGATACGGGGTATCGTCGAGGCCGTTGAAGGCGTCTCGAAAGTCGGGACAGATTTCAAACGTCATGCCGTAACCGTCACCTATGATGAAGAGATGACCGACGTGGCAAAAATCCGTGAAGCACTGGATGAGGGAGGTTTTCCATCTGACAATGAATACAAGTGGGTTACACCTTAAGCATGAACTCAGGTAAGGGAGGCAGGTCCTGTGACCGGAAGATATTTTTCCGGATGACCACCAATTAGGTGGAATTAAATGAGATATAAAGTCGACTTCAACATCACTTCCGGTATTTGCGTAATACAGGGTTCAGGGGTTCATAATCGACCGAAGGCACCGCGTGAAAATTTACGAACCGCAAGTGCTTTTGCGGAGGAAAATGGCTTCAACAAACTCCTTTAATCGTTTATTGGGAGATTATGGACTATTCAGGCAACGGTAAAAGACACCATCTCCTGGCAGCTGGTTCGAATCGGGCCCCAGGAGGTCGGCGATTGATTCTGCCGTCCCTGGCCCTGATTTTTATCCTTTCGTTTATTCCCTGTTCGATACAGTATAGTCTTGCTCAGGAAAGACAGGCGCTCTCCACCTTTGAACAAGACGACGAGGACATGTCAGAGTTAGCACTTCCCATCCCAAAGCCGTGGACGGGTGATTTCGACGGCATGAAGGAAAAGCGGATGATCCGCATCCTGGTGCCCTACAGCAAGACCTTTTTCTTCCTTGACAGGGGACGTAAGCGGGGTACGGCTTACGAACTGGGAACGGCCTTTGAGGGTTGGCTCAACAAAAAATACAAGATGAAGACCCTAAGGATCCATGTCCTCTTTATTCCGACGGTCAGAGACCGTCTGATCCCCGGACTGATAGAGGGGCTAGGGGACATCGCAACCGGAAACCTGACGATCACACCGGAACGCTCAAAACGGGTGGACTTTTCTACCCCGGGCATCAAAGACGTGAAGGAACTGGTGATCACAGGTCCGTCCGCTCCTCCGTTGAACGTGCTGGAGGACCTGGGCGGAAAAGAGATTTTTGTTCGCCGATCGAGCAGTTACTACGAAAACCTGGTTGCGCTCAATAAAAAGCTCAAGCCGAAAATCATTCTGAAGGACGCTGAGGAAGAGATGGAGGACGAAGATCTCCTAGAAATGGTCAATGCAGTCCTGCTCCCGATGGCTGTTGTCGACGATCACAAGGCGCATTTCTGGGCTCAGGTTTTTGATGATATCACCGTGCGGGAAGACCTGGCCGTACACACGGGTGGTCGCATTGCCTGGGCCGTTCGAAAGAACAGTCCCCTTCTTCTTGCCGAGATCAACGATTTTCTAAAAAATCACGTCAAAAAAACGGGACTCGACAATATCCTTCTGCGCCGTTACCTCCGCTCGACCAAGTACGTAAAAAACGCTATATCTGAAAAAGCAATGAAACAATTCCACAAGGTCGTCGATCTTTTCAAAAAATACGGCGCGAAATATGAATTTGATTACCTGATGCTCATGGCGCAGGGTTACCAGGAATCCAGGCTCAAGCAGTCGGCAAAAAGCCATCGGGGTGCAGTGGGTATCATGCAGATTCTGCCTAGCACGGCTGAAAACCCTCCAATCAACATGCGGGACATCCACAAGAGTGCTGAAAACAATATCCATGCAGGAACGAAGTATCTAAGGTGGATCGCCGACACCTATCTCAAAGACCCCGCAATCGATCCCAAAAACCGGACATTGCTGGCCTTTGCAGGATATAATGCCGGCCCCGGGAATCTCAGAAAGTTCCGCCGCCTTGCGAAAAAATCGGGTCTCGACCCCAATATGTGGTTCGGCAACGTCGAGCACGCAGCCGCCAGGATCATCGGCCGGGAAACCGTCCAGTATGTCAGCAACATCTACAAGTATTACACCGCCTACAAACTCATCGAGTACCACAGAATGGCAAAAAATTAATCGGTTCATTATTCATTATTAGACCTGCAACAAAAGATGACGACAGTTAAGAGATCTCTCTCAGTCTTTCTGCAATCCAAATTTTGATATATAAAACACCTTTTGCCAACCAATACGGATGGATGCAGGTTTTTAGCTTGAGCAGGGAGTAAAATCATAGGCCCTTGTTCAAAGGTGTCAGGTGTCAGTGTTCAGCGCGTGCCTCTGGCGGTTTCAACGTTGGATGTTCGATCCGCCGAAGGTTTACCCGCCTCAGGATGGCAGACAAGTGTTTGATCCCCCTCCTGAGCCGGATAAACCTCACCGCAAACGGCATCTTCGACTGGCGAGTTCGACGTTCTTCTAATATTTTCCCAGGTTTTTGTCTTCCTAACTTTAGTCACTTTAGCTCACTTTAGTCACTCGCAACTCTTTTTTCACTTTAGTCACTCGTAACCCTAAGGGTACCATGGACTTCAATAAAGATCCCTCGGTGAGCACCTCACCGAACA
>CAZXWJ010000237.1:0-6680 GCA_964644375.1 uncultured Desulfobacteraceae bacterium | reverse complement strand
AGGAGAAACGTTTCGTGGCCGTTCACCACCCCTTCACCGCCCCCCTGGATGAGGACCTCCCGGAGCTGGAGGATCATCCCGAAAAGGTGCGCTCTAGGGCCTATGACATCGTTCTGAATGGGAGTGAAATCGGCGGCGGCAGCGTCAGGATTCACAACACGTCCATTCAGGAAAAGATGTTCAGGAACCTGGGGATATCCCAGGAAGAGGCCGAAACAAAATTCGGATTTCTCCTGGAAGCCTTAAAATACGGCGCGCCGCCCCATGCCGGGATCGCCCTGGGCTTCGACCGCCTGGTGGCCATCCTGACGGGAGTAGAGTCCATCAGGGAAATCATCGCCTTTCCCAAAACCGCCAGCGCCACCTGTCTTCTGACCGAAGCACCCTCGGGTGTGAACACAGGTCAACTTAAAGAACTGGGGATTTCGCTGTTAAAATAAAAAACGGTACAAAAAATGCAGTCACACGGTTGACCATTTTGAAGACGGTGATTAACGTTTGGTCTTGACAAAATGGAATGCATAGGGCATAGAGCTGCCCTGATTCATAAAAAAAACATTAGAAAGGATGTGGTGCAATTATGGTTTGTGCAACGGTAAAGCAAGGGATGGAATGCTCTTTCATGAGCAAGCAAGGATGCAAATTCAACGGAGGGACCTGCCACTCTGTCGTTGAGCAGTGCGAAGGTTGTCAAAAAGTCCTGGATCTCCCCACCGGCAAGTTCTGCATGATTTTCCCCGATCCTGCCATCAAATGGCGACTCGGAACCTGCAGTATGGCCACTCATGTTCAGTCTTCGAAGGAAACCAAGGGCGCTAAGCTGAATCCAATTAAGGCCTCAAAACGCGGGGGACACTAAGGGTCGCTACTGTAACCCAACCGCATACAATTCGCATATAACCTCGTCAAAAATGGAGCTTCCCGTAGCGGGCTACGTGGCATAAAATCTTAATTCGCCGAAGTCGGCCCGCTTTCGCTCTAAAGAGCTGTGATGCTTTCACCCTGCCATTCATCCCCGTACAAGCTACAGGGTATTCAGGCGAAGGCGAATAAAGAACGACTTGCTTTTGACAGGGTGAGGTTTGTCTATCTTTCGAGGTGTATCAGGAATTCCCGGTTTCCTTTCGGGCCCAGGATTGGTGATGGAGTATGCCCGATGACGGACCACCCCGACAGCTCGAAAAATTTACTGAGATCGGTGACCACCCCCCTATGAAGGGCCGATTCCCGGACCACGCCTCCTTTGCCCACCTGTTCCCTCCCCACCTCAAACTGGGGTTTGATCAGGGCGATCATAAAGGCGTGTCGGGACAGGCATTCCGAGACCGGTGGGACCACCAGCTTGAGTGAAATGAAGGACACATCGATCACCGCACCATCGATGGCCTCTTTTAAATCATCAGGTTTGAGATAGCGGGCATTGGTCTTTTCCAGGATGCGGACTCTGGGATCCGTTCGAAGCTTCCAATGGAACTGGCCATACCCCACGTCCAGGGCAATGATCCTTCCGGCGCCATGCTGGAGCAGACAATCCGTGAATCCGCCCGTAGAGGCTCCCACATCCAGAATCGTCTTGCCTTTGACATCGACGGAAAACGTCCTGAGGGCCTCTTCCAGCTTCAATCCTCCCCGGCTGACATAAGGCGGATGGGACGCCTTGAGCACAATGGAAGATGAAAGAGGGGTGGGATGTCCGGGTTTGTCAATCCGGCCCCCGTTGACCTCCACAAGGCCCGCCATGATCATCCGTTTGGCCTTTTCCCGGCTTTCCGCGAGGCCCTTGTCTACGAGCAGAATATCCAGTCTGAGTTTACTCTGTTTTGCTTTGACGGCAGAGATCTCTCGCCTCCTTCAGAATCCCGGTTTGATCCAGGCCGTATTTTTTTCTTAAGAAGGGAGCTGGGCCGTGTTCGATAAATTTATCGGGAAGGCCCACCCTCCGAACCAAGACATCCCGAATATCCATCTCATTGAGCAACTCCAAGACAGCGCTCCCAAATCCTCCCTGGCGTATGTTTTCCTCCACCGTAAGGACCCTGCCCGCCTGTCCGGCGACCTCCGCAAGACGTTTATCCAGAGGTTTCACAAACCGGCCGTTCACCACCCCGACTGAAAGCCCTTCTTTCCCCAGCAATTCCGCTGCATCCAGGGACGGCTTCACCATGCTGCCCAGGGCGAAGATGAGCAGATCGCTGCCGTCTCTCAGGAACTCGGCCTCACCTATGGGGATTTCCCGGTAATTTTCATCCATGGGAACGCCCACACCCCTGCCTCTCGGGTAGCGGATCGCCACTGGTCCGGCCTGCTTCAGTGCGGTATACAGCATGTGCCTGAACTCGTTTTCATCCTTCGGGGCCATCAAGGTCATGTTGGGCAGACTTCTGAGATAGGTCATATCGAAGAGGCCATGATGGGTCGGGCCGTCCTCTCCCACCAGACCGCCCCGATCGAGACAGAATACCACAGGCAGATTGGGCAGACAGACATCATGAATGATCTGATCGAAGGCCCTCTGAAGAAAGGTGGAATAGATTGCGACGACCGGCCTCAAACCCTCGGTCACCAGTCCAGCCGCAAAGGTGACGGCATGCTGCTCGGCAATGCCCACATCCAAGAAACGTTCAGGATAGAGTTCCGAAAACCGGTTCAAACCCGTGCCCTCGGGCATGGCGGCCGTGATAGCAAACAACCGGTCATTCGTCTTTGCAAGGTCGAGCATGGTATCCCCGAAGACTTCCGTATAACTCGGGGGTTGGTCACCGCAGGTCATCGAAGGCGTGCCGGTCGATATCTCGAAACACCCCACCCCGTGAAAATGGGCCGGATCCTTTTCAGCCGGTTCGTATCCTTTGCCCTTCTTCGTCAGGACATGGATCAGTACGGGCCCTTCCAGATGGAGTGTGTTCTTGAAGGTCTCGACGAGCAGGTCAATGCGATGTCCCTGAATGGGGCCGATATACCTGAACTTGAAGGCCTCGAAGAGCATGCCGGGTGTAAAAAAAGACAAAAGGGAATCCTCGCTTTTACGGGCGAGGTTGAGGATATTGTCCCCTACTCCGGGTATGGACTTCAGGCGATCGACAAGTTCTCTCCTGAACTGAACCACCCTCCGCCCCGTGAGCTTCCGGCTGACGAAGGAAGACAGGGCACCCACATTCGGGGCAATAGACATCGCATTGTCGTTGAGTACGACGATGAGATTCTTCTCCATATGGCCCGTCTGATTGAGTCCCTCAAAGGCCATGCCGCCGGTCATGGAGCCGTCCCCGATCACGGAAATGACGCGGGCATTTTCCTTCTTGAGAGCCTTTGCAGTGGCTATGCCCAAACCGGCGGAGATGGATGTGCTGCTGTGGCCCGTATCAAAGGCGTCGTAGGGACTCTCCTCTCTTTTCGGAAATCCGCTGATTCCTCCATAGGTCCTGAGCGTTCGAAATTGCTCCCTTCTGCCCGTGATCAGCTTGTGCGCATAGGCCTGGTGCCCGACATCCCAAATGATTTTGTCCCTAGGGGCATCAAAGATATAATGGAGCGCAATACTCAATTCCACAACCCCAAGACTTGGAGCCAGGTGTCCCCCTGTCTTGGACACGGTTCCAATGATTTCCTGACGGATTTCAGAGGCCAGCACTTGCAGGTCCTCAATTTTCAATTCCTTAAGATCGGTCGGGCTGTTGATCCTGTTCAAAAAACGATATTCATCTTTTTCTGTCATTATTTCTTTCTTTCAATGATGTACACGGCTATTTGCCTTAAGGGCTCCGCCCTGTGGTCAAAGGGATTCAGTGCCTCGAGCGCCTGATCGATAAGACCTCTCTGGATCGCCTTTGATTGCTCAAGGCCGATGACAGCGGGGTAGGTGATCTTCTTTTTCTCGATATCGCCGCCGAGAGACTTCCCCATTTTTTCACTGTCTCCCTCAATATCGAGGATATCGTCGGCTATTTGAAAGGCAAGTCCTATTTTTCGACCATACTCCGTGAGCGCCTTGACCTGGATCTCGTCTCCACCTCCAAGGATGGCTCCCGAAGAGACGGAAACGGTGAGCAGTGCCCCGGTCTTATGAGCGTGCAGGAACTCCAAGAGAGGAAAATCGACCTCTTTGCCCTCCGATTGGATATCCACCACCTGCCCCCCTACCATTCCCTGGTACCCCACCGCCTCTGCAATCATGGGGATCACTCTCAAAAGGGACAGGGGATTCACCGCTCCCAGGGTTTCCGGAAGGGCCATGGTGTGAAAGGCCTCGGTTAAGAGTCCGTCCCCTGCCAGCAGGGCCAGTGCCTCACCAAACACCTTATGACTCGTGGCTTTTCCCCTTCGCATATCGTCATCATCCATGATGGGCAAGTCGTCATGAATCAGGGAATAGGTGTGAATGAGTTCAAGGGCACAGGCCACGGGAAGAACGGATCGGCCTTCTCCGCCCACGGCCTCGGCCCCGGCCATGCAAAGGATGGGTCTGAGCCTCTTGCCCCCTGCAAAGAGGCTGTAGTTCATGGCCTCCACAATATCCGCAGAAGGGTCCTCGAGACGGGGAAAAATTTTTCCCAGGGCACTGTCCACGATCGTTCTTTTTTCGCTGAGGTATGTTTTCAAATCCATTTTCAGATGTTATCCTCATCTTCCATTTCAAAGGCTTTCTGAGTATAAACGCCGTCCGCGTCTTTGACGAGCATCGTCACTTTCCGCTCCGCCTCCTCCAATTTTTTGGAACAGACACCAACCAGTTTCATGCCTTCTTCAAAGCTCTTGAGGGAATCTTCGAGGGAGAGATCGCCCTTCTCCAGGCCATCCACGATCTCTTCCAGTCGCTGCATCAAATCGTCAAATTTCTTTCCTGCCATCACTCCTCCAATTGCCGGCTCAGGATTGTCAGGCCGATGGGGTCGACCCGTGCACCGTTCATTCGGATTCCCCAGTGAAGATGGGGCCCAGTGGCTCGACCGGAGCTTCCCATGCGTCCGATCACCTGCCCCTTTTCGATCATGTCGTCCTTCCGAACCGTGATGCTGTCAAGATGAAAATACATGCTTTGGATGCCTCCCCCGTGATCGATGACCACCGAACGACCACTAAAAAAGTGGTCGCAAACCAGCACGACTTTCCCGTGATTCGTGGCCTTTACGGGCGTTCCACTTTTACCGCGCAGGTCGACGCCCGAGTGGGGCGATCTGGGCTGGCTGTTGATGATGCTCCTGCGCCCGAACGGTCCCAGCACCTTTCCGGGCACGGGTCTCAAAAATTTTCCCCTCCACAGGGGACGGTCCACAGAGGCCCGCCATAATGATTTCATGACCTTTGACTCTTTTCTTGCCCTCTCAAGAGTCTTGGAATCCAGATCCACCATTTTCTTAGGCAAGGTCAACCGGCGAACACCCCAATCCTTTTCGACGACCTCCAGGGCAAGCAACTTCTTCCGGCCGGAGGGCATCGATTTGATGTCCAGGACATAGCTCTCGGGTTTTGCCCTGAGGTCGACCCCGAGGAATCCTTGCCACGCCTTTTCTTCAGGGTCAAAAACCAGCCAGGCTTCCTTGTCCAGCCAGGTCACTTTTGGGATCTCTCCCTCATTGACTCTGATGCTGAGGAGTTCCACCCCGCCCTGTGGGATTTGTCTGGAAGAAAGCGCCACGTCGATCTCGGGCAGATCTGAAGCAGCGCATAAACAGGGGAAAATCCCCAGAACGATCATAACTAGAACACTCAATATTTTCACGGATTTCTCTTATCTCGCCATCAAACGGTTTGCTTTTTCATGACCTTTTCGACTCGGCATTCCAACGCGCCTTCCGCCAACAGGACATTTACACAATCCCTTTCCTCAACCTTCGAAACGTCTCTCAAAATTGATTTAGCAGGAAGCTTGCGCGTGATGCTGTAACCCCTTTTCAATACGGCAAGGGGACTCAGGGCCTTGACTTTTTCCGCCAGGAGGCTGAAGGCCGTTTGATATTCCTTGAGCCGACGCGTCGTCAGAAGTCCTAGGGTTCGCTGTTGGAAGGCCATCCTCTGCTGAAGGCTCGAGCACAGGTCGAGGGGTGATTTCAGGAGGAATGCCCGGTTTTCTGAAAGCAACTGCCGTTTTTTCTCATGAACCAGAGATTTCATGGCCCTTACAAGCCGAAGGTTGCATTCATCCAGATGCAACCAGGCGTCCCCTAGATCCCTTTTCGGGTCTCCAAGTCCCTTTGAAATGAGGGCCAGTCTCTGATTGAGGAAGGACAAAAGGTTCTTCAAAAGGGACGCCAGGTGATCCCTGATTTCCCTTATCTGTTCATCCAAAGCGTCCTTTTCCTGCACCAGGATTTCAGCTGCAGCCGAAGGTGTCGGTGCACGCAAATCCGCCGCCATATCGGAAATGGTGACATCGATTTCATGACCCACCGCAGATACCACGGGAATTCGTGATGCCCGTATGGCACGAGCCAGTTTTTCTTCATTGTAGGCCCAGAGATCCTCCAGGGAACCCCCTCCCCGAGTCAGGACGATCACATCCACATCCAGGTTTCCGTTGATATATTCCAAGGCCTCAACCATCTCACCGGCGGCTTCGCCGCCCTGGACCCTTACTGGGAGAATCGTAATTTCGATATTGGCAAATCGGCGGCGTATTACTTTCAGGAAGTCACGGATCGCGGCACCTGTCGGGGAAGTAATGACACCAACCCGCTGGGGCA
>CAZXWJ010000236.1:0-6845 GCA_964644375.1 uncultured Desulfobacteraceae bacterium | reverse complement strand
AGAGGAGGGCGTCATGGGCCTCGGCGTCCTCCTTGTTGAGGTAGTGGCAGTCGTTTGTCGCTACCAGGGGGAGGGACAGTTCTTTCGAAAAGTCCTTGAGTACACGGTTTACGGCATGTTGTTCGGTGAGGTTGTTGGCCTGAACCTCCAGATAAAAGCGGTCCCTGTCGAAGATGGAGGCGAGTTCGACGGCCTTTTCCCTGGCCTCCTCGATCCGGCCGTGATTGATCCTATAAGCCACGGGACCTTGGAGACAGGCTGAAAGGGCGATAAGACCTTGGTTGTATTTCCTGAGCAATTCCATGTCTACCCGGGGATGATAATAGAAACCCTCAAGATGCCCCATGGTGACCAGGCGGCTGAGATTTTTATACCCCTCCTCATTCATGGCGAGAAGAACAAGATGATAGGCGGTGGGTCCGCCGTCCGGAGAAGTGCCCCGGTCCCGCCGGTCCCCGGGAGCCAGGTAGAGTTCGCAGCCCAGGACGGGTTTTAACTCCGATTTGGCGGCCTCCGTATACAACTGTACGGCACCGAATATGTTCCCATGGTCGGTAATCGTAACGGAGTCCATGCCCAACCGGCTGGACTTCTCGAATAATCGCTTGATCGTAATGGCGCCGTCAAGAAGACTGTATTCGGTGTGCACATGAAGATGGACAAAGGATGAATGGGTGGTCACGGTTTTCCCCGAGAAGTATGGATCGTTGAGATCCTTTTGCGTTGCAAAAAATGTTTTCGGTATTGTAGAGTCCGGAGCGAGTATGATACGTTATATAACGATCATCAATCAAGTCCATTTTAGGACGCAGCCCCTGGCCTACCATCAAGACATCATTCTGTTCGGCGCATCGCGAGACTGCCTTTCAGCCGAAGGTTTTCCGGCCTTGGGTGGGCGGGCAATCATTTTTTTTCCATTTGGAATTTAAACAGGCCCCGATTAACCCCTAAGTTTTCAAAACACCGCGATAATTTAAAGGTTCGTATGACATCCAAGGAGCCGGTATACTGGCAAAAGAGACAGGACAAACTGCAGGCCGAAAATCGTGCACTCAGGGATAAACTGGCTGCTCTGAAGAAGAGCTATCGGGAAATCCTAACGACCTTGCGTACTCAGAACGATCTGTTCAATGCCACGCCGGCCGGTATCTTCCTCATTCAACAGGAAAAGATTGCGGCCGTCAATGAGACGGCGTTGGAGGAACTGGGGTATCAACTGGAGGACTGTATTGGAAGGCATTATTGGGAATTCGTGCATCCCAGTATGACCGGATTTGTGAGAAAACTGCACAGAGACCGGGTGGCAGGGAAATGGGCGCCCCCGCAGTATGAGGTGGATATCGTTTCCGGAAGCGGTGAGACCTATGAGTGTGATATCCGGGTCAGGAAAGTCAGGTATAAGGGACGAAAGGCCTTCCTTTCTATTCTGTCCCGCCGGGAAAATAGAAAAAAGAAAGAAAAAGAACTCGTTCGAACACAAAAAATGGAGGCCTTCAGGACGATGGCGTCCGGTCTGAATCGACAAATCAGCCAGAATCTCGATATGATCGATGAGAGCATCCGGGGAATGCGAGAGATCGGAAAACCGGAGTCTCCGGATGTTCCGGCCAGCCTCCAAGCCATTGAGGATGCGACAAACCGGATTGCCAAGACGACCCGAAAGTTGGATGTCCTCGCAAGGCGTGAGAACGATCAGTCTACGGTGCTCTCCTTTGATCTCAAAGACGTTGTCCATGCGGTCATTTCGCTGGTCGAACCCCGGTTAAAGGATGAGGGCACTCGAAGAGGGGTGTCCCTCAATCTGAAGGCCTATCAACGATCTTTTTCGCTTCTCAGGGGAAACCCTGAAGAGATTTGTGATGTGATCATTAACATGGTTATGAACGCCGTGGATGCCATGACCGGCGGAGGGGATATTTATCTCAGTACGGAAGAAAGCGGCGGTTATGCCTATATCTTTGTCCAGGATAGCGGCGAAGGCATTGCGGAACGAATCAACGGCAGGATCCTTGATCCTTTTTTTACTACAAAGGGCGAAGGGTGTATCGGTCTCGGTCTGAGCCTTTCCTATGCCATTGTCAAGAGACATGGCGGGGATATGGAGGTGAAGAGTAAAAAAGGTGAAGGGACCATTGTCACCATTCGTTTGCCTGTGGAGAAAGAAGAACCCGAAGAGCGGCCCGGTGTGCGAAGAGTCGATGCAAGAAATACCCATATTTTGATCATTGAGGGGCATCAATTATTGAGAGAGCTGTTGTCTCAAGTCCTTGAGAACAAGGGATACAGGACTGAAAAGGCGATCAGTCCTTTGGAGGGACTGAGTCGGCTCAGAAAAAGGCCTTTTGATATGTTGATTGCCGATACATCGGCCTCCGGGTTGAAGGCGGAAACCCTTGTCAAAAGGGTCAAGAAGATTGATAAAAACCTGCCTGTCGTCCTGATTTCAACCCCCGACGGCGAAATCGATTCCGTTTTATTAAAGGGTCCAGGGGCGGACCTGATCGTAAAAAAACCCTTGGACATGGATCAGATCGTAGGCCAGGTCTCGGATATCTTGAGCCGGCACAGCCAAGCCACTTAGTATCCATCCAGAAATCAGAGATTTCAGGATGGAGCGGTCAGCAATCAGCTTAATGACTTGTTTCTTACTGGTTTTTGTCCCGCCATGGCGGGACTGAAAGCTGATCGCTTGTAGTGCGAGTCCGGGAATGGTCATTTCCGGATAAGCACTACCTAATGAGTCCCCGGACCCATGTGGGGCGGGTGTGTAGAAGGGGGGGAGGGGCAGATGCCGTCCATTCGAAGAATCCGATGAAGACTTCCGTCAATCAGGTTGCAAATAACGGGAAAAGGCCTCTTGCCGAGAGGATGAGGCCTGGACAAATCGAAGACCTCGTGGGGCAGGAGCACCTTATCGGCGCAGGTTCCACCCTTCGAAGAGCACTGGAGTCCGGTCGCCTCTTCTCGGTCATTTTATGGGGACCTCCAGGTTCCGGCAAAACCACGCTGGCCAAACTCATGGCCGGGTATACCCAAAACCCCTTCCGTGCCTTTTCAGCCGTGACTTCAGGCGTAAAGGACCTCAGACAGATTATTGCAGAGGCGGAAAAGACCTTTACGCTTTCGGGTAAGCCCACGCTTCTCTTTGTCGACGAGATACACCGTTTCAATAAGGCCCAGCAGGACGCCTTTTTACCTTACGTGGAAAAGGGTTTGATCATCCTTGTCGGCGCTACGACCCAAAACCCCTCTTTTGAAGTGATTCCGCCGCTTCTTTCCCGGGCACGGGTAATGATTCTACACCCCTTGGAAAGGAAAGCCCTCAAGACCATCCTGGAACGCGCTCTCGGGGAAAAAGAGAAAGGACTCGGGAAGGTCGACATCCGCATCTTGCCCGAAGCCCTGGACCTTTTGATCGATTTGTCTTCCGGGGATGCCCGGGTGGCCCTCAATAACCTGGAGACAGCCGTTTACTGCGCACTCGAAGAGGGGAAGGGGGAGGCCGTCTTGAGCCTGAAGAGTGTGGAAAAAATTCTTGATCGTAAGGCCCTTCCCTATGACAAGGACGGCGAGGAACACTATAACCTTATCTCAGCCTTTCACAAAAGCCTGAGGGGCGGCGATCCCCAGGCGTCTCTTTATTGGCTCTACCGAATGCTTGAGGCCGGAGAAGATCCGCTTTTCATCGCGAGGCGCATGGTCCGAATGGCTTCTGAAGACATCGGCCTGGCGGATCCTAATGCCCTGCACATGGCCCTTGCCGCCTTTGATGCATGGCAGAAGGTCGGGCCCCCGGAGGCGGAGCTTGCGCTGGCACAGGCCGCCGCTTATCTGGCATCGGCCCCCAAGAGCAACGCCCTTTATCTGGCGGAAAGGGCGGTGCGGGCGGAAATCCGGGAGTCCGGCGCTCAGCCTGTTCCTCTGCATATTCGAAACGCTCCGACCCGAATGATGAAACAGCTTGGCTACTCCCGGGGATACCGCTATCCCCACAATTATCCAAGTGGCTGGGTTCAGCAGGAATACCTTCCGGAGAAACTGAAGACCCGTGCCTTTTATCGGCCTACGGCGAGGGGATTCGAAAAGGAAATCAGAAAACGATTGGAGAAGCTGAAGACGAAGAAATGACCCATTTATAGCTGAATGTATTTCAAAAGGTTAAACAGCTATGCCTCCTTGAATTTGCATGGGATTGAACATCGGTATGCCCTGCAAAAAGGGAGGGTATGGCGCCGCTCTGTCCGACACTTCCTTCCAAGACCCCATAGGCGGATCTAAGGTTCAGCCCTCATTTCCATCCAGTTCAGAGAGCAGTTGCCGAGACGTCATGATCCTCAAGAGGGGGTACAAGGCGTTGCGTCGATAGATGCCCAGGGTGCTTTCATGCGCCTCACGGCTTACGGCACTCGAGCAGTCTTCCAAGATGACCGTTTTGTAGTCCGAGCACACGGCATCCATGGCCGTGGTCAGGACACAGAAACTGGAAGAAATTCCGGCCACTGCGCAAAGGGTGACCCCCCTTTCTTTGAGCCACGGGTCGAGGTCGGTCTTGAAGAAGGCCGAAAACCGGGGTTTGGGCAGCCAGAGATCCTCTTCCGTGCGGACGAGTTCATCGATGACCTCCGCACCGGGGGTTCCTGCCAGGGAATGGGGTTTCATTTTTCCCTTGAAAATGAAGTCTTCCTTGTGAAAGGCATCCGTGGAAAAGACCACGGGCCAACCTTTTTCTCTGAAGGCCCGGGTCAGGTCGTTGATGGGGCCAATCAATTCCTTCGCCAAGGGGGTAATCGGACTCTTTTTCGTTTCATCAAAATTGTCTTTGACCATATCAATAATCAGAACCGCAGGGGTTTCGCCGGTTTCACTTCCCATTTCTCATCTCCTTTACGCGTGTTATAATCATCTCCGCCGCCGTTTCAATTTGGTACGGGGTATTGGTCCTTCCGGTCGTCAGCCTCAGCGTTCCCATCCCCACCTTCGGCGGTACACCCATGGCGACCAGAACGTGGGAAAGCTTGACTCTTCTATCATGACAAGCAGCCCCGGTGGAAGCAAAAAGGAGTGGGAGCCCTTCCAGGATACCTCCGCCGTCGAGACCCGGGATCGAAACATTGAGGGTGTTGGGGAGCCTGTGTTCCGGGTGCCCGTTTAATGAGAGATTATCCAGGCCCTCAAACAATAGGTCTTCCAACCGGTCTCTCATCCGCCTCATATGAGCCGAATGATCTTCGAGGTGTTCTGCAGCTATTCGACAGGCGGCGCCAAGGCCAGCCGAGAGAATGACATTTTCGGTTCCGGGCCTTCTGCCTTCCTCCTGTCCCGCTCCGTGTATCAGCGGGGCCAGATGCCTTCCCTCTCGAATGAACAGGGCGCCGACGCCCTTGGGTCCATAGAGTTTATGCCCCGCGATGCTCAAGAAATCGACGCCCAGTTTGTCCACATTTACGGGTATTTTTCCAATGGCCTGGGCGGCGTCGGTATGCAGAGCGATTCCATGTTCTTTGGCTATTTCAGCGATATCTCTGACGGGTTGCAGGGTTCCTGTTTCGTTGTTGGCCAGCATGATCGAGATCAGTTTTGTGTGGGGGCGGATGGCCTTACGCACATCATCCGGGTCCACTGTGCCGAAACGGTCCACCGGCAGAACGTCAACCTCCGCTCCTAATTCCATGAGGAAAAGGGCCGGGTTCAAGGTTGCCGGATGCTCTACGGCGGAGGTGATGAGATGGCAATCCCGGGGGCTTCGATAATCGATGACACCCTTTATGACGGCATTGTTGGATTCCGTGCCCCCCGAGGTAAACACAACCTCCCGGCTTCGGCACCCCAGAAGCAGGGCCACGCTTTGCCTCGCTTCTTCGATGGCGTCTCTTGCTCGGATCCCGAGGTCATAGGGGCTGGACGGATTGCCGTATTCCGTCGCAATAAAAGGCATCATGGCCTCGGCCGACGCAGGATCAATCGGCGTGGTTGCATTATGGTCAAGGTAGATATAATCAGTCTTTACACGAGCCGTCATGTTTGACTCCAGTCGGTTGAAAAATCCATAGGGGCAGTTTAATACGTCGCTGCCCGGAAGACAAGGGGGCTTTCCTTTCCCTGATCAACCATCAAGGCGTCATCTGCTGCGTTGTCTTCCTTCGTTCCTCCTTGCGACGTATAGTTCATACGCCTCAGTTGAAAACGGTCCCTCAGGATTCTTCCGGGCCAAAGACCTCGCACTGGAGCAAATGGCAGTCAGTGGATAAGGTCCGGAGAAGGTTGCCAGAAAAGGTTCTCGAGCATTGATAGGGGGGGTGGGTCTATTTTGTCAATTGACAATATCCCCTATTGGTGATAACTGTTTTTCTTTTTTTAAATCAAAGTGTGGTGAATTTGCAAAAGTCGTTTTTTGGAAGCTTTTTGTTAGACCATCAGGAATTGTTCGGAATTGGTTATACCTTTCAGCTGCGGATCAATAATCAAACAAGGGAGATGTCCAATGGCATCCGAGAAAAGCAAAAATTTCATACTCTGGTTCAATGAAATAGGCATTGGCGATGTTCCCATGGTGGGAGGCAAAAATGCCTCTCTGGGAGAAATGTATCAAAAATTGAACGGTAAGGGCATTAATATTCCCAACGGGTTTGCCATCACGGCTTATGCCTATCGATATTTTATCCAGTATGCGGGTATCGAGGAAGAGATCAAAAAGGTCTTGAAAGATCTCAATACCGGCGACATGCAGAACCTTATGCGAAAAGGGCGGGAAGTTCGCGATATCATCCACCATGCAGAGTTTCCTCCGGATCTGGTTCAGGCCATTTATAAGGCCTATGACAAACTTGAGGAAGAGTTCGGGCAAA
>CAZXWJ010000235.1:0-6851 GCA_964644375.1 uncultured Desulfobacteraceae bacterium | reverse complement strand
ATGTTCCGTTTCTCCTTCATAAAAATAGGGGATCCAGTTTTCTTCGATTGCCTCAACAATGGTTTCGACTTCCAGACCGCATATGGCACATATCATGATATCCCCCTCAATCCGAGGCCAGTTTTATAGTAAAAGTCTTGTCATGACAATAAATCAATTTGATTTGGCTCAAAATATAAAAACGAACATGGATAGAAGCACTGCGAAAGACCACCTTCCCAATGAATCTGAACGGGAATCCCCGGGTTCATGGCACAATCGGTCTCAAATCTCGTGCCCGCCGTGAATCCGTCCTCCTTGCGGAGAAAGGCATGTAGACGCTCCACACTTCGACCCGTTCCTTATTCCCGGCATAATACATCTCCAGGACCTCAAACCATACCCAGATATCTGATAAATCGGGCAAATATGCTTTCAACTTGAGATTTTTCTCAGTAACCGCCTCTTTTACCCAAGCGCTGAGCCCAAAGAACCACTTTTTTACTAAAGACAGGACAAATAGATTGAGAAATATATTAGTTAATTAACTTGACAGAAAAATCACCTACCTGTAAGATACCCCAAAATAAATAGTGTTCCAGGTTGTAACTAAAAATCACGTAAGCCCCGGAATAACTCCGGGGCTTATTTTATTGGAACACAGAAAGAAGGTATTTATTGAACTTTGGAACATTTGATTTCCATCCCTCCGTTGCAGCAGGCGTTGCAGCGGCGGGTTATGAAACCCCGACCCAGATTCAGGCTCGGGCAATCCCGCAGGTAATGAACGGTCGTGATGTAATGGGTCTGGCCCAAACCGGCACCGGTAAAACGGCGGCATTTGTTTTGCCGATACTCAATCGGCTGGTGGGGGGTAAATCCGGATGCGTTCGCGCCCTGATCATCGCCCCAACCCGGGAATTGGCCGAACAGATTCATCAGGCTATCGAAACCCTGGGCCGTAAGACGCGCATAAAAAGCGTTGCGGTTTACGGTGGTGTGGGAATTAATCCGCAGATTCAGAAACTGAGGCATGCCGATATTGTTGTTGCGTGCCCCGGCCGGCTTCTTGACCATATCGGACGTTCTACCGTCAATCTTTCCCAACTGGAAGTTCTGGTTATAGATGAGGCGGACCAGATGTTCGATATGGGATTTGTTCCTGATATCCGGCGAATTTTAAAACCTCTTCCAGCGAGGCGCCAGACACTGCTCTTCGCGGCCACTATGCCCCCCGAAATCCGGCGTTTGGCAGGGGATATCCTGCAAGATCCGGCCACCGTTCAGGTGGGAATTACCGCACCTGCCGATACGGTCCGTCATGCCCTCTACCCGGTAGCCCGGCATTTAAAAACGGCGCTGCTCTTAAAGCTGCTCGGAAACACCGATACCAGGTCGGTGCTGGTCTTTACCCGAACCAAATATCGCGCCAAGAGCTTGGGAAAAAAGCTTGCCGCCGAAGGATACCGATCTGCTTCACTGCAGGGAAACCTTTCCCAGACACGCCGCCAGGCAGCCCTGGACGGATTTCGCGACGGGACATTCCAGATTCTGGTGGCCACCGATATCGCCGCTCGCGGCATTGATGTGACCCAGATTTCTCATGTTATCAACTATGATATTCCTTCCACCCCCGAGGCCTACATTCACCGCATCGGACGGACGGGCCGCGCAACTCGCAGCGGCGAGGCCTTCACCCTTGTGACCGGGGAAGACAGGAATATGGTGCGCGCCATCAATCGAATGATCGGTTCGGAGATCGAGCAACGCACCTTATCGACTTTTGACTACGGCGCTCCGGCGCCTCATCGCGAAGGCCGCTCGCAGTGGATAGGAAAAACGCACCGTAAATTCTCTGGAGTGAGAAAGATCCGGAACAAAGCGCAGGCCACATCCCATTTATCTGTTCAGGGATAATCCTATCCTTGACTACCTGTTCATCCGAAAATGAAAACAGTGGCGAACACCTGTTTTATTTTTGAACAAACGGGTTTGACAGGATTATTTACTGGAAACGATTTAAAGGGCTTACACGTAAACCGTGTGGGTCCTATTTTTTTGGCGGGGCATGGTTATTCAGCACGAGGGCTCCGACCGGGCAGACCTCGATACACGGGAAAGATCCTTTGCAGGGTGATACGGGAGAATGCTCTTCGCCATATTGACTGATCGTCGCGTCAAAACCGCGATGGGCGAAAGTCAGAAAGGGTTTGCCGTGCTTCTTTTCACACACGTAGATGCACTTTCCGCACAGCACGCAGAGATTGGGGAAGTATCTCAGGAAAGGCCGGTCATCATCTCCGGCGGTTTCTTTCAGCTTCAGTTCCAGGCGCTTTGGTTTGAGCCCCACTTTTAAGAACAGGGCTATACGCTGTAATTCACATTTTTTGTTGGCGTGGCAGTGTCCGCAATTCACATCGTGGGCGGAGAGAAGCAACCTGAGAGCGGCTCGCTGCAATCTTCTCACAGCCGGGGTTCCGGTCTTGACGATCATGCCTTTTTTCACCCTGATAGCGCAGGAGGTGACGGGCCCTTCCAGACCCTTGATTTCGACAAAGCACAACCGGCATGAGGCGGGCGGGTCCTTCATGCCTTCAAGGTAGCACAGGTTGGGGATATAGATCCCGTTTTCCAGACAGGCCTGTAGGAGTGTCCTGTTATTTTTCGCGTCGATGTCCCGGCCGTCCACCGTTAACCTTACCCTGTTCCGAGTGTTATTCATCCTGGTGCTCCGGAGGCCGCTCAATGATCGGGGCCTTGTCGGGAGGAGAGACCTTTTTGACCGCATGGTATTCCGGAGGGCATGCCGACAGGCACTCACCGCATTTCACGCACCGGTCCTGGTCGATGCCCTTTTTCCTGTTTTCCGTGGTAAAGATGGCCTCAACGGGGCAGCACCCGACACAGACATCGCACCCCCTGGCACATGCTTTCAGGTCGATATAATAGGCGATGAGTGCCCGGCACACCCCGGCGGGACAGCGCCCCTCTTTTACGTGTGCTTCATATTCCTCCCCAAAATACCTCAGAGATGTCAGGACCGGGTTTGGGGCCGTTTTGCCCAACCCGCAAAGGGAACCTACCCTGATGTCCTCACTCATTTCCTCCAGCAGCAGCAGATCGTCGGGGGTTCCCTCGCCCTTCGTGATTTTATCCAGGATGTCCCGCAGATGGCGCGTCCCGATCCTGCAGAAGGTGCATTTCCCGCAGGATTCCCTTTGTGTAAAGTCGAGGAAATAGCGCGCCACATCCACCATACAGGTGTCCTCATCCATGACGACCAGGCCGCCGGAACCCATCATGGCCCCGACCTCCTTCAGTGAATCGAAATCAATGGGTGTATCGAGAAAGTCTGCAGGCAGACACCCCCCGGAAGGACCGCCTATCTGCACGGCCTTGAATTTTTTTTTGTGCGGGATACCTCCGCATATGTCAAAAATCAGGGTTCGAAGCCGCACGCCCATCGGAATTTCAACGAGACCCGCATGCACGACATCCCCCACGACGGAAAATACGGCCGTCCCCGGACTTTTCTCCGTCCCAATCCCCCGGTACCAGGCGGCCCCATGTTCCATGATCGGTGGCACAGAGGCAAAGGTCTTGACATTGTTGATCACGGTCGGACGGCCCCAAAGCCCTCTGTGTGTGGGATAAGGCGGACGGTGGCGGGGCATGCCCCGGTAGCCCTCGATGGATTGAATGAGTGCGGTTTCTTCGCCGCACACGAAGGCCCCTGAACCCGTGAAAACCGAGACGTTCAAGTCAAATGCGGTTCCGAGAACTCCCCGGCCCAGGAGATTGCATGCCTCTGCGTGCCGGATGGCTTTTGTGACGATTTTCACGGCAAGGGGATATTCCGCTCTGACATATATAACGGCCGTATCGGCCCCAATGGCATAGGCACAGACGGCCATGCCTTCGAGAACCTGGTGCGGATTACTCTCCAGAATGGTTCGATCCATATAGGCGCCGGGATCGCCCTCGTCCGCATTGCAGATGACCGCCTTTTGGCGCCCTTCGGCGGCCCGTGCCAGTGCCCACTTTTTTGCGGTGGGAAATCCGGCCCCTCCTCTTCCCCTGAGACCGGCCTCTTCGATTTCCCTGATGATCTTTTCGGGCGGCCGTTGAAGGGCACTGAGAAAGGAAAGATAGCCTCCGTCGGCAATGTAATCATTTATCTCATCAGGATTAATCCGGCCGCACCTTTCCATGACGATCTTTTTCTCCCGGTTGAACCGTGAAAAATCCATGACGCAGGGAACCAGATCATTTTCTTCCAGGGCGCCGAGCACGTGTTCAAAAAGGGGATCTCCATCCTCCAGGAATGATTGCACCAGCATGCGTGCCTTGCCCGGAGTTACCCGGTGGTACAGGATGGAAGGATATCCCGGACAATCCATGACGACGACGGGCTCGGCATAACAATGACCGATGCAACCCACCGGTATGATGAGGGCCTCGATATTCCTTTCCGCCAGGGCTTCTTCAAAGGCCTTTTTCGTTTCCAGTGCGCCGGAAGCTATGCCGCATGTCGCCATGCCGATGGTGATCCTTGGAACGTTGCTGTTGCGGAGCGCGTTCCTGTGGCAATCAGCTTTTTCTCGAAGTGAGCGAAAAGTCCTTTCAAGGTTTTCACTACCGGATCGAAGCATCTTTCCGTTGTTCTCTCTCTTTTTTTTCGTTCTCTATCTGAAACCCCAACAAGATGCCTTCCACTTTGCCGGGGGCGACATAGCCTATCACCGTATCATCCACAATGGAGACGGGGGCCAGGGCACAGCACCCCACACACGCAACCCGGTCGATGCTGAACTCCCTGTCGGGCGTTGTTTCACCCGCCCTGATTCCAAGTTTGCGTTCAAAATGTTCCAGTATGATGTCTCCCCCTTTTATATGACAGGCCGTGCCGAGACACACTTTAAACTGGTGTCTTCCAGGTGGGTGAAAGCGAAACTGATTGTAGAAGGTTGCAAGACCGAAGACTTCACATGCGGCAATCTCCAGGTGCCCTGCCACCATTCCTACGGCCCGGGGCGAGAGATAGGCATGCCTTGCCTGGATCATCTGAAGAATGGGCAGGATATTGCCTCTCTTTTTGTCAAAATAAGAGAGCAGTGCGGTGATGTCCTGAAGCATCGCTTTCTCCGAGTGCCCTTTTTGCCTCATGAGAGGCTCCTTTAAACAAGTGGGTTTTTAACTGGCTTTTTTCACGAGCCCATGGTCCCCCTGAATTCCGCCTTACATCATGAAGCACTTTTTGAATGTCCGTTTGCTATCGATTATGTGATTCAAAGAAAATGGGAAGCTGTTGATTTTCGAGAAATTAACGGTGGTGTGGATATCCTGTTGCGGAGCTGAGAGCCTTCTGATAGACTTTATAGGTCACTTTGACTTTCCCAAGGTGTAAAATGCACGGCAATTGCCCTTCGAATGTTGGCCGAATTACCATACACAGGGCGGGGATGAACACGCAAAGACCTCGATTTTGCCATTCTCGCCGTGTCTCATTGAAGCGTCACAAAAAAAGGCTGTTCCTGCGAATTGATACCTGGTGCAAGATCCGGGTATTAAGAGGCAAACGGACTGTTCCTTTAATTTCTCATATCTTTCATCCTGTTTCAATCTCTATATCAGATGGATAGCCTGCAGGGGCGGGCTGGAATATGTCCCCATTCGGGATTCAGGCCATGCGTTTCGATTATGAAAATGGAGGATTGCCGGTAAGCCAGGGGGAAAACAGGGGACTGCTCGGAAGCGGCGAAAAGATTGGAGGCATAGGGTTCAAGGAAAAACCGGCTGGTTCAAAATGATCCGGTCCCGCTCGCCCGGTGCCCTGAGTGCCTCTGCATGGTTCGAAAAACAGGGCCTTTTCCGGATCAAAAACGTCTTAGGGGCCTGATGGGAGGTTGGAATTATGGATCGCTCAAATGGCGAACTCACCGTGCTTGATCAGATCACCGCATCTCATAAAGTGCGGAGAAAGATTATCGATACGGCGAGTGCCCTTTATGCGAAAAAGGGCTATAAAGCCACATCCATTCAGGAGATATCCGAGATGGCCGGGGTGAGCCTTCCGGTGACGTACCGCTATGTCAACAAGAAGTCGGATATCATGCGTATGATCATGGAAGATGTCCTCATGATCTTTCAGGACAGCCTTCTCAAGCAGACCCAAGGGGTTGATGATCCGAAAGAGAAACTGAGCATTGCCGTGACGCTCTTTTTCAGGACGCTTGATCAACATAAAGAAAAAGCCCTCTTGATTTATCAAAAATCCAATTCTCTCGACAGGTCATCGAAATCCCGGATCATGGCTCTCGAGATTGAGATGGTGAATATCCTCGCGAAGATCATTACTGAGGGAATTGAAAAAGGGGTCTTTAATGAGGTAAACGTGGATCTGATCGCCTATAATATTGTCATGATGGGACATATGTGGGCACTGAAGAGATGGCATTTTAAGAAACACCTCAGCCTCGATGAATACATCGAGCTTCAAACCAAGAGCATTATGGAAATGCTCTTGCGCAATTTTTGAAATATAGAATTTCTTGAAGGAGGTACCTCAAAGTGTATGGCCTGGATTATATTTTTTCACCGCGATCGGTGGCGGTCGTAGGCGCTTCCGGTACGCCGGGAAAGGTGGGGCACGACATCTTTTTCAATATTCTCAAAGGTGGGTATACGGGCGTCCTCTATCCCGTCAATCCCAATGCGAGATCGATTCTATCCGTTCGAGCTTATCCGTCGATCGCGGAAATTCCTGATGAGGTGGATTTGGGAATCATCATCCTGCCGCCCAAACCGGCACTCGAGTCGGTGAAAGAGGCGGTGGAAAACGGGATCAAGGGCCTGGTTATCGTATCCGCAGG
>CAZXWJ010000234.1:0-6855 GCA_964644375.1 uncultured Desulfobacteraceae bacterium | reverse complement strand
TCGGCCAATTGATTAAGAGTCAACTGCTCTGCCAGCTGAGCTACAGGCCCCATTTGTCTTTTCGTGATTCGATTTAAAGCGCGCCCGGCAGGACTCGAACCTGCGACCTACGGGTTCGAAGCCCGGCGCTCTATCCAACTGAGCTACGGGCGCATCGAATTTTTGACTTTTACCAATGATTTTTCTTTTTGTCAACAAGATTTAACCGAAAAATATCTTGACATAATTGAAAAGGTTTTCTAGATTTACAGTTTCGAATTTTGGAATAAGGACAAAACGTTATGAAGACCTTTGTTGCGAAGGAATATGAAGTCGATAAGAAATGGTACCTCGTAGACGCGGAAGACAAAATTTTGGGAAGGCTGGCCAGTCAGATCGCCCATCGTTTGCGAGGAAAACATAAACCCATCTTTACACCCCACGCGGATACCGGGGATTTCGTTGTCGTGGTCAACGCAGAAAAGGTAACCCTGACGGGATCCAAATTGGATAACAAGTTTTACTATAGACATTCCGGCTATTTGGGCGGGCTGAAGCAGATATCCGCCAGAAAACTGCTTGAAAAGAGCCCCGAGGATGTTTTAAAATTCGCCGTAAAACGGATGCTTCCCAAAAACAGTCTCGGCCGTCGCCAACTGAAAAAATTGAAGATCTATGCTGGCCCCCAACATCCACACGAAGCGCAACAACCGGAAAAATTGGAGATATAAATGTCTGGAGATTTAATTCACGCTGTAGGAAAAAGGAAATCGGCTGTCGCCCGCGTCTGGATGCGAACGGGACAGGGCCTGATAACCATCAACAAGAAACCCATAGATGAATACATTACCCGTGAAACGGATAAAATGGTCATCAGGCAACCCCTTGAGCTGACGGATAACGTGGAAAAGTATGACATCACCGTAACCGTCAGAGGGGGAGGGATCTCCGGACAGGCAGGCGCCATCAGGCATGGTATCAGTCGAGCCCTGTCAGGGCTGGACCAGGAACAAAGACTTATCCTGAAAAAGGTGAACTTGATCACCAGAGACGCCCGAGTGAAGGAAAGAAAAAAATACGGTCTAAAAGGGGCCCGTGCCCGGTATCAGTATTCCAAGCGCTAAAGGGATATTCGTCCTTATTGTCAAATATGATTTTGCCGAATAATTCATTCGGCTAAATGGGGAAGTCACCATCGGACTTCCCCATTTTCGTTTCAGTACCCGACGCCTGGGAAGGTGGACGGCCTCGTCGGTTTCCACCACACGCTCCGGGCGGGGAATTTTTTACGGTGGTCTTTTTCAGGCAAAATTTTTTACCGGGGGTGCGATGGCTTCTTCAAAAAACATTCGCCTCATCGTGGCCTATGACGGGAGCCGATATCACGGCTGGCAACGGCAAAAAAACGCCCTGACGATTCAGGGTGTTCTGGAGGACGGCATTCGGAAAATGACCGGCAAATCCGCAACCCTTATCGCCTCCGGCAGGACAGATGCAGGGGTGCATGCCTTTCATCAGGTTTGCCATTTCATCACCCAATCCGACATTTCGCCCGAATCATTCCGAAGGGGCCTCAATTCTCTCATGGCCCCGGATATTTTTATCAGGGAAGCGACCCCTGTCCCATTGGCATTTCATGCCAGATACGACGCCAAGGGCAAGACCTACGAATACAGGATATTGAACCGTAGCGAACCGGATATTTTTCTGCGGTTTTATTCCTGGCACATTCGAACAAGGCTGGACCTGGATCAAATGAGAAAATGCCTCAGCCTGCTTCAAGGCAAGCGGGATTTTTCCTCATTTCGTTCAACCGGTAGCGGAAATACCAATCCGATCAGGGAAATAACAAGGGCTGAAATCCGGATGCTTGAAGGCGACCTTCTCTACTTTTTCTTTGAGGCGGACGGATTTTTGAGGCACATGGTCCGAAATCTTATGGGAACGCTGGTAGAGGTCGGGCTGGGGAGAATAGACGTCGAGGGATTTGATAAGATTCTGCAATCCAAGGACAGAAAACTGGCTGGCATCAAGGCCCCGGCACAGGGTTTGTTTTTGAAGATGGTCCGCTACGAATAAACACATCACGCCTTGCCTTTTATCTCCGCCGGAACCCCATCAAAAAATCAATGGTCCTGGTGCCACACGCCCGGAATTTCCGCCTTGCACTTGGGGCAGCGCCCGTTTTCCACATCAAATCGCGCGATGGAAAATTTGAACCGGTCGATGAGAAGCTCACCGCATGAATGGCAAAAGGTCTTTTCCCCTTCGTCCCCGGGCAGGTTACCGGTATAGACATACTTCAATCCCGCTTCATAGCCGATATCCTTCGCCGCACGCAGGGTTTCGGGCGGGGTGGATCGCCTGTCGGCAAGAAGGTAGGTCGGATGAAATCGGCTGATATGCCAGGGGATATTGGGATCGAGGTCGGCAAGAAAACGGGCAATGCCCTTGAGTTCGTTACGATCATCATTGAGCCCGGGGATCACCAGGGTGGTCACCTCGAGCCAGATGCCCATGTAATTCATGACCTCCAGGGTCCTGAGAACAGGATCGAGCCTTGCTCCGCACTGCTCCCTGTAAAACCTGTTCGAAAAGGACTTGAGATCCACATTCGCCCCATGAAGATCCGGAGAGAGGTCCTTCAGGCACTCTTCGGTCATGTACCCATTGGATACGAACACATTCTTCAGGCCTTTTTTCGCAGCCTGCCTGGCGGTATCTGCGGCCAGTTCGTAGTAGATGGTCGGCTCCGTATAGGTATAGGCAATCGTGGCCGACCGACTTTCAAGGGCCTCCTGCACGAGGTTCTCGGGAGTCATGACCTCGCCCCATATCCGGCCACGATCAGAGGGCATCTGGGATATATCCGCATTCTGGCAAAAGCGGCACGTGAAATTACACCCTACCGTAGCGATGGAATAGGAACGACTTCCCGGGAGAAAATGAAAAAGGGGTTTCTTTTCAATGGGATCAACATGTCGAGCGATGACTTTGCCGTAAACAAGGCTGAACAGTGTCCCCTTGCGATTCTCACGAACCCCGCAGATCCCTTTTTCCCCGTTCTTTATCAGACATCCATGATTGCAGAGGCCACACCGAACACGGTCATGATCCATTTTTTCATAGAGATAGGCTTCTTTCATCTTCACTCGCTCCTTTTAGGAGATGGGCCTTTCCTATGCTGATCCCCCCGGCGAGGGTCTGTTTTGCCTTTTTCAGGTTTATTTTCAATGGATTCTGTTCAGTCTTTACCCAATATCGCGTGGTGACGGCAACCCCCAGACATAACCCGAAAGGCCAATGCCGGAGTTTTCCGGAGTCTTCGAGAAACCGGGGAGCACCACCCAAAAAGGCGGGGCAAACCTGAACACAGCTCCAAGTCATGGGAGCATCGCCAAATGCTTGAAGTGCATAGGCCTTCAGTTCCCATAAATTAAAAAATCGGGTGTCGCTGAAAAGGGATTTCCGAAAGAGACCCTGCAGCCTGCGTCCGAGGCAGAACCATGAAAAACTATTCATCACACCGATAAACACCCCCCTTTTCGCCACCCTTCCGGCCTCGCTCAGGGCGCCCAGAGGATCATCGAGAAACTCAAGGGTGTTTATCAGAACGGCCAGATCAAATTCGTTGTCACTGAAAGGAAGGTCTTCGGCCCTGGCTTCCTGCAGTGTGCATCGATGGCCCAGACGATTCCTGGCTCGCTCCATAGCATACGGAGAGGCATCGATGCCACTGATATTCAGGCCCAACTTGCTTAAAAAAAGAAGGTGATTGCCTTCGCCGCAACCGATATCGAGAATCCGTTCACCCGGTTGTGGGTCCAGGAGCCTGCGAATCGATTCTTCCACAAATCTATCCATGGCGCGCCCCTGGGTGGATTTACACCAGGATCGGTAAAGCTCTGCAGTACGGTGATCAAGGATAAGGCCCATGAAGAAACCCACGACTCTGAAAAATGGTGCATGCAATAATGTTGATTCCCCATAAGGAATCGCACCTGTCCGCCCTCTCTCTAAGGACCCCGCGACCTGCCGAGGGGTAGATCTCGAACACCCGACAAAAGGTCGACTTTCAAGAAAGGATAAAAGATCCGTTTCGGGATGTCAACAAAGGCCTATGGCCCTATATCCACCACCTAGTTTGTTTTCATCCAGTCCCGCTGAAGGCGGACAAGTCGGCGGGATTCCTTGTGCGAAGCACACTTGTAAGCCTCCGCAAAATCTCTTGATTTTCTTGAACTTATTAATCCCGCCATGGCGGGACTGAATTGAAAACTCGATCATGCCCAAACTGCGTTTCCGGATGGGCACTAAGTTGTCTATGATGCCTCGATGGTGCATCAGGGGGATTCCAAACCTGTTGGGGTTCGGGTCGTCAGCAACCTTGGCAATTGTCTTTTCAGCCACAGCCGTGCCCTCGCACCGTGGGCAAAACCCTTTTCCATTTCCTTGAAAATTTTGTCATGAAAAATCCATCGGCCGTTCTTCTTCCGGTCCCCGAGCCAGTGATGAAGCATCTCATGATAGATGATATGGTCAACCACATAGGGGGGGACAGAGTCCCGGTCCAGGAGGGGGTTGATTCTTATAATTTTTCTGGTACGGCAATAGCTTCCGAGCCTTATGGTCCGTCGCCCGGACGTCCTGCGCCGATTCCCCCAGGTGATCAGACAATCAATCCGGTTCTGAAAATACTCCCGATTCAAGCGATCGAAGGCCTCCTGCAGATGATAGCAGCGGCCCTGGACCGTGATTTTGGGCCGCCTGGGTTTCACGGAACGGGAAGATTTTCCGATTTTGGCTTCATGGGCCTTGATAAAGGCCCTGAGTGCCCTCGTAACACGGGTTGAATGGCGTCCTGAGACATATTGAGCGAGAAAGGTCAAGACAGAATCGTCGGCGTCCAGAAACATGTGATGGAGTCGAATCACATAGGCAGGAGAACCCTTTCGAACGGACACCATGGATCGCGTATTGTCCGTGAGAGTCACTGTCAGAGGTATGTCGAGAAGCCGCATTAACCTTGCTTCGAGGCTGTTTGTTTTCATCATGCTCAGATTGCGCAGTTTTTCTATTCGGCGCCGCTCTTTATTTGCAGGCACCGGGTTTGAGGCCCCGTTGGTCATGAACGGATCGGAAATAGCATATTTTTTCGTATAGGTATGAATTCATTGTTTTCCCTCTTTATATTTGGTAGATATTTAGCACCATTTCAACATTTTTTTCAATGCAAACGAAACCTCCTCAAATATTATGAATCAAATAAAGACAGACGACCATGACCACGAGTTGATCGAGCATTTTAAGCAGGGATCGAGAAGGGCCATGGAAAAAATCGTCGCCAAATACGAAAAAGCCCTTTTTAATTTCGGATTGAGAATGTGCGGGCACACCCAGGACGCCGAGGATATCATGCAGGAGACCTTCCTCAATGCCTTCAAGGCCCTCAATAGTTTTAGAGAAGAAACCAAGTTGAAAAACTGGCTTTTCCGAATTGCCGCAAACGCCTGCTACCGCAAACGCCGCAAAAAAAAATTTGAGCCCGAGAGGGAATTGTCTCTTGAATCCCTGACAGGCCCTGACGGGGCGGTACAAGGCCTAGATATCCCGGACTGGACAAGCGATCCTGCCGAGAATCTCCTGCGATCCGAACTGAAGGAGGTCATCACGTCTGCAGCACTGAAGCTTCCCTCAAAATATCGGATGGTCTTTAACCTCAGGGATATCGAAGGATTCAGCACCGAAGAAACAGCGGATATCATGAACATTTCCGTTCAATCGGTGAAAACAAGACTGCACAGGGCACGCCTGTTCCTCCGCGAGGAAATAACCGCCCACTACCGGGAGGGAACAGCCCATGCATGAGGACTGCAAAGTCTTTTTTGAAAAGATTTCCTCCTATTTGGACGGAGAACTCGACGCTGAAACGTGCGAAAAAATAGACCGCCATCTAAAAGGCTGTCCAGCGTGCCTATCCTATTTCGAATCCCTTAAAAAAACCGTTGAGATCTGCCGAAAATTTCCCAGCAAAAAGGTCCCGAAAGAAATCCGTAAACGCCTCAGGGCAGCCCTCGAGACCTTTTTAACCCGGGAATCTGATTAGAGCTCCGATCCTCATGTAAGAAATGGATCGTTTTGGGTCCCACAACTTTTTCGAACCCCAAGAACCGCCTTCTGAAACTTTTTTCCCGAATGTGTCTCACTACCCTTTATAACCCCAACGGAGGCGAACCATGAGATCCGATATTTCACGAAGGACTTTCCTAAAGGGCGGATTGGCGGCCGCAGCGGCCCTGGGCACCTCCCGGTTGCCGCTTCCCGCCACCGTCAAGGGCGCCACCCCTGGAGAGTTGGCGACATTGATCGATATCCGTAAATGCATCGGCTGCGAGGCCTGCGTCGAGGCCTGCCGGGAATCCAATGCATCGAAATTCCCCGAACCCCAAAAACCCTTTCCCAAGATGTACCCCAAAAGGGTCAAGGTGGCCGACTGGTCCGACAAGAGGGATGTCACCGACCGCCTGACCCCTTATAACTGGGTTTTTATTCAAGAGGCCACTCTGGAGGTTGACGGGGAGGAACAGACCTTTTCTTTTCCAAGACGCTGCATGCACTGCCAGAACCCGCCTTGTGCGGATCTCTGCCCTTGGGGGGCCGCGCGGAAGCTGAAAAACGGCATCACCAGAATTGATTCGGACGTCTGCCTGGGAGGGCAAAAGTGCAAGGTCGTGTGCCCCTGGCATATTCCGGAGCGCCAAACGGGTGTAGGACTCTATCTGGATCTTTTCCCGTCCCTTGCCGGAAACGGCGTTATGTATAAATGCGACCGCTGCTATGACCGGATAGAAAAGGGGGAACTGCCCGCCTGCATCG
>CAZXWJ010000233.1:0-6861 GCA_964644375.1 uncultured Desulfobacteraceae bacterium | reverse complement strand
CTTTCGGACAGGGCGGTTCGATATTTCTCAAGCTGAGATTCCGAGAAATCATTGTTCAGCAGGCCCTCAAAAATCGTCTCTGCGGCCAGCATCCCTGATTTCATGGCATAGTGAATGCCTTTGATCTTCATGCCGTTAAAGAGGCATGCCGAATCCCCAATGAGAACACCGCCGTTAAAACTGACCTTGGGCACAGAAAAATAGCCCCCCACCGGGACCGTCTTGGCTCCGAACTGCACCATTTTCCCTTCCTTGAGGATCTCGGCGATATAAGGGTGCAATTTAAATTTTTGAAATTCCCGTTGGGGATCCAGGCACGGATCTTTATAATCGAGACTGGTCAAAAGGCCTACGGCCACATGATTATTTTTCATGCCGTAGACGAATCCACCACCGAAGGTATCGCTCTTCATGGGATACCCCATGGTATGGATGACATCTCCCGGCTTGATTCTTCCTTCAGGAATCTCCCAGACCTCCTTGACCCCCACCTCATAGCCCTGAGCGTTTTTACCCTCATCCAGATTGAACCTCTTGATCAGGGTCTTGGTCAGACTGCCTCTCGAACCCTCGCCAAAGACAACCGCTTTGGCCTGCAGATCGATGCCGGGCTCATAGTTTGCTTTTTTACTGCCGTCGGTATCGATGCCCTTGTCCCCGGTCCTTACGCCGATCACCCGGTCTCCGTCATAAAGGACTTCGGTCCCGGCAAAGCCCGGAAAAATGTCGACCCCGCTCTCTTCGACCAGGCCCCCGAGCCATTCCGTAAGCCTGGCAAGGGAGACGATATAGTTGCCATGATTATTAAGGGGGGGCGGCGTGATCGGTGCCTTGATTTTCCCACCCTTGGTCAGATATAGAACCTCTTCCTTTGTGACTTCCCCTTCCAGAGGAGCACCCTTTTCCTTGAAATCGGGGATCAACTCTCTCAGGGCAACCGGATCCATAACACCTCCGGAAATACCATGGGCTCCCACAAATGCGCCCTTTTCCAGGACGGCCATCATGACTTCATCCAGCTTCTCACCTTCGCCACTCTGTTCCACATTTTCATTGTGTTTCTTGATCAAGTTCGCCAGATGGAGTGCTCCGCTTAGGGAGGCGACACCTCCGCCCACGAAGAGCACGTCCACCTCCATGACATCTCTCTCTTCCACTTCTCAGCCCTCCTTATGAATTGTTTTGCTCACCCGTTTGAGCACCGTCACACGAGCATTCATATTCATCCCATCTCAGGCAATGCATTTTCGAAAGAACCGGAATAACGACTCAGATTCATATCCCCGAGGCGGGCCAGTTAAGCGTCAGGGACGCCTTTCATCTTGGAAATTCCCGAATCCCGTGTAAAAACTTATTCTTGCACTATTATTAATAAGTGTCTCTATAGCACATCCTCGAAAAGGAGTGCAAGCCCAATTTTTCCCCTTTTTACCGGCCTATAAAGGCCAACCCACGGAAAATAGTGCAATTATGGTTTGTCGGGAAATCCTCTCTCCAGGTGATATGACTCAAAGAGGGGCGGAGAAGTTCAAAGGAATGCCCCGGCCGCCTCCATTTTTGCAGCCGGGGCAGGTGTCTAGTTGACATGCTCCCCTAAACGCCGGGCATCGTCCATATATCTTTCTTCATCATTTCCCACTCGCCGGTGTTGGGATCCCAACGGCAGTTGGCAAAACATTTCCAGTTTGCCTCATCCATTTTTGGCGTATCGGATCTGAAATAGTACCCCGGCCAACGGGTCTCTTCCCGAAAGAGCATGGTGCGGACATGAGACTCTGCGATCCACATTCTCTGGATATTCTCCCACGTCCTCATGAGTTCATGAACATCTACTGCAGCTTGCTTGGTTGAATCCTCTTTCAAGAGAGCCATCAATTCCAACCCCCTCTCAAGGAGTGCCTTGCTGGTCTTGAATGCAGCGGTCACACCGCCGGCATATTCATCCATGATCTTCTGAAGACGATGCAGGAACTGCCGGGGCATAATATAGTTGGTGTTGATTTCCGGATCCGTTGTTTCGTCCTTATGGGTCTCATAGAGGTCCAGCGGCGCCAAAATCTCGGCCTTCAATTTTTCCACCTGGGCCACATCGACATTGGGCTCCGTTCCTTTTTCAACGATGTATTTAATAGCTGCTTTAGCCGCTATTCTTCCCTCGGCATGTGAACCGGAGGAAAACTTATGGCTGGATGCGCCTGAACCATCACCGGCGGCAAAAAGCCCCTCCACCGTTGTCATGTTTGCGTAACCCCACTTGTAGGGCGTGTCCAGGTCCTCGGGACCGCTCACCCAGGCACCGGAAGCCCCGGAATGGGACCCGATGAAGTAGGGCTCACAGGCCGCGATTTCGGAGTGTTTTTCCTCAGGCTTGACATTCAGGCCAGCCCAGAGAATAGCCTGGGAGATGGTCATGTCGAGGAAGTCCTCCCATGCCTCACTCTCCAGTTCTTTCATTTTCTTCTTAAAGGCCTTGGGATCATCCTTAAACTCATCGGCAATTTTCTGAATGGCCTCATCGGTCTCCATGTATAGGGGGCCGAGACCTTCGTCCGTATCCAGCATACCGAGATAGTTCCGCAAGTTTGCGGGAATGGGCTTGGCCAGACCATAGGGTGCCCAGTTATTGAGTTCCTCCTTTCTCACCACCATATATTCGCCTCCCTCGGCGCTTATGGCTCGGGATTTAAAGAGGAGGAACCAGGCTCCCACAGGGCCGTAGCCATCCTTGAACCTTACCGGAATGAAGCGGACTTCTTGGCAGGTCATTTCCGCGCCGGCCTGGAGGGTGAAATAGGCACTGCTGCCGGAGTTAAATGGGGGATACCAGGAACGGCCGAACCCCTCTCCAATGGACCGTGGGCGAAAGACATGCACGGCGCCGCCCGCTGCAGCAATGACGGCCTTTGCCTTGAACACATAGAACTGGTCCTCACGGGTGTTGAATCCTACAGCACCCACGCATTTGTTGCCATCCATGAGGGGACCGACGATAAAAACCCTCTCGATCAGTTCTCCACCTGCATCCGCGAGGGCATTCTTGGCCGCTTCCGCAATGATAATCTTGTATGATTCACCATTGATCATGAGCTGCCAGCGACCTTCGTGGACATATTTGCCCTCTTCATCTTTCCAAATTTTCAGGCCCCATTTTTCAAAGAGGTGAACCGTGGAATCCACGTGCCGGGCGATATTGTAAACCAAGTCTTCCCTCGAAATCCCCATGAGGTCCTGACGCACATACCTTACGTAATCTTCGACGGTATTCTCGCCATCTTTGACACCTACGTACTGGTTGATAGCGGAAAGCCCCATAGCCACAGCCCCGCTTCGATCAAGGGCGGCCTTGTCCACCATAACCACCTTTAATCCATTCTTTTTCGCCCAGTATGAGGCCTCTGTAGCTGCGCCACATGCCGAAAAACCCCCACCAACGATCAGGAGGTCGGTGTTAACTTCTACAGTTTCGAAATTTGCCATATCACTAAACCTCCTTCTTTTAATTTGTTGTGGGAACGGCATCGAGTCCGAGAGATTCAGGTTCGGTCGCCAGGGCCTCGCTGTTCAGGTCGTCATGCGTGGCAAATCCACCCAATGGATCCGCTGACCCTTCCGGAGTGGTCCTGATGGGAAACTTAAATCTTTTGATGGAACCGTCACGAAACTTCACCGTCCACATAATGTCTTCAGACCCTCTCAAAGGCGTAGCGCTGGATCCCAGGGGCACAAAGTCCGCATAGCCGCGGACATCCATGGCCTGCTGAGGACACATCTTGACGCAGCACATGCATTCCCAGCACATCTGAGGATCCCGATTGTAGGCCTTCATCCGTTCCTTATCCAGGACCATCAGGTCATTGGGGCAGATATACATGCACGCCGTCTTATCCTGACCCTTGCAGCCGTCGCATTTTTCCGCGATCACATAACTTGGCATTACTGCACCTCCTAAATTATCGGTTTAATTAAATTCAAGCGTTGTGGTGAAAGACTGATTGGATTCTCCTTTGCACCCCCTTTCTTTGTTAAAGATGTTTTTCTCAATCAAGAAGCCAAAATCGAAACACTCCCACGTTCTATCATCTGCGAATGGAAAGCCGGCCCTATCAAGCCCTATTTGACATCACCGGTAGCTGCCCCGTGGAGTCTGATCTCAACTTTTTCCTCAAGATTTTGGTAATAATCCTGAAGGATAGCAACCACCTCCGGCCGGGAGAATTCCGCAGGAAGTTGACCGCCCTCGGAAAGCGTCTTTCTCACCATGGTGCCCGACAGCAGCAGTCTGTCATCTTTTCCATGAGGGCAACTCCTCATGGAGGCCATACCGCCGCATTTATAACAATGAAAGGTCCAGTCGATATTCAGATTCTGGCATTTGAGAGCGCCCTTCGGGATCTCGTCAAATATCTTCTGGGCGTCGAAAGGTCCGTAATAATCACCCACACCGGCATGATCGCGTCCGATAATCATGTGGCTGCAACCGTAATTCTGTCGAAACACGGCATGCAGCAAGGCCTCCCTGGGACCGGCATAACGCATCTCCATGGGGTACCCCCCCTGGACCACAGTACCTTCCACAAAGTAGTTATCCACCAAGGCCTGAATCGCCTTCACCCGGACATCAGCAGGGATATCCCCGGCCTTCAATTTTCCTACGAGCTGGTGGATATACACACCATCCATGATTTCCACGGCGATTTTTGCAAGGAACTCGTGGGAGCGATGCATCGGGTTACGCAACTGAAGCGCGGCAACCCGCTTCCAACCCAGGTCCTCAAAAATCTTTCGGGATTCTGCCGGACGCTGATAGAGGCCCTTGAATTTCTCCGGATAATAACTCTCACTCAACACTTTTACCGGCCCGGCGAGATTATACTTGCCCTGATTCATCACCTTTTCCACGCCCGGATGCTCCATGTCTGATGTAGTGAAGACGGCCTGACATTCGTGCTCTTTATCAACCGTATACTTTTCGCTCACCTGCATGGTGCCGATCGTCGTTCCTGTCTCATCATCAATCAGAGCCAGTTTGTCACCTTCCTTCACTTCTTCATCGTCGGTTGAAAGCGTGATAGGAATCGGCCAGAACGTGCCGTTTTCAGTCATAAATTTGTCACAGACTCCCTGCCAGTCCGCTTTTGTCATAAAACCGCTCAGAGGTGTGAAAGCCCCGATTCCCAGCATAATAAGATCAGAGGTTTCCCTTGATGTCATTTTGATTTGTTTTAAATTTTTGGCCCTTTCGACCTCTGCTTGGTGTTCACTGCCCTCCATCAATAAAGGCATGAGCTTTTCTTCTTTTCCGTGCGGAAAAATAAGGTCTGACATAAGATACCCTCCTTTTTGATCTCACTTTTTTGGCTCGCATTAACCCCATATTCTGCAGGCCGTTGACAATTAGTGGGAATAAGGCGTCGCCGCCATGTGACGGCAAACGCCATTTACATTTACCCATATTGGGTCACATAACAGGCCTCGTGAATCCTTCAGGCGCAAGAGTCTCAAAACCTCTGATCGAGCGCTTTGTACCGTCTATCTCTATTCGTGTGTGAGAGAAGTTTGTAAAAAAACAGGTTTCTTTTGGCGAAAAGGACTGTACCAGTTTAAATTTACAGAAGACCACTTCGCTTATCTGGCGAGTATTACGATGCAAATGCACTCTGAGCTAATTAGAGGTTTAAAGAGAGTTTCCGGACGTAATTTCTGAGGAATTCAAAACATATCTTCATTCAGTTTTCGGGGACTTTTATTATTGTTTGGGAACTTCGCCCTTCGCAGTGGCCGTATTTTTCTTTCTGGAGATATGATCAAGGATGTCTTTCAAGGCCGTTTCATTCACCGGCTTTGACATATAGTAGACGATGCCGAGCGTGCGGATCTCTTTTTCGAGGTCATCCGTGCTGTGTTCCGTCATCGTGACAACGCCGATTTCGGGCCTCAATTGTTTTAGTCTTCCTACCAATTTCTTCGCCGGCATATCGGGGAGAGAAATGTCTAGCAGGACCAGACCAAAGGCCGTTTGGTTCACTTTTACTATCGTGTCTTGCGCCGTGCCTGATGCCTCGACATCATATCCCCACCCCTTGATGAGTTCGACGATTGACGATCTGACAAAAGCATCTTTTTCTACGACCAAAACCTTCATTTCCCCCCTACCCCTTCCGGCGAAGATGATGGGTTGTTCCATGTTGTTTTATAAGGCAATAAACATGCCATTGGGCATTTATTTTGATTAAATCATCGAATTTATATGGGATTTAAAAGATAAGATCGAATGTTTAAAGGGAAGGAGGAGGAGGCTGCATCGGGCATAAACGCCTTGACAAGCCGTGCATTACACGCCTAACCATTAGGTTTAATTGAGATTATTGGCGTTCGGGCGAAAATACCCGAATTTCGGTTAAAGCAGCCCGATTTTTTTCATCTTCGTGTAGAGGGTCTTCGGGTCAATGTTTAACGCGGCAGCCGCTTTACCCCTATGCCAGTAATTTTGATTCAAGGCGGCCAGAATGACACGCTTTTCAAAACTTTCCCTGGCCTGCCGAAGATCGGTGACTTTCTTGCCGAAATCCGTCTCTATGTGCTTGTCCGATCGGTCCGTCTTACCGGTCATCGCCAGGAAATCAAAATTACCGACCGCAAGGTATCGCTGAACCACGCTCTGCAACTCTCGAACGTTGCCGGGCCAATCATAGTGATAGAGAATTTCCGAAATTTTTCCCGGTATGTTGCGCCCGTTGCCCTCTCTTCCGTAGAGTCTCAAAAAATGCTCTACAAGAAGGGGGATATCTTCTTTTTTGTCCCTGAGCGGCGGCAGAACAACAGGGATAACGCTGATCCGATAATAGAAGTCTTCCCGAATAA
>CAZXWJ010000232.1:0-6899 GCA_964644375.1 uncultured Desulfobacteraceae bacterium | reverse complement strand
CGATACAGGGATGCCCATGTTTTTTAACGTGTAAAAAAATTCGGTAAACATATCTTAACCAACCATTTCAAATGGCCATTTTTGACCGCGTGATGCTCTTCCGACTCTGAAGGACGGACGAGCGGCACCCCTATGCCAACCCGGGGATCCTCTTCTTATATTATAATCTGAAACGCGCAGAGTTGTTCTGGGCCACCATATAGTCCGGGCTCTTTTTAAAGAGCACCCCAAGATAGGGGACATCACCCTTGACCAGGTCCTTGACCTTGAAGTCGGGATCCGCTTTAAGGGCACGAATCCAGTTAATCAGCTCCCTGGTAGCCGGTTTTTTCTCGATCCCCCGGATCTCGCGCAGACGATAAAACGCCTTGATGGTACTGTCCAGCAAGTCCTTCGAAATTTCGGGGAAATGAACTTCAATGATGCTCCGCATCATGTCAGGCTCGGGGAAGGCGATATGGTGAAAGTTACAGCGACCCAGGAAGGGATCGGAGAGGTCTTTCTTTGCGTTCGATGTAATGATGATCACGGGGCGATTTCTAGCCTTGACGACCTTATCGATCTCGATAATATCGAATTCCATCTGATCCAGGACATCGAGCATGTCGTCCTGGAAATCGGTGTCCGCCTTGTCGATTTCATCGATGAGAAGAACGACCCGTTCATCGGCGGCAAAGGCCTGTCCGATCTTTCCCATCTTGATGTAATCTTCGATGTTGCTCACATCCCTGGACGAATCCGCAAACCGACTGTCGTTCAAACGGGTAAGCGTGTCGTATTGATACAGGCCGTCAATCAGCTTCATGCTGGATTTGACGTTGAGCACGATGAGTTTCATGTTGAGCGCGCCTGAGATGGCGTGTGCCAGCATAGTCTTGCCCGTTCCGGGTTCGCCTTTTAACAGAAGCGGCATTTCCAGGGCCATGGAAATATTGACGATCTTGGCCAGTTCCTCGTCCAAGACATATTTAGAGGCACCGGTAAACTGTTCTACGGAATTTTCAGCGTGCATTTCTAGACTCCTTAATATAGGATATTTCTTCTTCCTGTAGGGAAAAAGATATTTGCGAATAAGACGAAAGGGCATTATAAGCCAATATAGTAATCACTCTTTTTTGCATTTCAATATATATGCCGGGTCATGTTCTGTCAATTTTCATTTCCCTTCCCCACCATTGAGGTTGACCATGCCTTTAGGGTTTCAATCGCTGAATCATGGTGTCATAACCTTCGGTTTTTTCAATATCGATACGGATTTGCTTCTCTTGGAGCATTATTTCCTCTTCTCGGACGCCTTCTGTCGGTACATACACGCCACCCACGTCGAGGAAACCGAATCCACAAGGAATTCCTGGGAGGTTCATACCATCGAAAACCGTGAGGACATCGGGGATCTCATGGGCGCGATCCACGGCATTCAATACACCGGTTTTATTGGCGCTGTTTATAGGCGATTTCCCTTTCCACAAAGACAAGAGGACTTCAAGCAGCAGCCTGAAGGCTGGAAAAATCGATCCGAAGTGAGGAGGATACTCAACAAATATGCATTTCGGGTCGATATCCCGTTTGGAATAAGGCCACAGGAGGGGACTGTGGCCATCGGAAAATTTCTCTTCGATAGGACTTCTTTTCAGAAAATGGTGCACTACGTCTGGCTGGGCGGTTATCCCGGATGGAAAGACGGGATCCGACCGAATGACGTGTCAAAGATGAAGCGAGAAATCGAACAAAACACAAACTGGCTGTTTTCCGGTCTTCAATTCAGGGAATAATGCAAATGGATAGGTCTTTGAAAAAAAGCCCCAAAAAGGCTCTGATTGCCATACCCGATGCCCCTTCAGTGCAGGTCTTGATTGAAAAAGAGATGATCCGGTTCGGTTATAATGTCTCCACCTTCAAAGGCGTTGACCGGGCATGGAGTTTTTTTGAACAGGAAACGCCCCTTTTGGTTGTTCTGAGTTCATATCATCATGGTCTGAAAGCCGTCGATCTGTGCCGCAGGATTCGCCGACACGGTGTCGGCAGATACACAACGATCCTCGTGGTGACGACCTCGGGGCAAGCCGAAGAAGAAGAGGCGCTGGCCGCAGGCGCGAATCTCTTTCTGGACCTTTCTGAGGGGTCTGCGCCCTTGCGAGGTTGGGGCTCGGCTACAGACAGACACGTCACCGACCTCATGGCCTTAAAACAATGCCGTCAAAAAACCGAGGCCTACCAAAAAGAGTTGGATTTCATGAATGACCAACTTGAAGAGGCCCTGACAAATGCCAATAAACTGGCAGTCGAAGCGGAGCTCGCCTACCTGGAGATGGATCAGATTTTCAAAACCGCGGCTGGCGGCATATTGGTAATCGATCCAGGGTACAATGTCCTACGCTACAACGAGGCCCTTCTTACGGCCGTCCGGTTGACAAGACATGAAATGGAAGGCAAAAAGTGTTATGAGGCCTTCGGCACGCGGCTTTGTCATTCTCCGGACTGTCCCCTGGAGCAAATCCAACTAGGTCGAAAGCGAGTGGAACATGAGGTGGAGAGAAAAGCAAACGACGGATCGAGTGTTTTTCACATGGTCACCTCGACACCCCTACGAGGTCCGAGCGCCGATCTGATCGCCGTTGTCACAAACATCACCGATATTACATCGAGGGTTGACGCGGAAAGGGCTCTGCGCAAAAACGAAGAAAGGTTCAGAGAACTGAGCATTCTTGATGACCTGACAACTCTCTATAATAAAAGGCATTTGAATACTCGTTTACAATCTGAAATCGACCGGGCGCTCCGCTACAGACGCCCCCTGTCACTCATGCTCATAGATATTGATAATTTCAAGCATTTCAATGATACCTACGGTCACACCCAGGGAGATCAAGTGCTGGCCGCAATAGGACAAAACATCATAGAGAGCATCAGGAGCAGCGATTCAGCCTATCGGTACGGCGGCGAGGAATTTGTTGTTCTCATGCCGGAAACGCCGGGTGAAGCGGCGATAAACGTGGCGGAGAGGATCAGGGAAAAGATTGCATTCACCACTTTCAGCCCCGCAGGAGAAGAAAGGATACATAAGACGGTCAGTATCGGTTTGACCCAGTACTCCCCCCAAGAGAATGAAAAGGATCTCATTGCGAGGGCGGATCAAAACATGTATCAAGCAAAAAAGTCAGGCAAAAATCGGGTCATCTTTTCTTAGCTGGATATCCAGGCAAGGAAAGGAAAAAAATCGACCCCTTCAAAAACCCTCGCCCCATTGGGCGGAAGAGGGCCGGGTTTTTCAAATCAAATCTAGAAACCCCGGCCCGGAGGATCAGACTTTTAACAGCAAATAAAGGGGCGCTACCGCAAGTGAACCATGCGGTATGCCACCCCTTGTTTAGCCCTACCTACCCTTTTTTCATACCGCCTTTGCCGTCGGCCTGAGAAAGGCACTCCAATAGCTCATTCCTACGAAAACCGCACCACCGATGATATTACCGATTGTGACGGGCAACAGGTTCTTCCACAAGAAACTTACCCAACTCAGGGAAGCCGGATCAAAGGCCATGGGCCCCGAAACGCCCGCCCAGCTGTGTAAAAAGATACCGGCGGGGATAAAGTACATATTGGCGATACAATGCTCAAAACCAATTGCAACAAAGGCCATGATAGGAAAGTAGATCGCCCATATCTTACCGATAATCTGACGCGCCGCCAGAGCCATCCAGACGGCAAGGCACACCAACCAGTTACATCCGATGGCTCGCACAATGGCTTCAAGGAAAGTGAGATTGACCTTCCCGTAAGCAATCCCGACGGCCGCGGCCCCCAGAGCGCCGTTTCCGGCCTTCCACAGTCCCGAAAAGTAAAATATCAGGGCCAGGATGATGGATCCGATGAAATTGGCGACAAAGACCAGAATCCATCTCTTCGTCATGGTGCCGAATCCAATGTCCTTTGTCATCACGCTGGAGATCATGAGGTTGTTACCGGTGAAAAGCTCGGCCCCGGCGATGACGACAAGTATCAGGCCGACACTGAATACGGATCCGGCCATAAATTTTTTGAAGCCGATGCCCACAATGGGGCCCAGATCAAAGGTCACCGTGGTACAGAGCAGCCCCCCAAAACCGATATAGGCCCCGGCCAAGATGCCCAGGATCAAAACCGTAAACCAGGGCGATGTCACCTTCCCGACGCCCACCGTTGACGCCACGGTTTCGGCAATAGTCTTCGGGGCCTTGTCCTCGGTGGCCGGTGTCGGGAACTGAAACGCCTTCATCACCTTTTCAAAGCGACTCAGTGCCCGTTTTTCTTCATCTGCCTTGCGCTTAACCGCCTTCTTGACGGTCTCGGAAATCTCCTCCGGGGTAAAGGGCTTGGACACATAGTCCATTGCCCCGCGTTTCATGGCCTCAGTGGCCCGTCCTACACTCGGATAACCGCTAATCATGACCACGGCGGAATCCGGTGAGCGATGGCTGATTTCCTCCACGACATCCATGCCGTCAAAGCCCGGCATCTTCCAGTCACAGAGAATCACATCGAAAATCGTATCTGAAGCCAATCTGAGTCCGTCTTGAGGATTTTCCGTCACTTTCACATCAAAACCTTCTTCAGAAAAGATCTTCCGACACGAGTCCAGCACAATTTGTTCATCATCAATAATCAACATCCTCTCACTCATAAAACACTCCCTTCAGTTCCGGTTTACCAAATAAATGATCTCAAAAATTCAGCGCTCAGAGGCTGCTCCAACCAATTCCTTTGATTTGGGGTGAGCGGACCCGTACACTCTTCTATGCCTTCAACGTCACCTGTAAGAAGGGCCAATCTCTCCGCGGACGTCAAATCATATGCGTCAAGAGCATCGGCCCAGTGATGAAGCAAATCGGTGACGAAATTTTTATCGGAAGCGGCACGGTCCAGGACCTTGAGCAATTCAGCCCGATGGGTCACGGCATATTCTTCCGCATCCTTTAAAGAGGACCTATTTAGGGCGAATGCCACCACCCGAATAAGGTCTTCCGGCTTAAAGGGTTTTTCGAGATAATCCGCCGCACCGAGTTTCATGACCTGCACCGCCGACTGAACCGAAGCGTAACCCGTTATGATGACCACGGGCAGAAAAGGTTTGACCCGTTTGATTTCCCTGAGCACAATCATGCCCCCGATATCCGGCATACGAATGTCCGTCAGGACGACATCGACCTCATCCCGCTCCGCCATCTCAAGCCCCTGACTGCCGTTCAAAGATATCTCGACTTCGTAATTTTCCTGAACAAGAATTTTTTTTACGCTGTCAAGGACGATCTGTTCATCGTCAATGACCAGCACTCTCTTTTTTTCCATTGTTTTTCTCCTTATCGCTAACCAGACGTATGGTTTCGAGGAGTTCGTCGGGCGTAAACGGTTTTGGTATAAACCCTGCGGCGCCCCAGAAAGAGACTTCATCAATGGTCTCCTTGGTTGCGTAACCGCTCATAACAAGGATGGGAATCTCCGGCCACTTCTCCTTGACCTCTCCCATAAGATACATACCGTCGCGTCCCGGCATCTTTAAATCTATAAGAAGTAGTGCAGGATTGAGCTCCTCAATAATCCCAAGAGCGGCATCGGAGGATGATACCAGTACGACTTCGTATCCTTCCGTCTGCAGCACCAATCGGCAACTCTCCCGCACAATGTTCTCATCATCGACAACAAGAATTTTCATGTCAATCCGTCTCCCCCTCCACAGGTAGCCATATCCGGAATGTACTCCCTTTACCGAACTCACTCTGAACCTTGATCGTTCCACCATGCCTCTGGATGATTCCAAATGAGACCGCAAGCCCAAGTCCGGTACCCTGACCCACTTCCTTGGTCGTAAAAAAGGGAGTGAACAGTCTCTCCAGATTCTCCGGTGGTATCCCACAGCCGTTGTCTTTGACAACGATTTCGATACCCTCTTTCTCGGGTTTTCCTTCAAAGGGGCATCTTCCCGTGGAAAGAATGATCTCACCACCCGAATCAGTGCAATCAATGGCGTTAATGACAAGATTCATCAGGACGCCTTGAAACTGACTGCGATCCAGGGTAATCTGGGGCAAATCATACCCGGGCTCAAACAGCAAGCTGATACCTTTCACAAGCGCCTGATTTTCCAGGGGTTCAATCGTAAAACGGACGAGCTTGTTGACGTCTGTCGGTTCCGGATCGAGTTTCGTCTGCCTTGAAAAATCAAGGAGGCCCTTGACGATCTTCCTGACCCGTTCAGTGGAGCCCGCGATGGTTTTAAGATCCGCCCTGACCTCTTCACTCAAGTCATTGCGGCGAAGCAGCATATGTGTGTAAGTGAGCACCCCGGTCAAGGGGTTATTGATTTCATGTGCCACACCGGCCGCAAGTCTTCCGATACTGGCCTGTTTCTGCGAATGGAGGAGTTTGTCTTGGCTTGCCGCTCTCCTCCGCCCTATGGCAGCGACCATTTCTTTGAAAGTGGATTGCAGAACCCCGATTTCGTCTTTTGATATGGGGCCGATATCCGGTGCGAGGCTTCCGTCGGAAACCTCTTTACTCGCCTTTATCAGGCGACGCACGGGCTTCATGATGTTGTTTGCAAGCGCATAGCCCAGGCCGATGGCCAAGGCCATTCCGAAGAGGGTCATGAGAACGAAAACGGTAATGATTTTTTTTAAGTCATCGATATATTTGGCCTCGAGAACCCCCACATAGAGCATGCCCACACGGTCCCCGTGGATATCCTCGATGGAATCGTAGGCCGTAATGTACCAGTCATTGACCACAAAGGCGCGTTCCGTCCACCTCTCTCCCCTCCCAAGGACATGCTCCTTGACTTCCTTTGAGACCCTGGTGCCGACGGCCCGTCTTTCACCGAGAGTCGTGACATTGGTCGATATCCTGAGGTCCTTGAAAAACACGGTCGA
>CAZXWJ010000231.1:0-6905 GCA_964644375.1 uncultured Desulfobacteraceae bacterium | reverse complement strand
CCTTGGTCACGATATCAATCGTATATTCATCCACGATATTGACCTTGTCGATTCTAAGGCGTTTGGACCAGAGGATCTTCTCAACGATCCAGTCCAGAGAAAATTTGGCTGTTTCCGCATTGAAGGGTTTTCCATTGTGGTACTGGACCCCTTTGCGGAGGAAAAAACGCCATGTGAGATCATCAATGCGCTTCCAGGATGTGGCAAGCCCGGGGACAAGGCTCATTTCCGGGGAAACGGCGACCAATTGTTCGTAAACGCCCGTGGTGTAAGGTTCAACGCCTGGGGTGGCGTAACGGGAATTGACCGGATCCCGGATGACACCGACCTTCAAAGTCTTTTCGGCAAACGCGGACCCGGATCCGATGAGATAAAGACAGACGATAAGACATGCCGACAGGTAACAAAACCTAATCTTTTTCATAGATATTCCCTCCTCCCAAAAAGGTTGTTTTTTACTAAAAGATCCCTCGAAACGGTATCTTTTACGGGATGCATTCCAACCCGCCTTTTCAAATTTCTATTATAAAGAATTTTCACCTCCTTTCCTGTCAAGATAGCAAGGGCGGCTTTTCTTTGGTCGGTTCCGCAATTGATGAGCATCCGAGATCTATTGGGGGAAAACGAATCGGAATAATTTGAGAGGTAGAATTTTGGAATGTTTCTTGAACGGAGAAAGACACAAGAGGAGATAAAGATCACCAGAAATTCCAAAGACCCCTTTCGATGCGGAGAGCGTCATCATAGGGAAGCCGATTATTTCTGTCAAGTTTTATAGATAACCAGGCAGGATGGGTCCTCCCCGGTTTTCTTCCGGCCGGGGTTGCAAGGATGTTCACTCATGCAAATGCCGATTACGGTTGCACGATAAGAATAAGTCATCCAGTCCAAATCCGAGATGCCTGAAAAGAAAGCCCCCACCCAGGGAGCCACTGCCATTTCCTTTTCGATTGCCTGCGCACATTCGACTCTCCAAGGCATCAAATGCCTTCGAGTATACAAATGAGAGCAGAAAGCCCTTAAAAAGGTAGCCATTTTGCGACACCTTCATATATAATTACATAGTGCATTTGGCTAGGGGCCGCTTCGGATCTTCCAGAGAATCTCAGACAGCAGATATTCAGACGACCTTTCAAGAACCCTTATTTCCCGGGCCATGCATAGATGAATCCCTCCATTTCGCTTTCGGGGTTCCGATTAATAAAATATTGGGATAGAACTTGCCGTCGGATCCTGACGACGGGAATGACCGAACCCGGAATCCAGTTGGATCATGGAAAGACAACTCTTTTAATAGGGGGGGCATTATGGCAAAACTGTTGTGGCAGCCGTCCGAGGAACGCCTCCAATCGACCAACATGTACCGCTTCATGAATTTCATTAACCGCAAGCACCGCCAAAATTTCAGGGACTACCGCACACTCTACCAGTGGTCCGTGGAAAACATTCCCGATTTTTGGGCGGCTATGTGGGAATTCGCAGACATCAAGGCATCCCGATTATACAGTGACATTATTGACGATGCGACGAAGATGCCGGGGGCCCGATGGTTCTCCGGCGCCAGGCTCAATTTTGCTGAAAACCTGCTTCGATTCAGAGACGATCAGGTGGCCCTGATTTTCAAAGGGGAGGGACGGGATACCGTCAGGATGACCTATGCGCAGCTCTATGATGAAGTGGCCCGGGTGGCCCGGTCCCTTCGGGATGCGGGCATTCGAGAGGGGGATCGGGTGGTGGGCTTTATGCCCAACATGCCGGAAACCGTCGTGGCCATGCTCGCGGCCACAAGCATGGGCGCAACCTGGTCCTCGTGCTCCCCTGATTTCGGCATCAAGGGGGTCCTGGATCGTTTCGGTCAGATCAAGCCCAAGGTACTCTTTACCGCAGATGGATACTCTTTTAAAGGGAAGGTCTTTGATTCCCTTGACAGGGTATCCGGGATTCTCAGACAACTGCCCTCAATAGAGAAAGTCGTCGTGGTGCCCTATACGGAAGCGGAACCGGGCATGGGCAACATACGCAACGCCTTCCTTTACAAGGATTTCAAGTCTGAGGAGTCCGGCCTCGAAATCCCGTTCAAGCAGTTGCCCTTTGATCACCCCCTCTACATCATGTACTCGTCCGGAACCACGGGACTTCCCAAATGCATGGTCCAGAGCGCCGGGGGAATCCTGATCCACCACCTCAAGGAACTCGTCCTGCATACGGACCTGAGACGGGAGCAGACCATCTTCTACTTCACGACCTGTGGTTGGATGATGTGGAACTGGCTGGTCAGCTCTCTGGCAGTCGGCGCCAAGGTGGTGCTCTTTGACGGGAACCCTTTTTACCCGCATCCCGGAGCCCTGTGGGAGACGGCCCAGGACGAAAAATTTACGATCTTCGGAACCAGCGCCGCCTACCTGAATTTCATCGAAAATGCGGGAGTAAAACCGGTGAAGGAATATGATCTTTCCCCTCTGAGAGTGATTTGCTCCACAGGCTCTCCCCTGTCAGAGGAAGGCTTCGAATACGTCTACCGGGACATCAAGGAGGATGTGCAACTTGCGTCCATCTCCGGGGGAACGGACATCAACGGCTGCTTTGCCCTGGGCAACCCCATGGGGGCGGTCTACGCGGGAGAACTCCAGTGCAGAGGTTTGGCCATGAAAGTAGAGGCCTTCGACGAGAAGGGGAAATCGGTGATCAACCGGACGGGGGAACTGGTTTGCACGGCCCCGTCGCCTTCCATGCCCATCTACTTCTGGGACGACCCGGAAAACAAAAAATATATCTCCGCTTACTTTGATGTCTATTCCAACGTGTGGCGTCACGGTGATTTTATTGAGGTGACCGACCGGGGTGGTGTGATCATGTACGGACGATCAGACGCCACACTGAACCCCGGGGGAGTTCGCATCGGCACGGCGGACATCTATAACCAGATAGAGAATGTGAGGGAGGTGGAGGACAGCGTCGTCGTGGGGCAAGATTGGAAGAACGACGTTCGAATCATCCTTTTTGTGCAGATGGCCGAGGGATTTGAACTGACCGAAGATCTAAAGGGCCAGATCAAGAAGACGATTCGAGACAACACCTCACCGCGCCACATCCCGGCCAAGATCATCGCCGTGCCGGATATCCCCTATACCCTCAACATGAAAAAAGTGGAACTGGCCATCAAAAAAGTCATCCAGGGTGAGGCGGTGCTCAACAAGGATGCCCTCAGGAATCCGGAGTCCCTGGACTATTATGCCCAACTACATGAACTCCATGAGGATTGAACAGGGACGTCGCCAGGAGGCCTTTTGCGGCGGGGCCCCGGCAGAAAAGCCCCACATCCTTTGCCGGCATATCAAGCTTATCGCCAGGGATCTGACGAATCTTGTTACCGGGACCCGGGGATTGAAAGGATTGGACGAGACAAGGGCATTGGGCGCTCCCTTTGCGACGGCAAAGCGACCGTCACGGTGTTTGTCCTTTTTTCGTGACGACAAATCTCATGATCCATGAGGGTCAGGATCACGTCTTCGGCCTTGGCGAGAGAGATAGACTCCATGTTGAGCACCAGGTCATAGAACTTCGGGTCATCGTGACAGGCCTTTTCTGCAAAGAAACTCAAAAAATTGGTTCTTATTCGCTCTTTTTTCTTGATATACTTTTCCGCCTCAGGCTCGGTCATTTTATGTTTTTCCATGGCAAAGCGAATACATTTCTTAACATCGTCCACGAGAAGGATGCGCTTCACCCCCTCTTGACCTTTCAAGATATATTGGCCTGCACGTGCCACGATAACGACATTGTCCCTTTCGTAGAGCCCTTTGACAATAGTGGTTAACACTTTCACATAACGCTCTTCTTCCAGATATCCGTATTTATCGCTGATCATACGGTTGATGAAATCACGACTCACCACTTTATCTAAAAACTTCATAAGCTTTGTGGCCCCGTCCCTTTCATAAAAAATAATATCCTCAGCCGTCACCCCCATCTTGTCGGCCACCTGTTTGAGAATGACTTCGTCAACATAGTGGTATCCAAGTCTCTCCGCCAATCTCTCGCCAAGGGTCCAGCCCCCGGCCCCAATCTGCCTCGAAATAGTAATGACTCCCATGATTTCCTCTCCTTCATTTTTCAGTTCATCATCGGAATGATCCTTGCGAACAAGCAGATATTCGTTATCATTGACAGAAGTATGAAAACGCGAATTTGAAAATTAACCGCTAATTAAAAATTTATCAGATGTCTGGATTAGAAACAAACGCAAGATTCGTCGGATTATTCGAATTACGGCACATAAGCCCAAAGATTATTACCGAATTTGTCATCGCCAATTGTATTTTGACATAATTTCAAGGATTTGGTATAAGTGTAATTTGTAGGTTCCGGTTGGTTTTTTGCGTGCATTAAAAAATGATGAAAAAGGCGAGTTTTTTTGACAAATAGGTAAAATTTTTTCGCTGCAACATAAACTTTAATTACAAGCACTTATATAGATTACGCGATTATTCTAACCATAACAAAAAAATTTCGATCAGATTCATTTTTTCAGCTCTTACAACCCGTTGGGGATGTTATCCCCGAAACACCCATACTTAAGTCCCCTATAGACAGGCCACTTAAAATGACCTTTGAAGATCAATTCAAAATGCTGTTTTTTTTACATCTCGAAGAGCATGCCTCGAATCGTCACATGCTTCAGGTCCTTGAGCAGGACGACTATGCTCGTGAAAACATTGCCCCGGAATACGGCATTAAGAAAAGCAGGTCCTCCGAGGACATCAAGATAAGGGGCCGCGAACAGGTCCAAATCGTATTTTAAAAATTTAGCTACAAGGCAACCGTCATACTGCCCAATAGACATTCTAAACCACACAATCCCATCAAAAATTTACTTTACGGACGTCAACGGAGCTAAAGGCCCTTTATTGACCCTATCTTTTCCGTCAGTCAAACAGTGATAACCAACCTCTGTTACCAGGATTACGTCCTGTTCGATTCCCTTTAGATTCAAAATAAGCATTTCGTTATTAGAGTCAAGGCCAACACAACCAAAACCGTTCTCAACGGCAAACAACGTCGGGCTCGAGAGTATCATATTTTTCGAGGCCGACGTGCTGCGGGGCGCCGAGGAAAAATAAAAAATTCCCAGTACAAAATAATTTTCAAATCCTGCAACCTGAATCCGGATAATAACGTTGGCGTGTCGAGAAAGCCTTCTCTTTTCCCCAACCCTTTTCTGCCGGGAACCTGCCCCGGCAGACCTGTCAGACCCTTCCCGAGGAGATGCCATGGACCCTTCACAGAATATCACGGCCTTTTACCACATCTTTCGGGACATCAGCCGGTCGGTCCACTCCAGCACACGCGTCAAGGAGGTCCTGGACCTGGTCGTGAGCAAGGTCAGCGAGGCACTTCAGGCCAGGGGGGCGCTTTTGCGCATTCTCAACCTGGAGACCCATGAGTTGGAGTTGAGCACGGCTTACGGACTGAGCGAAAAATACCTTTCCAAAGGCCATGTCTCCAGCCAGAAGGTTATTACCGAGCTGTGTCGTCAAAACAAGGTCATTATCATAGAAGACGTACGGACGGATTCCCGGGTGCAATACCCGAAAGAGGCCCAGGAAGAGGGAATCCGGATGATGGTGGATCTACCCCTTTCTCTGAGGAATCATATCGTGGGCGTGCTTCGAATCTTTTTTCCCGTGGTGAAAAAGTTTTCCCAAGAAGAACTGAACTTTGTCGAATTCATTGCCGAGCAGTGCGCCATGGCCATCGACAAGGCCCGTCTGATTGAAACTCAACAGATCCGGTACGACAACCTTGCCCTTCAAACGGAAAAGCTTTCCAGCCTGGGCCGGATGGCGGCAGGCATCGCCCACGAGATTAATAACCCTCTTGCCGGCATACTGCTTTACAGCACGAATCTCATCAAAAAAGTACCTGAAAAGGGTCCGCTTAAAGAAGGGCTGAATGTGATCATCCACGAGACCGTCAGATGCCGGGGTATCATTCAAGAACTACTCGAATTCTCCCGAGAAAAGGAACCCAAAAAAATCCCTTCGGAGATCAATCATATCATCCTGAAGGCCCTGAGCATCCTGGAAAACGAGTTTCACCTCAGGCATGTCCGGGTGGAAAAGAAGCTCGCAGAGAACATGGTCGAAACGATGCTGGACGTGGACCAAATGGAACAGGTCTTTGTAAATTTTCTGCTCAACGGCGTTGAGGCCATCCGGAAGGAGGAGGGCACGATTAAGATCAGAAGTGGCGTCGACCTGGATAACAGGTATGTGCGAGTTGAAGTGGAAGATTCAGGCGAGGGCATTCCGCCAGAGGACATGGAAAAGATATTCGAACCCTTTTTTTCCACCAAATCCAAGGGAACCGGTCTCGGGCTGGCCGTCAATTTCGGCATTGTCGAGAAACACGGGGGGCGCATTCACGTCTCCAGCAAGCTGGGGAAGGGGACCCTTTTCACCGTGGAGATCCCCCTCGTCGAGGGGCATCTTTCCCGGGACAGGTTGCTGCCATGACTTCGAGTCCTCTTCATACCCTGATCATCGATGATGAGCGCATCATTTGCGACGGGTGCCGCCTGGCGCTTTCGGACCGGGGCCATTCAGCGGATACCTGTCTGGCCGGGAAAGCCGGGCTCGAGGCCATTCTGAAGGGCGCCTATGATGTGATTCTCATGGACATGAAACTCCCCGATATGGACGGGATGGATATCCTGAGGGCCGTAAAAAAGGAAAAGACGGGCGAATACATCATCGTCATGACAGGATATTCAACGGTCCAAAACGCCGTGGAGGCCATGAAACTGGGGGCATTCGATTACCTTACCAAGCCTTTTTCGGAAGACGAACTGGTTCTTGCCGTTGAGAGGGCCGCAGAGAAAAAACGCCTGGTCCAGGAGAATCTGT
>CAZXWJ010000230.1:0-6911 GCA_964644375.1 uncultured Desulfobacteraceae bacterium | reverse complement strand
AAGGGTAAGAAATCATAAAACTACTTTTTACCTTAAAACCCCTGTGGTCTCTGTGGACTCTGTAGAGATATGTTTTTGGGTTTTTCTTCACGCCCAGCCTGGCCCTCTTTGCGAAACCCCCTTGGTGTTAACCGCCCTTTTGCCAAAAAATCGATTTTTACCCCTTATGCCGCCTCGATATCCTCCACCATGCCCCCGTCGTGGTCGATTCGGCCGTCCTTTAAGAGGAGCAAACGTCTTGCCTTCCTCATGACCGCATGGTCGTGGGTGGAAAAGAGAAAGGTCACGCCCTTTTCTTCGTTCAGGCGCCGCATGAGTTCAAGCAGGCCCGCGGCCGTCCCGGAATCCACGTTGGCGGTGGGTTCGTCCGCAAGAATCAGGGCCGGTTCGGAGGCAATGGCCCGTGCAATGGCCACCCGCTGCTGCTGCCCCCCGGAAAGCTCTCCGGGATATCGATTCTCCATCCCTTCCAGCCCGACTTCCTGCAGGATGCTTCGTACCCTGTCGAGTCTTCTCCGGACAGTGACGCCCTGGAGCATCAAGACATATTCCGCGTTTTCCATGACAGTGAGAACAGGAATAAGATTATAGGCCTGGAAGATGAACCCGATTCGATCTCTTCTCAAACGGCTCAAGGCAGTCGCAGAGAGTTTACTCAGATCCTTTCCCTCCACAGCGACAATTCCCGATGTCGGCCGGTCCAGCCCCCCGATAATATTCAAGAGGGTGCTCTTTCCCGACCCTGAGGGACCGGCCATGGCCGTAAATTCTCCGGCCTCCAGGCCCAGGTCCACGCCACGGAGTGCCCGCGTAACGACTTTTCCTTCACCGTAGTCCTTGGTGAGCCCTTGAATGTGAACAATATCTGCCATATTCTAATCTTCCTCTTTTTCATTCATCATTAAAAATTTAAAAATCACATTTTTTTATCCTCATTTGTCTGTGTCTGTCCGTGTGTGTCTGTGGCTAATAATTCTTACCTCAGGGTATCCGCAATCGAAAATTTTGTCGTATGCCGCATGGGAATGAGGCTCAAAACCACGGTTGCAGCGAACACGATGCCTGTGGTCGTCAGAATGATCCCTGCCGACAGCTTGGTATGCAGCTTTGTGGTCATGGCAAACCCCGATATGCTTATGGAATCGCCCATGAACGAGGCCATGTCGATGCCGTATGCATTGACCAGGTAGGCGGCCAGCCCCCCCAGCACCATCCCCAAGCTGGATCCGATCACCCCCAGAAAGACAGACTCCATCAGAATCTGAAGACGCAGTTTTCCCGGCTGGGTCCCCAGGGCCAGAAGCATGGCGAACTCCCGCTTGCGTTCGAGAACGGACATGAGGATGGTATTGAAAATGGTAAAAAGGATCAGAAAGATCAAAATGCCCTGAAAGACCAGGTTCGATCCCTTGTCCATCTTGATATAGGAGGCCACGTCAGGGAGCACCTCTTGCCAGGGCAGGACGTCTGCATGGACATCTCCGGCCTCCGCCCTCACCTTTTGCAGGACCCTCTTCTGAGTGTCGGGGTTCCGCAGAACCACCCCCATCCGGGTGGCGCTTTGCCCGGGCATGTTGAACAGCCGGCGGGCAAATTCAATGGGCATCTGAATGACGTAGGCATCCATTTCGTCAGATCCGGTCCTGAAGATGCCCTTGACCCGGCACAATTGCTCCACAAGGTCGCCATGCACGTCATTGGAGGCAATGACCATTTTCTTACCGATTTTCAGATTCAGCCTCTCGGCCATTTCAACCCCCACAACCACCATGGGGTTGTCCTCTTCCTCGATATAGGCGCCTTCGACGATATTCCGGGCCACCGGAGAACTTTTCAGTTCCACGGTCGGCTCGACGCCCATGATCGCCGCGGCCAGACTACCCGCGCCGGACTTGGCGATGCCCTGCCCCAGAATCAGCATTTTGGTTTCCTCCACCTGGGGCCAACGGGTTATGGTCCTGCGGAGTTTTTCCGGAACCCGAATCCATAGATCGACTGCAGGTGCCTCGCGATAGGCCGGGTGCTGAAGGGTAATATAACCGCCCTGCATGCGTACCATCTGATCCACCATCTGCCCGTACATGCCCTCGCCCAGGGAGATGAAAAAGATGGCAAAGGTCAGTCCCATGGCAATGGAACACACGGTGATGGCCGTGCGCCGACGGCTTCTCCAGATGCTCCGCCAGGCCAGTCGTATAATCACGAATACCTCCTCTCGGGGCCGGTATTTTGAGTTCATGCTCTTCCTGAACGGATCATTCCCTGATTCGTGCTGACAGCGATCAGCGGTCAGCTATCAGCAAAGGCCATAAAGAAACAGGGCATTAGGCTGAGAGCTGAATGCTGAAGGCTGATCGCGCCATCCAGAAATTATGAATTTCCGGATGGAACTACACATGCACCATGGCCTTAACCGGATCCAGGCGGGCGGCAATCGCCGCCGGGTAAAGGGATGCGACCAGACACACGATCCACATCACCCCCACCGGCACATAGATGCTCTTTGCCGAAATGGCCGCCCTCCAGACCGGATCAAAGGCGACCCCGGCGATGGTGACGTCCCCCGTTGCAAAGACACTCAGATCCAGTCCCACGACCTGAAGATAGTAAGCGACGGGTAAACCGATGATAAGCCCGATCACCGAGGACACAAAGGCCATCAAAAGGGCCTCGGCGGCCACATCCCTGATGATTCGCCAGGGGGTCGCGCCCAGGGCCTTGAGCACGCCGAATTCCCTGATTCGCTCAAAGGTGGCCATGAGCATGGTGTTCATGACTCCCATGCCCGCGGCCAGGAAAAATATCGCCCAGAAAAACCACATGGACGTGTCAAAGAGATTGACCATGTCCGATAGCGAGGGCATGAGCTGACGCCACGTCTTGACTTCCGCACCCGGTGCAGCCCGAGACCCGATGGCACTGATGATCTCAAGGGGCATCGCCCCCCGGGAATTCATGGCGATTTCGTGAATGCGCCCGTCTGATACGAACAGGGCTTCGAAATCAGCCCGATGCAGGATGGCCGTGTTGCGGTCAATGGAGTCCCCGGCGGACTTGAGAATGCCGGTTACCTCGTAGAGTTCGTTTCCCAGGGAACCGTCTGCGGCCTGAACCACCACCACAAGCTCATCCCCTATCGTGACGTTCAGGGACCGTGCCAGTTTTTTGCCCAGCACGATGCCCCCCCCGGCCTCCGGGGAAAGAAACCTGCCCTGATGAACGTGCTTTGCCAGATCGAATACCTCCCGTTCGAGGGATGGATCAACCCCCCAGAACAGGGCCCCCGCCGACTTGGTCGCATGGGCGGCAAGCCCGAACCCGTAGCTCCTGGCCGATGCGGGAATCCCTTCCCGTTTAAGCCGGTCGAGGATGTCCCCCGGAGATCTCAAGGCCTTGTACATGGACCGGTCCACGAGAAACTTGGGGACATGGATCTGCCCTTCACCCGTGACCAGATTTGTCGCATTGGACATAAAATTTTCCAGCATGCCTTCCATCAGGCCCGAACTGGCAATGAGAATAGCCACATTCAGGCTCACAGCCGCCATGGTGACCGCTGTTCGGCGTTTGTTCCGCCAGAGGTTTCTCCAGGCAAAACGAAGAACGGTCATGGATTCACCCCTCTATTTCTGAAGGTTGCGGAGGGAAAAGGTGCCTTCGGGAAGGACAGGGTCAAAGGTTATTTTGCTGTAGTAAACGTCTGTTTTTTCATTTGGCCTGTCCTCGGGGACCACGACCATGCGCTTGGGCAGGGTGCGGTCCCCAAAGGCCCCTATGTCCGAAAAAATCATGGTCCGTGCAAGGTTCAAGTCTTCGTCGTAGTATCTGGTATCAAGGGGCAAATAGTCCGTTCTCCGCACCGTGACGACCACCCGGCCCCATACAATGGCTGCCTCCGGTTTGGGGTGGCAGGTGAGTTCTATGATGTCCATACCGTCCCTTTGTCCCCGGAAGGTCACCTCGAAGGTGTAGTCGTCGGCCATGCGGCTCTCCTTGACCAGGTCGTCATTGGTGAAATGGGACCCCATCCAGGAAGCGGACATCATGGATGAAGGCAGCTTGATGACTCTCTTGACCTTGGGCAGATAATTCCAGATATCGTTTTCCACCCTCAGGGTCGCCGTACCCTTCTCTTTTTTCGGGGCAAGGATCCGCATGAGCGACTTTTCCTTTCCTTCGCTCCAAAAATCGAGAGACAGGGTCCTCGACCAGTGGGCCGTCACAATGGTCATGGTCATGCGGCCATGACTCGACGTTCCGCGGAATAGATCGTCCACCTTGTCCAGGATTTGCCTGGGTGTCAGGTCGTCGAGGCCTTCGGCCGAGCACGCACAGGGATTTACCGCAACGACCCAGAGCATCAGACAAAGCCATCCCACGTATAAAAGGGGTTTTCTGTTTTTCATTTCTCTCCTCAAGCAATACCAGCTTAAAATTAATTAAACCATAACATTAACTTAGCTATCTATTTATTTAATATTATGGTAATTTTTAGGATTGAAACGAATCAAAGAAGGATCATAGTCCTCCACCTTCTCAAAGCCCAGAAGGTTCAGCAGCGTAGCCGCCACATTTGAGAGCCCCGGATTTCCGATATCCGCCATCTCGTAGGCCCCATCGTACCCGGGATCAAAGATGACAAAGGGGACGGGATTCAGGGAATGGGCCGTTCGGATGTTCTTCATCCCGTTCTTGTCCAGGCTGAACATGACGTCGGCATTCCCGTGATCCGCCGTCACCAGGGCGATGCCTTCCATATACTCGACGACGCGCAACAAATCGCCCACGCATCGATCCACCGTCTCCACAGCTACGATCGCGGCCTCCATGACACCCGTATGCCCCACCATGTCGCCGTTGGCGAAGTTGAGGCGCCCGAAGCGATACTTTCCCGATTTCAGGAGTTCGATGGTCTTGTCCCTGATCTCAACGGCCTTCATCCCCGGGGCCTTGTCGAACGCGATCTTATCCGACGGGATCTCAATATAGGTCTCGAGCGCCGGATCAATATACCCGGAGCGGTTACCGTTCCAGAAATAGGTGACATGTCCGAACTTCTGGGTCTCCGATACGGCGAAACTCGTCACCCCTTGTTCACAAAGGTACTCGCTGACCGTGCGCTCTATGTCCGGAGGCGTGACAAGATAATTCGGCGGAATGTGGGTGTCTCCGTCGTATTCCATCATGCCGGCATAAAGGATATCCGGAAGCGGCCCCCGATCGAATTCCAAAAAATTTTTCTCTGTAAAGGCCCTCGATATTTCAATGGCCCGGTCACCCCGAAAATTAAAAAATATGACGGCATCACCGTCTCGTATGGGGCCGACAGGCATCCCGTTTTCATCCACGATCACAAAGGCATCCATATACTGATCCGTGATGCCCGGGTCCTCGGCATAGTAAGTCTTAACAGCCTCTTCCGCCGAGCTGAAAGGCCTGCCCTTTCCCCGGACATGGGCACTCCATCCGCGCTCGACGATGCTCCAGTCGGCGTTATAGCGGTCCATGGTGACCTTCATGCGGCCGCCACCGGAGGCGATGCAATAGTCCAGGCCCCGGGTTTCGAAAATGGCCGTGAGTTTCTCCCGGGTGGGAACGAGATAGTCCAATGCGGACCGTTCCCCCACGTCCCTTCCGTCGAGCAGGGGATGGACCCGAACCCTTGGGAGTCCCTCTTCGGCGCATCGATCGATCAGCAAAAAGAGTTGATCGATGTGAGAATGGACGTTTCCGTCCGAGAGCAGACCGATAAAATGAAGGGCCCCTCCGCTTTTGCCCCGCTCCACGATCTTCCGCCAGATCTCGGTCTCGAAGATCCTTCCCGTTTGAAGGGCCCGGTTGACAAGCCTCGCACCCTGGTCGAATACCCTTCCCGCCCCCAAGGCGTTGTGCCCCACTTCACTGTTCCCCATGTCCTTATCAGAAGGCAGTCCCACGGCGGTCCCATGGGCTCGGATTCGGGCGTAGAGTTTGGATTGGAACAACCGATCCAGGTTGGGCGTTTTGGCCAGATACACGGCATTGCTCTCGTCTTCCGGGCCGATACCGATACCGTCCATGATGATTAGAAGCACAGGCCCTTTGGGCCCGTTAAAGTTTTTCAGTTTATTAAGGCTCAGTTTCATGGGTTATCCTCCAAACCAGTTCGCGCATGGATTATGAATAATTTTAAAGAATATGCCATGCCGATCAGGCGGGTCAAGGAACATTACGCTCAGCACCATGACAACAAGGTCAAAAGCCAAAAACATTATCTCCCGCAGAGGCGCTGGGACACAGAGAATTTAAATAAAAAAAACCATATTATGTTTTGCTCTTCTCTTCTTTTACCCTTCGTGTTCTCCGTGTCCGTAGAAAAATTAGCCTTTTCACGAATTCGTTCGGTTTGGTAGAGACAAAAACAAACAGGCTTCTCACGACCCGCTAATATTCCTATAACAATATCTCACGATATTCTATACTGATATAGATTTTTAACGACCAATCAATTCGATGCAGAGGAAAGGCCACAATGGAAAAAAATCCGAATGCTGAAGCGCATGAACCCATGGAACTCCACTTTACAAAGACGAACGGTCCTGCAGATGAGGCCATCGACCGGTTAATGGACATGGTGGGGAATATCCGCCGTCCCGGGATCGTCCGGGAAATGCTCCTGGCTGCCCTCAAGGCCGGTCAGGAAGATGACCTGAAGGCCGACCTGAAACTCATGAACACCGCCTTAAAGGAGATGCGATTTACCTCCAAGGTCTTCGGCCCGTATCGCGATGTGAAAAAAATCACGGTCTTCGGCTCCGCAAGGACCCAACCCCATGAACCCGCCTACCAGGCCGCACGCCTTTTCGGACAAAAACTTGCCGAGGCGGGATATATGGTGATTACGGGAGGAGGTCCCGGGATCATGCAGGCTG
>CAZXWJ010000229.1:0-6970 GCA_964644375.1 uncultured Desulfobacteraceae bacterium | reverse complement strand
GTGCCGGAAAATGGGCCTCATAGGAGGAGCGGGACCTCTCGCCGAGATACCTGAAAACCCCGGCGGGACCATCGGCAATCACATCCCCGAATCCGATTCGATGGGATATCTTATGGAGCGTCTGCTGGATAAACTCTTCGGTGCCGAAGGTGCCCCAGGCCATCCCGGTCTCTTTCTCGGTAATATGCCCGACCTCGTATTCCTCGTGCAACCACCCGAGGAGATCATAGAGCGTGTAGTCGCAAAGGCCCAGTTTATCCCCAAGCACCTTTCCCAACCATGCAGCCTTGTCGTTCACGGCGCCCAGGTTGAGGTAGTACTGAGACAGACACATGACTTCCCCCCCATCAAGGCCTTCCATGTTGATAAAGGAGCGACAGGCCACGGGGCAATTGAAACAGGATGCAAACCGGGTGCGATGGCGTTGTGCAAATTCCATTTGTCCCTTGACCGGTCCCTGGCTTGTCCATTTCCGCATGGGATGGTTTCGAAGCAGCCGGGTCACATCCCTGCACAGATCGATAAATTCATCGCCCCTGGCCACCTTCAGGCCCTTTGATCCCTTTACGACGATCGCCTTGAGATTCTTGGCCCCCATGACAGCGCCCATCCCGGTCTTTGCCGCCGCATATCCGCTCTCGGAGATAATCGCCGCGAAATGGACCCGATTTTCACCTGCGGGCCCGATACAAAGCGTCCTGGCATGCTTTCCGAATTTTCTTGAGAGCCTTCTTTGGGTCTCATAGGTATCGAGTCCCCACAGATCAGGGGCCGCGGTTATGGCTACCCGATCATCAAATATCTCAAGGACACAAGGGCCTTCAGCCCTTCCCTGGACGATCAGACCGTCATAGCCTGCAAATTTCAACTCGGGCGCCCAGTATCCGCCCATTCCGGAGCGGGTTGGAACAAACGGGTCAACGCCGGGAGCTTTGGTGCAGATCTCGAACCTCCCCGACGACGGTGCCATCGTCCCCGTTAAAGGCCCCCCCATAAAAACCAGTCTGTTTTCAGGATCAAAGGGATGGATCCCGGGGGGGACTTCATCCCATAGAATCTTCATACCGACACCCACACCGCCCAGGAATCTGTCTGCATAGGCCATGGTCGGCTCATGGCAGGTCTTTCCCGTAGACAAATCCACCCGAAGAATTTTACCTGCCCATCCAAAAATATCTTCCGACACGTCTGATTCTCCTTCTCAACGTTTTGAATATTTTATCGCTCCCATGGGACACCATCGAACGCACTCGGGTTTTCCGCCACACAGGTCACAACTATCCAGCACTTCCCCAACCACCTCACCCGAAAAAGGCTCCATATAGATGATCAGACGCGCCAAACTCGGGTTAAACTCATTTTCGTGGAAAAAGGAACAGGCATTAAGACAAATTTTACACCCGACACAGCGCAACGCATTGATTGCTATACCACCCATGATATGATTTTCCCCTATAGTGACCACAAGCCGTGGTTTTTCGATTCAGGTATCTTGGCATCAGGATTTCGGCAAAACCCACCCCCCGGCCCGATGAGCTAATGGTTACACCTCAGAGTCCCCTCGACTGACGGGGTATCACTGACATCGTAGCGAATTCGGTGGGCTCGATCCTTTTGTCTGAAGATTTTGTCTTGGGACGAGACCGACGCGAAACGGATGAAAGCCCTGGTAGGGGTCTGGAGCATTGGCGGAAGCTGTTATAACAGGTCCATTTTAAAGCAAAAATAATACCGTGGGTACTCCAATACCTCTGCACGCAAGGTGTTACGGCCAAGTGGATTCTGAACGGCAAGAAGAAGACCCCATTTTCGTATCCATATTTCGCCCTTTATGATAAAGCAGGATTAACACTTTGTAAAGAAACCCGACAGACTGTACTTCAATGAACGGGTGAACGGCCTCTGCATAGCAAATCATATCAATGAGTTTGACCTTGAAGGCGTTCCATGATCTTTCCCCTGCACGCTTATTGCGTTTTATCTATTTATCGGGCAGCTGAAGTCCATCGGCTCGCAAGGTCCCCCTTCAAAGATCCGATCAAGCTTCGACTATCTGCCTTTAAATTCTTTCCGGGAAAGTTGGGGAACTGATTCCGCTACGGGAAGGCGCAAAATATAAACCATCCTATCAAGGGGCTGCATGGCGTGAGACTTTTGCCTTGACAGAATATGATACCATACAATAAATTGTCGACAATAGACAATAGACAGGAAGGCCAAAAAATCATCTTAATTTAGCCTTTTAAAAAAATATTAGCATAATCCATCCATAACTAGATGCATTTCAAAAAACAAACCGTTAGGGAAATTTACCCAGGAGGTTTAGGTATGAAGACGGACGACTTTTCAGGGGTCAGAAAAATGACAACCTGGGAACTTGAACCCGACGCAACGGCGATCCTGGTTATCGACATGGTCAATGATTTTCTGGTTGAGGGAGGCAAAATGGTTCTTCCGGGCGGCGACCATATCGTCCCCCATCAAAAGGCCCTCATAGAGGCTGCCCGGGACGGTGAGATTCCCGTCCTTTACGTGAACGATGCGCATCGCCCGGGACTGAAGGAAGATCGGGAGTTCCTTAAGCGTGGAGAACACTGCTTAGAGGGGACCTGGGGCGCCCAAGTCATAGAAGCCCTTAAACCGCACCCGAACGATATTCAGGTAACCAAGCGCCGTTTTTCCGGTTTTTTTGAGACAGATCTTGATCTGACCCTCAAGGATATGGGCATAAGCACCCTTATCGTCATGGGAGTGGTAACCAACATCTGCGTTCGATCCACCATTCATGACGCCTTTTTTCGCGGATACAAAGTGATCGTCCCCAGGGATTGCGTTGAGGCAACCGGTCCGAGGGAGCAGGAGTCATCACTTTACGATATTGCCACTCATTTTGGGGAGGTGTGTGAATCAGGGGAACTTCTGGATGTGATAAAGGCGATCAAATGAAAAACCGTACCTTAGCCCCTGGGCCGAAGGAAAATGGGGAGTTGCACCGCTCCGGTCTTCCCTTTCAGAAAACTGCTTATTTTTTTCAACGCGTTCAGCTATTTGGAGGTTATGACAATCTCTTTTCAAAAGGCTAACCGCATACATCTTTTTCAGTATAATTCCGCAGTGCCTTTCCAAGTGTGTTCTGTCCGACATGGCAACGTCGGTGTTTTCATCGTTTCTTCGATCCAGGCAGGGTTGTCGGGATCACAAAAAAAGAGAGGAGGGATTCACGAATGACTGGAAAAAAGATTCAAGGAAAGAAACACGGTTTTGAGGGTTTATTTTTCATCCTGGGTATGGTCTTCCTTCTGGGAATGCCCAGTGCGGCTCTTGCCGGCGATGATACGATTAAAATCGGAGTTGTTCTGCCACTGTCCGGCGGACTGGAGCTTTTCGGGCAGCAGGGCATTCAGGGCGCGCAGATGGCCGTATCCGAAATCAATGCGGCCGGCGGAGTGCTTGGGGGAAAAAAATTAGAACTCATCATCGAAGACAACAAAACCGATCCTAAAACGGCGGTTGAGAAGACCAAAAAGCTGATCCTTCGAAACAAGGTGCATGCGATTCTCGGTCCCATTACGTCTGCCAATCGAGATGCCATGACACCCCACCTGACAAAACTCAAGACACCCTTGCTTTATGCCACGGACTACGAGGCGGGTGTCTGCAACCGTTACGTCTTTTGCTACAGCGCCATTCCCGATCACTATATCAAGCCCTTCATCCCCTATCTGGTCGAAAATTACGGGAACACATTCTATCTCTTTGGGTCGGATTATGTCTGGCCCCATAAGATGAACGCCGCCATCAAAAAAGGTATCGCGGCCAATAACGGCAAAGTGCTCGCCGAGGAGTACACCCCCTTTGGGGTCAAAGACTTTGCCACCACCATCCAGAAGATACGGAAATCAGGGGCCAAGGTGGTCGTCCTCACCGTCCCCGGAGCCGACGGACAGACCTTTGTCAAGCAGTTCGGCGAATTCGGGATGAAAGACCACGCAAAAATTGCCTTTATGGGTTTCAATGACAACTACATGTCCGGATTGACCGGTGACCAGGCCGAAGGGGTCATCACTTGCAACCACTTCATTCAGTCGCTGGATCGCCCCGATGCCAAGGACTTTGTCGCCCGGCAACACAAAATGTTCGGGGACAAGGCCATTGTGAGCTTCTATGCGGACAGCCACTACGGCATTGTCATGCTCTTCAAAAAGGCGATTGAAAAGGCTAATTCCGATGACAAGGAAAAAATCATTGACGCCATGATCGGTCAAAGCGTGGTGGCGGGTAACGGCACCGTGACCATGCACGAAGACCATCACATGACGCTCAACATGCTCATCGCCGAGGTGATGGGCGGCAAGCTCCAAATGAAAAAATACATGGGCCCGATTCGGGCGGCAAGTCAATGTGAAGGCCGCGAGATGGATGGAACAAAATAATCCGGCGGAGGCATGAACATGGAGCGAGAGAGGGATCTGTTCTCTCGCTCCCCATTCTCTTCTCAAGGAGCGCTAAGGCCTATGCATACCATTTTTGAAACCAGAGACCTCACCAAAAAATTCGGAGGTCTGACCGCAGTTGATCGGGTCTCCCTGAAACTCGATCAAGGTGAGTTGCGTTGCATCATCGGTCCCAACGGCTGCGGAAAGACCACGCTGTTCAATGTCATCACCGGATATTACAAACCCACCTCCGGTCAGGCGTTCTTCCTTGGCCAAAAAATCAGCGGAGAACCTGTTCATGCCATCAGCCGGCTCGGCATCGGCAGAAAATTTCAGGTTCCCGGCATATTCAATCAACTGAGCGTCTACGAGAATATTTGCGTGCCTTTTTTTTCGTCGCAACGACCTTCCATGCTGGCCGACTCCAGCACGGACTCACGATCCCACAGGAAGATTATGGAGTCCCTGGAAAGGATAAACCTTGAGGACAAGGCGGAAGAACTGGCCATGAATCTGGCCCACGGCGAGAAGCAGTGGCTTGAAATCGGCATGGTTCTCGCGAGCCAACCTCGACTCATGCTCCTGGATGAGCCCACTGCGGGAATGACCGTCTCCGAAACCCGCAAGACAGCCGATCTCATTAAGAAAATTTCCAAATCCACCGACATCTCCATCCTTGTCATCGAACACGACATCGGATTTGTCAAGGAAATCGCCAGCCGTATCACGGTGATGTATAAAGGCGCCATTTTCAGAGAAGGGAACTACGAAGAAATTCAGGCCGACGAGGAGGTTCACGACATTTATCTGGGGAGGAGACAGGATGCTGACCATTGAGGGACTCCACGCCTCCTATGGAGGAAGCCTGATATTACAGGGCATCGATCTTTCCGTCCGGCATGGGGAGATCAAGGCGCTCATGGGCAGAAACGGGATGGGGAAGACCACCCTCTTGAAAACGATCATGGGTCTCCTTGTTCCCCGTTCGGGAAAAATTCTTTTGGAAGGCAGGCGCCTTGAGGGGCTTCGGACCCATGAGATTGCAGCCGCCGGCATCGGATATGTTCCCCAGGGACGTGAAATTTTCAACGACTTTACCGTATGGGAAAATCTCCGGCTGGGGCTTTTGCGGAATCCCCGGAGCAGGCGGGAAATCCCCAAAGAAATTTTCGAATACTTCCCCATCCTCGCTGAAAGGCAGAATCAGCGGGCAGGATCTTTCTCCGGGGGAGAGCAGCAGATGCTCGCCATTGCAAGGGCCCTCGTGAGCCATCCGAAGCTGTTGCTCCTGGATGAGCCCTCAGAGGGCATCCAACCGTCAATCGTCGATCAGATCTGTAAAATTCTTCGGAAAATCAACCAGGAGACAGGGCTTACGGTTGTCATTGTCGAACAAAATGTGGACATGCTTTTGAGCGTTGCGGGCAACTGTGCGTTCATGGAAAAGGGCCGCGTCGTTGAAACCTGTTCCATTCAGGATGTTCAAGAGGACTGCGCGATCATTACTCGACACATGACCGTTTAGTGAAAAGGGTGATAGCATGGTGGATGTCATTATCCAAATTTTGAACGGACTCAATTTTACACTTGTCTTGATTCTTGTGGCCATGGGATTGATGATCATCTTCGGTCTCATGAATGTGATCAACATGGCCCACGGTGAATTTTTCCTCTTAGGGGCCTATACGGTTGTCATGACGGACAAAATCGGCCTGGGCTTTTGGCCCGGTCTGATCCTGGCGCCCATTGTCGTAGGGCTGCTCGGCATGGTGATCGAGTTTCTCTGCATCAGGCATCTTTATCAAAGATTTCTGGATACCATTCTTGCTACCTGGGGCATTTCCATCGCCATCAAGCAACTCGTGATCATTATCTTCGGCCCTGCCGGCCTCATGATCAAACCGCCTCTTCCCCAGACGGTGAGTCTTTTCGGTCTGGAATATCCGGCCTATCGCCTCTTCATCATGGCCATGTCCATTATCGTTATTCTCATCACCTTTTATCTATTTCTCAAGACCGATCTGGGGCTTGGCGCCAGGGCCGTCATCGCCAACAAAAACATGGCCGCATCCCTGGGTATCAATACACGACGCATGTATCGGACGACCTTTACCTTCGGTTCGGCCGTCGCCGGTCTCGCCGGTGCGGTCATGGCGCCATTGATGAGCTGCGACCCCCAGATGGGCCTCGGCTTTTTTGTTCCGGCCTTCCTTTCCATTTTAGTGGGTGGCGCAGGCACTCTTGGAGGCGTCCTGGTGGGCGGAGCCATAGTGGGAGGCGGAGATTCTTTGATCAGCACGCTATTTACCCCGGTCTCCGCGCAAATCGTCATATTTATAATCGCAATCATCTTGATACGCATTCGACCTCAGGGCCTGTTAGGAGCCAAAAGAAATGGGTAAAGTTTTAATATCCGGATCAAACATGCGGGTAAAGCTCATCAGGTTGCTCGTACTCGGGACATTGCTGTTATTCCCCGTAACCCGCGACCTCTATCTCATTCAGGAACTCACCCAGTTCATCATCTACGGCAT
>CAZXWJ010000228.1:0-6974 GCA_964644375.1 uncultured Desulfobacteraceae bacterium | reverse complement strand
CTGAGGATGGCGTTGGTCGCCGTGTCAAGAATCGCCCGGAATCTTTCCTCCGAGGACTGGAGCTTTCTGATCAAACCCGGATAATCGGTCACTTCCCGTGCGATTTCGACAAAAAAATCGTCGACCTGTCCACCCTCTCCGGAAAAAGGATACATCATGAGAACGAATTCCCTCACATCTCCCTCGGCGGGCTGGTGAGGGTGAATCATTTCGACCGGACTCCCGGTCTTTTTTGCCTGCTCAAGTGGGCATTTCTTGTCCCGAAGACTGCAGGGACCTCCGGCATGCTCTTTTACACTATAACATTTCCGCCCAAGCACATCGAATTTGTGAAGGCCATATCGATCCAGAAAGGCCCTGTTCACCTCTCTGATATTGAATTCGGCATCAACGATCATGACGTCATCACTGACACCGCCGAAGACGACATCAAAAAGACGGCGGCTTGTTTTCACTTTACCGAAATCCCAATCTTTTTGGGCAGGTCTTTCATTTATCGGGCCCATTTCCGGAACCTGGCCGTCACCGGATTCTTCTGCCATGATTGTCCCCTCCCCTGCCCGGCGTATAGAAGACATACTCCCGGGCAAGAACATCAAACATGGTCTCCGTGCCTTCCCTGATGGCAAGGTACAGGGCCTTCATGGAACCGGCTGATGACAAGGTCTCTCGGTATTCCGAGTGGTTAAAAAAACGCCCGTCCAGGGGCAGAAGGACCCGGTCTACGGCTCCGGCCCCATATAAATTCAAACCCAGCAACCCCTTCATGGTCATTACTTTTTGATACAAATGTCTAATATGATCCGTCCTCAAAAGAGGATTGACCTGGTTGATCATGCAGTCGATGAGCCCGGCCAGGTAATAAATCTCTCTCATCTTCGGCTCATTGTCTCTGTATTCGAACTGAGCTCGAATCGTATTGGCCATACCACCACTCAGGACGGTGTGGGGCGGCAAGCCAATTCGCCCCCTGAGGCCCCTTATATCGCCTTCTCTTTTTTGCTTTTCCAGGTGGGCCGAACCGGCCTTCAGGATCTGGATGAAGTGCTGGCTCTGCCAATGAGAGCGCCGAAACTCCCAAGGGGTTGAGGCAATCAAATTATCCGGCCCTACACCGAGCCGATCTTTGATGCTGATCACTTTGGCCATTTTGCCCTCATCCGCCTTCCAAAAACGCGCCAGGGGGTCCGGGACACAAAAATGTTGAATTCCGAGAACCTTGGCATCATCCCCTCACGGTCTGGGATGGTGCCTTTTGTGAACCTCTTTCAGTCGTTCTCTGGTGACATGCGTATAGATCTGAGTCGTAGAGATGTCTGCGTGCCCGAGCATGATTTGGACGGCCCTTAAGTCCGCCCCGCATTCAAGGAGATGGCTGGCAAAGGAGTGTCTCAAAAGGTGCGGGGTAATTTTTTTCGGAATGCCTGCCTGGAGACCATGCTTTTTGATGATCTTCCAGAACCCCTGACGGGTCAGAGGCCCACCTCTCATATTCAGGAAGAGATAGGGGGCCCCACCCTTTTTCAACAGGGTGACACGCCCGTCAAACAGATAGATCCGAAGGGCTTCAATGGCCTTGACGCCCATGGGGACCATTCTTTCCTTCGCCCCCTTTCCCATGGTTCGAACAAAACCGGCCTCCAGATTGATCTGCGGTATCTTGAGCCCGACCAACTCGGAGACCCGCAGACCCGTGGCATAGAGCACTTCCAACATGGCCTTGTCTCTTTGCCCCAGGCAGTCTCTGGTTCTCGGCTGGGCGAGGAGGCTTTCAACCTCTGCACGGCTCAGAATGTTCGGAAGCTTGAGGGGCAATTTCGGGGAATCCAAATGTCTTGCAGGACTCTGCGTCATCTTTCCTTCCGAGACGAGAAAACGGAAAAACATCCTCAGGGCCGATAGATTCCTGGCCGAACTCCGGCGGGATAGCTCGCCGTCAAGAGCGGCCATGTAGTCCATGAGATCGTTCCGGGTAACTGCGGGGGGGGAGAGCTCCCGCTCTTCCAGAAACCTGAGGAACCTTGCCAAGTCACGGCTGTAGGACTGTATGGTGTTTTCCGCCAGCCCCCTCTCGACCCTCAAATGATGGATAAACTGGTCGGCCAACAAATCTTTTTGGCTAACGTATTTTCCTCTCTGCATGAAATCGGGCATGTCCTTTTCGGGTTGAACTCGCAAAAAATTCCTGTGGATTTTTTACGAGCCCGCCACGCTTTATAAATCCGTATCAATAAAAAATAAGGTCTTTTATCTTTTAACGGGCCCTTCGCACTTAAAAATCGTACAGGTGGCTGTCCTTCGTCAGGATCCTGGGGCCGTTTTTTTCGATAACAACGGTTTCCTCAAGCCTGACCCCGCCTTTGCCGGGGACATAGATGCCCGGCTCAACCGTAACGACCATGCCTTCTTTCAATTCCACGGGATTCCTGGGGGCCAGCCTGGGCCGTTCATGGGTGGCCAGTCCGACCCCATGGCCAAGCGCATGTCCAAAATATTCACCGAAACCCGCCTCCCGAATAAGGTCTCTTGCCGCTGCGTCAGGAATGGTGCTCTTGACACCCGGCCGGACAGCCTCCAGGCCAGCAAGCTGGGCATCCCGAACCGTCCGGTAAATCTTCCTGAATTTTGGGCCTGGCCTTCCCAGGAAAACGGTTCGGGTCATATCGCTTCGATATCCATCAAGTCTGATTCCCACATCGAAAACGATAGGTTCCTTTTCACGAATCTTCCGCTTCGAAGGCACGGCATGGGGCAACGCACCGTTAGGTCCTGAGGCCACGATACTCGGAAAAGCCAGGCTGTCCGCCCCCTTTTGCCGGGCAAGGTCTTCAATCTGCCAGGCGATTTCCTTTTCCGTAAGGCCGGGTTCAAGACCTTCGACAACCTGTGACAGAATCGCGTCCATCAGCCCTGCCGCGGCCTCTATGGCCTTGACCTCCTCCCGTTCCTTGATCTCCCGCAGGGTTTCCACCAATCCCTTCAATGGGGTCATCTTCACCGGATTCTCCAGCTTTTTCAGTCGCATTGCCAATTGCCGATGGAGTTCCCAGGTCACAGACTCTTCTTCAAAACCCAGGACCTTTGCCCCTATCTTTTTCACCAGAGTGGGGAAATCTTCTACAAGCCCCTTTCTCAAGGTGTGCACCTCAATATTCGGGGCCTCCTTTTGGGCCTCGATCGTGAACCTGGAATCCGTGATGAGGATGCAGGCCTTCTGATTGATAAGGAGAGAGCCGGACGATTCATTGATTTGCCCGTCTTCCGCCTTGAACCCTGAGAGATAACGTCTGTTCTCAGGCTGCACGATCCAGGCGGTATCGGCTTTATGTCCCAGCAATTTCTCACGAAGGGCTGCGATACGTCTGCCATATGCCGATTTATTCATATTTTTTCGCTCCGTCTGATGAATGGACCATGTCTTTTTCAAAAGGCAAATGAATAGAGAGTCTTGTGATCGAAAACCCCTATCCGACGAGAGGGGCTAGAGTGAAAGGATCCGCTCCGGGCCGGGGGAACGTCTCCGACCGCCTGCTTGCACGAGGAGAGCCAAGGGATAAGAATGCTTGCGTAACATCAAATCTAATTAAGTCTAGCAGACTCCTTCGAGTAATGCAATGCCCCTAAAATTCGCATTTAAACACCAGCCCGAGGTCTCTCTCCCCGGTTGTGAAAAGGGAGAGATCAAAGCGATCCTTCAGTCCCTGACGGTATTTATCCCGAGCTGCACGGTTGTGTTTGTGAGCGCAATTGACGGCACTGTAGATGTTGCCGGAATACCATCCCAATTCGAGGAAGGTCAGGATGCCGCCCAGCACCTCATGGTCATTATCAAAGGATTCGTAGGCAGCCCATATAAACAGACCGTTGAGAAAAAAGGCAACCGCACCATCTTTATAACGATTGCAATAGGCATGTCCGAGCCCCGGCAGGACCCCAGCCATCACCCCGGCGGTGGTAGGGCTTTTGTAGGGCAGCGCCTCGCCTCCCAAACTCCTTTCGGAAAGTTCAGCAGCGCTGGGGTATAAGGGGCTCTCCCTGTCCACCTGCGCAAATGTTTTAGACGACTCCCGCCACTGATCGGCCTGCATCCGGATCCAGCCCAATCGGTAAACGGCACGGTTTCGAAAATCCGAATCCGGATATCTTTCTATAACCATTTTGAAATAACGCTCGGCCTCGGGCAAGGCCCTCTGCGTGTAATAGGTTTCACCGATCAGGAGCAAGGCCTTTCCACCCACGACGCTGGCCGGAAAGTCCCGATATAAATCAAAGCAGATTTTTCTGGCCTCCTCAAAGGCCTTGTTTTTGAAAAGGCAGAGACCGATGAAATAACCGGCCTCAGGCACAAGCTCGTCTTCAGGGAAGAAATAAATGAGCCGTTCGAATTCGGTGATGGCCCGCGTATAGGCCTTCTTTTCCACAAGATGACGGGCGTAGGTGAACTGGGCCACACTGTCAATGGTAATTTGGGCTGCCGGGAGATTCCCGGGGTTTGCCAGGCCAAGAAAGAATCCCAAAAGAAGCAGCCTGAACCATCTATTCATGATATTCTCTCCCAGGGTGATACCACCAGAAATCATTATTTTCGACAGGATCATATATTTTCCACTTTCCTTCCGACAGGACCATTGGGGATACCGAAGATTCCTCTCTTCCCTCATGAATAAGCCGATCGACCGTCATCATCCAACCCACAAAAAAGCCATGCTTTTTCATGGCCTTGACGCTGTAGGACGCGCAGGAAGGAAGGCTCGGGCAACGGTCTCCGTCCACAGCGGAAATATGCGCTCTATAGAAAGAAACAAACCACATTGCGGGATTCGTTTTCGAACCCTGTTTTTCGGTTGGGGACTCGGATTGGCCCAAAACCCTATTTTCCGAGGCCTTCGCCGGAAGAGGCCCACTGATCATCAGGGAAATCAACAATATTCGAAAAAATGTTTTCATCAATACAGGCACCTCTCTGACCGCCGGGCATGCTGCTCCTTCCGTCGGTCAAGTCAAATCCTGCGGCCGATGGCCCGGATGAAAGGTCATTCCAGAAAACAGATGAAAATGACTTGCAACTGCGAAGAATATTTAAGAAAATTATAGATCAAAACCTACTTAAGAGGCAAAAATAAGTCAAGATTATTGGAGGGCGACGTTGACATCGTCTCTCTCTCTTGTTACTTATCTTTGTGACCGTTGGCTACGCTCCATCCAGAAACGGCCCCCTCTCCATTCACTGCATCAGTCTGCCGGCTCCCGCGGAATGTCACTGTGTACATGATGCATCAAATTGTATCTGTCTTCGGTGGGCCCAATTCCGGCCCTTATGTCCGGTGCGGGTGCGTTTTTATCTGAAAGAGGCACAGAGCGCAGCCGTCGCATTCGCAACCCGATCGGCGAAAAAAAATCCCGGTTTTCATGCCGGCTTAAATTTTATTTATATGCCGGAACACCTGCAAGGGGCAGAGGCAAAGGCCCCATGCTCGGGGGTGAACATCCGGTGGATGGTGTTCACACCTCGGATATTTAAATGAAAAGGGAAAGACCCACGGATATGTACGAAGGCAGAATCATAGAATACATAGACCAGGGCAGTTTCATCTGTACACTCTGCCTGCGGGATAAAGGGAACAAGCTCCATCTTTTGACTCCCACCAACCGTGAGATCAATCTTCCGTCTAAAAGAGCCCTCCTGGTCTCTCATGGAACCGCGGATATCAGCCGATCACGGGGAGAGCTCTTGACCCGCCTCAGAGAAACGGAGGAAACACGGGAGGGATTGAAAAGGCAGATCGAACTCCTGGAACTCTGGGAACTGGTGAGGGATGAGGGAGACGACTTTGACGGTAAATACCTGGCCGAAATCTGCTTCGGGAATACCGTCACCGATGACCATATTTCGGCTCTTTTCAGATCCCTGTTCGAAGACAAACTTTATTTTAAGATGAAGGACAGCCGCTTTTTCCCGAACTCCGAAGGCAGGATTGAGCAAATTTTACGCCAGAGAGAAGAAGACAGGGCAAGGGAAGAACTCCTTAATCTGGGCGGCAAATGGCTTTCAGCGGTCCATGCGGACAAGACCGTGCAGGACCCGCCCTGCAAGGAGGAAATCATTCGGCTTCTTGTAGACCTGGCGGTGTTCGGAAAGGAGTCGTCTCATTTCAGATATGGCAAAGATCTCCTGTTGAGGGCCGGAATCTCGGATATCGGAAAAGCAAAAAATTTTCTGATTAAACTTGGTGTCTGGAACGAAGATGAGAACCTTGACCTCATTCGCTTCGACATCAGAACCACCTTTAATCAAGGTGTCATCCAGGCCTCTCAGCAAATGATCGGGCTGGATGTGGAGGAAACGGACAGGGAAGACCTGCGGGATCTTGCCGTTTTCACGATAGACGGTGCCCTGACAAGAGATTATGACGATGCCTTGAGCGTTGAGATCCAAGGCGATGAGATTCACTTGGGGATCCATATCGCCGATGTGGCGAGCGCCATAGCCCAAGACAGTATTCTCGACAGAGAGGCCTCTCAAAGGGGATCTTCCCTATACCTTCCCTGCCTGCAGGTCCCTATGTTACCCCACGAGCTTTCTCAGGATTTCCTCAGCCTGAAACAGGATTGCGATCGGGGGGCGCTGTCTCTCTTCTGCCGATTCGACAAGAGCGGCAACTTGCTCGATTCCCGGTTTACGCCAAGTCTGATCAGGGTCCGACGGCGACTGGATTACACTCACGTCGACACCTCCTATCAGGAAGATGAGACCCTGAACACGCTCTACCGGCTCAGCAGGATTCTTCACAAGAAACGTTTGGACGATGGGGCCATGGTCCTGTCCTTGCCTGATATTGCCATCCAAATCAACGCCGCTTCCATGATCGACCTGATCATGGTGGAACAGAACACCCCTGCGCGGATAATGGTGGCAGAATCCATGATCCTTTATAACTGCCTTGCCGCCAGATTTTGCCGTGACAAAGGCGTCC
>CAZXWJ010000227.1:0-7049 GCA_964644375.1 uncultured Desulfobacteraceae bacterium | reverse complement strand
GACGCCCTCATCGGACCGGATACGGTCAATACCATTCTCCCCGCGACGCTGACAACTTTCCTTGACCATGGGACCCTCTCCGGGACCCTGACCGACGGTCTCGAAGAGGCCACAACCCAATTGAGGCGGCTTTCCGGTCTGGGAGTCGATTTGGATGAGATTACCCGGGGCCTTCAGGAGGAGGGTGTGGAGGCCTTCACCGAACTCTTTGAGGGGTTATTGCAAAGCATTTCCGAAAAGCAGCGGTACCTTGCAGAGGGCAAAAAGGCCTATTCCGAGAATCTCGGGGCACACCGGGGAGCCGTGCGGAATGCCCTTACCCAACTTCGGGAAGAGAAGGTCATGAGCCGCATCTGGGCCCATGATCACCGTGTCTGGAAAGAGGATCCGGGGGAAATTGTCAATCGTCTGGGCTGGCTGCACTGTCCCGATGTCATGGTGGACGCGGTTCCGTCGATAACGGATTTGGTGCAGGAAGTGCGCGCTGCAGGCATGACCTCCGCCCTGCTGCTGGGTATGGGCGGCTCCAGTCTTGCCCCGGAAATGTTCCGGCGCGTTTTCGGTTTTAGAGAGGGTTACCTGGATCTGTCGGTCCTTGACAGTACAGACCCTGAAGTCATTTTGCACTATGTTCGGGAGTTCGACCCTGCCAGGACCCTTTACATCGTCTCCACCAAGTCGGGCGGCACCGTGGAGACCCTCTCCTTCATGAAGTATTTTTACACCTCCGTTTCACAGGCCTTGGGACCTGACCGGGTGGGATCCCATTTCATCGCCATCACCGACCCCGGCAGTTCCCTCGAGGCCATGGCAAAGACTTTGGCCTTTCGCCGGACCTTTCTCAATGACCCCAATATCGGCGGCCGTTATGCGGCCCTGTCCTATTTCGGTTTGGTCCCGGCGGCCCTGGTCGGGATGGATCTGAAACAACTCCTCGAGAGGGGTTCCGGGGTGGCCCAAAACTGCCAGAGCTGTACCTGTTCGGTAGGAGGCGACAATTCCGGGGCTCGGCTGGGGGCCGTGATCGGGATACTGGCCCTCCGGGGCCGGGATAAGCTCACGCTGATCATCTCACCGCCCCTGGCCCCTTTCGGGGCCTGGGTTGAGCAACTGATTGCCGAGAGCACAGGAAAAGAAGGCAGGGGAATCCTCCCGGTTGAAGGAGAATTGCCGACCGAGCCCCGTTACTATGCCGGGGACAGGCTGTTTGTCTATCTGAGATTGGAGAATGACCACCATCATGATGGGAAGGTCGAGGCCCTGGAAGCGGCGGGTCACCCTGTGGTCCGGCTCGACCTGAAAGACCTCTATGACCTGGGTGGCGAGTTATTCCGGTGGGAAATGGCCACCGTCGTGGCCGGGCATTTCCTGGGGATCAATCCATTTGACCAACCGAACGTGGAATCCGCCAAGATCCTTGCGCGTGAGATGGTGGCGACCTACCAAAAAGAAAGGCGATTGCCAGAGGCAAAGCCGACCTTTGAGGCCGACGGCCTCTTCGTAACGGCTGATACTTCGATACGCGAGCTCAAGGGGGCACTGAAAGAATTCCTGGAAAGGGCCGATCCCGGCAGAGACCCGGTCGGGGGCAGGGGCTATGTTGCTCTACAGGCCTATCTCAAGCCCGATGAGAAGACGTACGCGATGCTCCAGAACCTGAGGGAACGGATTCAGAAAAAATACCGTATGGCCACGACACTCGGCTACGGTCCTCGTTTTCTTCATTCCACGGGTCAGCTTCACAAGGGGGATGGCGGTAAAGGGCTCTTCCTGCAGTTCACATCGGAAACGGAAAAAGATGTTCCGATCCCCGACCAAGCCGGGAAGGAGGGTTCCACTCTCTCCTTCGGGGTGTTGAAAATGGCCCAGGCCCTGGGCGACCGCCGGGCCCTGGTCGATGCAAACCGAAAGGTGATAGGATTTCATGTCACGGGGGATGTTGCCGAGGGGATAAAGACGATCATAGACGCGGTAGAGCCATGAAGGTCGTGATGAGGGCCTCGGCATGTCTCCATTTGAAAACGATCATTATAGGAAAAGTGCCGGTATGAATACCAAAACCATAAAAAAGGGCATGGTTTTGGCCGGGGATATCGGGGGTACCAAAACCAACCTGGGTCTCTATATCGAGGGAACCGGGCGCCCTCTCTTAAAAAAATGTGAAACCTATTCAAGCCGTGGAACCCCGGATCTTGAGAGTCTCATTGCCGGATTTCTTGAAGTGCACCCTGCTCCTGTCCTGTCCGCCTGTTTTGGCATTGCGGGTCCGGTCATGAGAGGGGAGAGCAGGACCACCAATCTGCCCTGGCATGTCTCTGAGCCGCGCTTGAAAAGACGTTTTAAATGGCCGGATTTGCGTCTCATCAATGATTTGACCGCTACGGCTCAGGCCGTTCCTCTCCTCAAGGGCCGTGATCTCGTCACCCTGAACGAGACCCGGGCCGAAAAGCGCGGCAATCTTGCCCTCATAGCCCCCGGAACGGGACTGGGCCAGGCACTGCTCATTTATGACGGCGCTCGATTACTCCCCGTGCCCTCGGAGGGGGGGCATGTCGAGTTCGCCCCTGCCAATGAGGATGAAAACGCGTTATGGCGATATCTTCATAAGAGGTTCGGCCATGTGAGTATAGAGAGAGTCCTGTCTGGACCGGGACTCGTAAATGTTTATTCCTGGCTCAGGGAGTCGGGAAGATACAAGGAGCCTCCGTGGCTCTCCAAATTGCTTGAAGAAAGAGACCCGGCCAGGGTCATCTCGGAAACGGCCCTGAAGGGCCGCAATCGCCTGTGTGCGGCATCGCTGAAGATGTTCACTTCAATCCTCGGGGCCGTTTGCGGGAACGTGGCACTGACCGGAATGGCCACGGGTGGGGTCTATCTGGGCGGGGGGATTCCCCCGAAGATCCTGCCGGTCTTGAAACAGGGCTCTTTTATGAAGGCCTTTACAGACAAGGGCAGATTCAGCGATTTCATGAAGAAAATTCCCGTTCGCGTCATCCTGAATGACAGGGCGGCCCTTTTGGGGGCGGCACGGTGTGCTTTGGATCTGGCGACCGGATGCAGGAAAGAGAGTCAGAAGAGAAGTCATCATTATTGAAGTTGTGAAAAAAATAAACCTTTTGATACAGAAAGGAGAACCTTCATGGACTTCAAGAATGTCATCGATCAACGGCGGGCGGTCAACTTTTTTGATCCGGAAAAGCCGGTCCCGGATCAACTGGCAAAAGAAATGATCGAAATGGCGGCCAGGGTGCCCTCCAGCTTTAATCTTCAGCCCTGGTACCTGGTGATCCTCAAGGATCAGGAGGAGAAGTTAAAGTTGAGGCAACTGGCCTGGGATCAACCCAAGGTCAGCGAGGCCCCCCTGGTCTTTATCGTTCTTGCGGATCGGGACGCCTGGAAGGCCGGACACCCTTTCGTGGAGAAGAACTTTGAGGAGATGGTTCGTTCGGGAAGCATGGCGGAAGACCGGCACGAATGGTTCCTGAATGCCTGTCAGGGCCTCTACGGCGCGAATTCGGAAAAGCAGCAGGCCTTCGCCTGCAAGAACACGGGTTTTTTTGCCATGGGGCTGATGTTCGCGGCCAAACACCTGGGCCTGGATACCCATCCCATGGACGGCTTTGATCATGACGGGGTGAGAAGGGCCTTCAACGTTCCCGACAATTTCTGGATTCCGCTTTTACTGGCCGTGGGCTACTTCGACCAAAGCAAAACACTTCATCCGCCCAAGTGGAGAAAGACCTTTGATGAGATTGTGGTCACCTTTGATTAGGTCGTTGATCGTGAAATCGGATGTCCTCCACTGACCCGTAACGTAACATCTATAGGATTTTTAGAAAGGGCTTTCAATAGGCATGGTGAGTAAGCGGAGCGAGGGAAAGGACCGAATTATCCTGTTTGGACGATATCCGGTGCCCGGGAAAACGAAAACACGCCTCATTCCGGGGCTGGGACCGGCCGGCGCAGCCGAATTGCAGCGGAGGCTCACGGAGAAAATCTTAAATGCCTTGAAACCCCTGGGACTTTGTTCCGGTGTCGAAATCGAGTTTTGTCAGGAGGGTGGGACAAGGGCCGGGGTGAAGCGATGGCTTGGGAAGAAACTCCTTTACTCTCATCAAGTTCCGGGGGATCTGGGGGATCGGATGTATGCCGCATTTCTCGGGGCCTTTGAGGCGGGATGCCAGCGTGTCGTGCTTTTGGGAACGGACATCCCTGGGGTGAAGGCCCGTCATTTGGAAGAGGCCCTCCGTGCCCTTGAAGACCGGGGGCTCGTGCTGGGTCCGAGCACGGATGGTGGCTACTGGCTCCTGGGGCTCAAGCACCCCGTCGACCTTTTTCGCAAAATTCGATGGGGCACCGAAGATGTCCTTTCGCAAACCCTTGCAGCCGCCGGGACTGAAGGGCTCAGCGTCTATCAACTCGATCCCATGACCGATGTGGATAGGGTTGAAGACCTCCATGCCAATTGGTCTGATTTGGGTGTGACCGGGCCGTATCTTTCGGTGATCATCCCCGCGCTCGATGAGTCTTCAGGCATTGAAAAGACCGTTCAGAGCGCTCGGGACGTGGATGCCGAGGTGATTGTTGTGGATGGGGGGAGCCGGGACGATACCATGGCCGGAGCGGCCCGGGCCGGGGCACGGGTTGAGCGGAGTAGCCGAGGGCGGGCCCTTCAGCAAAATCGAGGGGCGGCGCTGGCCCGGGGAGAGGTCCTCCTCTTTCTGCATGCCGATACTTGTCTGCCGCGAGGGTATGTGGGGCATGTCTTCGAGACGCTCATGGACCCCAGGATCGTTGTCGGGGCCTTTCGCTTCAGGGCCGATAGGCAGGGCTGTCTGATGAGGCTCGTGGCATTTCTGACGAACATTCGTGCCCGTTATTTTCATCTCCCCTATGGCGACCAGGCGCTCTTTATTCGAAGGGCACTCTTTGAGAGCATTGGCGGTTTTCCCGAAACGGCGATCGCTGAAGATCTTCTTCTTGTAAAACGGTTGGCCGGGCGAGGAAGGATCGGCATCGCTCCTGCCGAAGCCGTCACCTCCGCCAGGCGCTGGGATCGTTTCGGTGTGGCCAGAACGACTATCATCAATCAGATGATTCTTGCGGGCTGTCTTGTAGGTTTCTCACCCGGCAGGCTGGAGCCCCTTTACCGCAGACCGCACAGGAAACATTGAAAAAATGTTTGCGGTTAGACTTTTAAAATGATGAAGGTCCCGGGTCATGGCTCTTTCTCATCCAGAAAGGACTCTTTTCGGATTCGGGCGGTCAGCGATCAGCAAGAACCACTAAAAAAACAGTTCATGGAGCTGAATGCTGATAGCTGATTGCTCTATGCGGATTTTTGCAGCATGGGGGTAAAATCGTACGAAAACACCAATCCCGGAAAACGGAGGGCATTAGGATGAAAAAGTATCTCATTATTGGAAACGGTGTCGCTGGAACAACGGCCGCTGAAAACATCAGAAAAAACGACCCGGAGGGACAGATAACCATCGTCACTGATGAAGTCCTTCCCTTCTACTACCGGATCAGGCTGAACGAATTTATCTCCGGAGACATACAGGAAGAAGCCCTTGTCGCCAAAAAAAAGCAGTGGTATGGGGATAATCGCATCGATCTGAAACTGGGGACGCCCGTTACCGGGGCAGACCCTGAGAAAAAAGTGCTGCTTACAGGGGATAACCAGGAGTACTCCTATGATGTCGTTCTCGTGGCCGCTGGCAGTCATTCCTTCATCCCCCCTATCAAGGGGGCCGACAAGCCGGGGGTTTTCGCCCTTCGCTCCATTCAGAATGCACGGGATATCGTAACCCGGGCCAGGGGTCTAAAAGATGTAATCCTCATCGGCGGCGGGCTTCTGGGTCTGGAAGCCGGGAATGCCCTTCGGAAACTCGACAAGAAGATCACGGTCGTGGAGTTTTTCCCCAGACTTCTGCCCCGGCAGTTGGATGTGGATGGGGCCAAGAGGCTCCAGACCATCATGGAAGACATGGGGTTCTCCTTCCGGCTCGGAACGAAGACGGAGGAGATCACGGGTGAGGATCAGGTCACCGGCGTTCGTCTCGAAGGAGGCGAGACCCTGTCGGCAGGGATGGTCATCATCTCCGCGGGTGTGCGTCCGAATCTCGAACTGGCCGAGGCACTGGGTGTCGAGAAAGACAAAGGGATCAAGGTGGATGAACACCTTCGGACCAACAGGCCTGATGTCTATGCCGCAGGAGACGTGGCGGAATTCAGGGGATTTCCTTACGGCATCTGGCCTGCAGCCATGGAACAGGGCAGGATTGCAGGCATCAATATGGCAGGAGGAGCCGCTTCATATGACGGCACCACCATGGCCAACTCCCTCAAGGTCGTGGGAATCGATCTGGCCTCTGCTGGCGATATCGATGCGGACGGCAAATTCGAATCGCAGGTCGTGCGGGACGAAAAGGTCTACAAAAAAATTGTAATTGACGATAATCGAATCATCGGGTGTATTATGTTGGGGGACACCAAGGGCTTCCAGAAGGTGACCGGGATGATGTCCGAGAAGCGGGATGTCTCCCAAATCAAGGATGAGATATTGGCGGCGTAAGGTGCTGGGCGCCGGCCTGAGGGTTCATCTTTACCCCCCTGATGAATTTCATGAATAAGGGATGAAAGATGCTGATTGATATAGACGGAACGGATATTCACATTGTTGAGCCGGAAATTCAAGGGACGGAAAAGACCCCGGCCCTTCTTTTTGTCCACGGGGCCGGGGGAGATGCCTCCACATGGGCTCTTCAGGCCGATTTCTTTAAGGGAAAGTATCCGGTCTACCTTATGGACCTCCCGGGCCACGGGGGCTCCAGCGGTTCCGGCGAAGAGGAGATCCCGGCCTATGCCGAATGGGTTCGAAAGGCCGTAAAACAGGTTGTCCCGGATACGTCCCTTGTCCTCGCCGGTCATTCCATGGGAGGCGCCATTGTACAGGAATTGGCATTGAACCCTTCCCCAAATTTGAAGGGTTTGGTCCTGGTCGGAACCGGCGCCAAGCTGGGTGTCATGCCGGATATCTTCGAGAT
>CAZXWJ010000226.1:0-7086 GCA_964644375.1 uncultured Desulfobacteraceae bacterium | reverse complement strand
GTAGACCCTGACTTTAGCCATCTAATCCCCCGAAATTGCATTTAATTTGATACTTATCTTATCAATCTCCTTACTCGCAAAAAGTCTCGTGCCGAGAGGATGAGAGCATTGTCGGTCCAATTTTTTCATAAACAGAACAAAGCCCCGGCTCATATCTGTTTGTGATGCCTAATGTTCTTTTACAATATCCACACCATCCACAAATTTCACGGAAAGAACCTCCTTTTTTCTGAACGCTCTGTTGAAACGGTTCTTTTTGACCGCTTGGTTCAAGCATGGCTTATTTTTGCATATGTAAGCTCCTCTGCCAGGCCGTCTTCCCAGGTTGTCTTGGACAACTTGGGCCTCTCGGGACAGCACAAAACGAAGGAGGCTTTCTTTCGGCCGTTTGGCACCACAGGCGATGCATGTCCTTATTGGGATATGGTCCTTTACCTCTCGCATCAAGCCGTCAATCTTGTCATGCTTTGCTCAATTCATTGCCTGGAGAACCCAAAAAGCCCTTCAGGAGGCCGGGTCCTTGATATCCTCGGAATCGACAGAACCTCCATCATCCGGTCCTGTATCCTCCTCAGGTTTCTGTTCGTCCTCAAGGTTTTTCTCCTCTGAATCTGAGGAGGTTATTTCATCGCTATCAACACCCTCATCAGCGGGAACAGTCGCATCATCCTTCGAAGCGGCGGCTTCAGGCGGGACGCTTTCGGAAACCGCAGGTTTCTTATCTTCTTCAAGGGATGTCCCATCATCGACCTGTTCCGTCAAGATGGCATCATCGCCGGAACCCGCCAGTTCCTTTTGATCTTTCAATTCCAAGGGCTTTTCACTTTTCAGGTACTGATCGGCGCTTTCGATAATCTTTGACGCTTTTTCTTCTCCAATGTCCCTTATATCCATCAGATCGGAAACCTGAGCCACGGCCACATCTTCCGTGGATCTGTACCCCGCCTGGTAGAGATTAAGGGCGGTCTTTTCTCCGACTCCGTCCAGTTTCAAAAGAGAATCATAGGCCTCCGTCAAGGCACGGTTGTAGTTCGTCTCGCTGGTCACATCGAGGTGCCACCCTGACAGCTTCGAGGCCAGTCGTACGTTTTGGCCTCTCTTTCCTATTGCAAGCGATAATTGGTCATCGGGAACGACCACTTCCATGGCCTGATTATCCTCGTCGACGACAACCCTTGTGATTTCCGCGGGAGCCAGGGCATTGCATACAAACTTTGCAGGGTCGTCATCCCAGGGCACGATGTCAATTTTTTCGCCCCGCAACTCCTGAACGACAGCCTGCACCCTGCTGCCTTTCATCCCGACGCAGGCCCCCACAGGATCCACATCACTGTCCTTTGAAGATACCGCTATCTTGGCCCTGCTTCCGGGTTCTCTGGCAACCTGGACAACAGAGACGATAGTTTCGGAAATCTCCGGGACTTCATTCTCGAAAAGTGCAGACAGAAAATTAGGATGCGTTCTTGAAAGGATAATCTGGGGGCCGCGGCTGAACTGTCTCACATCCAGGATATAGGCCCTCACGCGATCCCCCTGCTTGTAGGACTCCTTGGGGATTTGCTCCTTGACGGGAAGGTCCGCTTCCGTTCGTCCAAGATTGACGATGATCGAGCCTTTATCAAACCGCTGCACGATGCCATGGATGATTTCGCCACGCCGATCTTTATAATCGTCGTAGATGAGATTCCTTTCGGCCTCTCTCAATCGCTGCATAATGACCTGTTTCGCGGATTGTGCTGCGATTCTGCCGAACAGATCCGTATCCATCTTAATGCCGAGGCTGTCACCAATTTCTGACTCGGGATCGATATCGTGAGCTTCGTCAACCGAAACCTGAAGATGTTCGTCGGTGACTTCTTCCACCACTTCCTTGAACTCAAAGACTTCGATCTCACCGATTTCTTCATTAAAACTTACTTCTAAATCATAACTTGGACCCATCTTCTTTTTGGCGGCCGCCTTGACGGCATCTTCCAGGGTGCTGATCAAGACCTCACGATCGATACCCTTTTCCCGACTGACTTGGTCGATGATTCTTTTAAGCTCTGTTACCATCTTGTTTTCACTCCGCGGATTATAAGGGTTATTCGGTGCCCACCCATCAAGGGCACGCCAGCGCGTAGCCTTTCTTCTCAAATCCCGCTCAGCGGGATTCGAAAAAACCAGGGCGACTCCGCAGAACAGCATAATTGCTCAGTTCCGGAACTGTCTCTGAGACCGAGGGCCCGCGGACGACCGGAATCCGGTCAGAGAGCCACAGGGATACAGGATTTGGTTAACCGAAATACCTCTTCAGGGAATATCGGCGCCATCATCACTCAGTCATTCCTGAATCGAGTTTCCAAAACCCAAACAAGCCCACAGCAAGACAGGCTATTCGCCGACAAGGCAACGGGTTTATGAATCAAATTCATAAACCAGGTTGGCCTTCTCTATATCCTGCCAAGGCAAGGAAACTTCGCCTCCCTCTGTCTCCAAAACAAGGGTCCCATCATGAAAATCTCTCAAAAAACCCTTGAAATATCTACGTTTATTGGTGGGATCGGCCATCCTTACCTTGATCTTTTTCCCGATGACATCAAGGAAATGCTTTTCTTTTTTGAGCGGCCGGTCAAGGCCGGGTGATGAAACTTCCAGCACATACTCATGAGGAATGATGTCTTTCACGTCGATAAGATCGCCGAGTTCCCTGCTCACGCGTGCGCAATCATCAATTGTGACGCCGCCCTCTTTGTCAATATACAACCGAAGGACCCATCTGCCCCGAAGAGAAAGATACGCTACATCAATGAGTTCATAACCCATTTCATCTATTACGACCGCGACGAGATCGGTAATCTGTTGTGCTATCAATTGGACTTTACTGACCATTTCGTATAATAAAAAAAGCGGGTTATAAGACCCGCTTCCTCATTGCAGACTGATTCGTTGTCAGTTTAAGCATTGCATGAAGCCATACAGCAATGGAGAAAACCAACATCATGTCCACAATTCGAAGTACCCCATCCATGCAATATGGATGACAACCTCAAAAAGGGAATCAGGCCATACTAACTAAAACGTATGGAGCGGGCAACGGGGTTCGAACCCGCGACCCCAAGCTTGGGAAGCTTGTGCTCTACCAACTGAGCTATGCCCGCAAGCACCTGCCGACCACCTTTTCCGTTCTCCAATCAAGGCGGCCATTGCGTGTTCCTTTACTAATAAGTAATTGGGTACATTAGCACATGATCGCGTAAAGTCAAGTATTTTCTCGATCCCTAAATCCACCCCCACATTCGCAGATCATTGCTGAAATCAGGAGATCCTACCGTTCGGCATTTCGCTTAGAACTTGACAGCAAATTAAGATAAAAATAACATATATAGGCCTGAAAAATCCATCCCCATTTCTGATCCCGGCGGGGGAGTAAGGGGCTTTCGGCGCGGAGTTAAAAATACCATTGATGTTCAAACCTCAGATCATCCGGGCGGGACAGAAATTCAAACGCAAGGGGCCGAAAATTTCATTGGACGAAGATTCTCACCAAAGCCTGATCGATGTGATCAGATCCCTTCTAAGGAAAAAAAAACCCCACCTCCATCAGGGGAACGACATCACCGAAGAAATCCATGACCTCATGGACGAGGGCCAGGCTAAGGGTCTGATTTCCGGTGAAGAATCGGACATGGTTTTCGGTGTCTTAGATCTCAAGGAAACCGAAGCCTATTCCATTATGGTCCCCCGGACAGAGATATCTTCCGCATCCATCGAATCAACCCTTGGTGAGATTATAAAGCTGGTGGCTGAATGCGGGCACACAAGAATACCTATTTATGATGGGAGCATAGACGACATTGTCGGCATACTCCACGCCAAGGACCTCCTGAGGTTCTGGGGCGAAGCGCCCGGCCTGAAAATTCCCCGTGAGATCTTGAGGAAAGCCCATTTTACGGCCCGCACCCAGAAGGTCAGCGAGCTTTTCAAGGATCTCAAAAAAAAGAAGACGCACATTGGAATCGTAACCGATGAATACGGAGGAACCGCCGGCATCATCACCATTGAGGATATCATAGAAGAAATCGTCGGTGAAATCATGGACGAACATGACGACGAGCGCCCGCTTCTGACGGTTCTTGATGAAAACAACGCCATCGTCGATGCCCGACTCGAGGTTGAAAAATTGGAAGAACATTTCGGAACCCATCTTCCTCAGGGTGAATTCGAGTCTGTCGGTGGCTTGATCATCCATCTCCTGGGCAAGATACCCAAGGTCGAGGAAAGGGTCACCTATCAAGACCTCGAAATGACCATCTCCTCTGCAGACGACAGAAAAATAAACAAGATACACATTACGCGTCACCTATCTTTCTCGTCTTCCTCCGATGAAACCGAACCCTGTTGACACGATGAAAAAACGCCCTGCTCCGGCTCTTTCAAAAACGATAACATCTTCCACAATGGCTGCCACTTCCCTGGAAAAATGCCTCTATGCCGTTCTCTCGGGAGTGATGATGACGGCGTCCTTTCCTCCCGCTAGGTTGGAGTGCCTCGCATGGTTTGCTCTGGTTCCTCTTTTCAAGGTCTCAGCCGATGAATCTCCTTTGCAGGCATTTCGCCTTGGCCTGATCGCCGGTCTTGCCCACTATCTGACTCTGATCTATTGGATCGTTGTGGTCCTCGGACACTACGGTGGGCTGAATGTGTTTCTGAGCGCCGGCATCCTGGGACTTTTCTGTCTCTATCTCGCCCTCTATTACGCCCTATTTTCCTTGTTGATTTCTTCACTCCGTGGTTTCTTTTTTGCGGTCCTCCTGAGCGCCGCCATCTGGGTGAGTCTGGAATTCGTAAGGGCCAATTTCTTGACCGGGTTTCCCTGGTGCCTCCTGGGATACAGCCAGTACAAGAATCTCCTGCTGATCCAAATAGCAGAGCTGACTGGAGTCTACGGCGTTTCCTTTTTGATCGTCCTCTGCAATGGGCTCATTTATGCGCTTTTTTTCAATCGCTCTTTTTCCGGAAAAGGATCTCTCAGATGGGAGACTCCGATCGTGGTGTTCGTCGCCCTGTTTGTCCTTGTATATGGATGCCGGCGCCTCGAGGGGATAAAGAGCGAGGGACAGGCCGGAAGTCCCTTGAGGACCGCTATTGTGCAGGGGAACATGGATCAATCGGTCAAATGGGACCCCGCTTATCAGTCGAAGACCATTGATATCTATGATAGGCTCACAGAGCAAGCATTCGCCTCAGGCATCGAACTGGTTGTCTGGCCCGAAACGGCCATGCCCTTCTTTTTTCAGGACAAGACCGAATTTTCTGAGAGGGTCGTTCGAATCGCTCGGCGCAAAAAGGTCGATCTTGTCTTCGGATGCCCCGCCCATGAAAGAAAGGATGGAGCGCTAAGGTACTTCAATCGTGCCTGTAGCCTGACTCCGGAGGGCAGGCTTTCCGGTTCGTATGATAAGGTCCACCTCGTGCCCTTTGGGGAATATGTCCCTCTCAGGAATTTGCTGCCTTTCGTTCGCCGGCTGGTTCCGGCGGCAGGAGACTTCGCCCCCGGAGATAAAATTGAACCCCTGCCCCTGTCAACCGCTCCTGCGGGAATCCTGATTTGCTTCGAAGTCATCTTTCCGGAATTGGCTCGAAAACAAACCAAAGCGGGCGCAGCCCTTTTAATCAACTTGACGAATGATGCCTGGTTCGGGGCGACAAGCGCCCCTCATCAGCACTTGTCTATGGCCGTCTTCAGGGCTATCGAAAACAGGAGGCCGTTGATCAGGGCCGCCAACACGGGTATCAGCGCATTTATCAGCACCACCGGAGAGATTATTTCCCGGGGATCCCTCTTCGAAGAGGAGGTGCTGGTTGAGAAGGTCCAACCGGTTGAGGGTTTGCAGGGGTTTTATACAAATCACGGCGACCTTTTTTCCTTAGGCCTTTTATTTATCAGCTTGATTCTGATTTTTTTTATTTTATGTTATAAGAAATTATTTATGAAAGACCGGAAAACAGAATAGATCGACACGGCATTCGGTCTTTCCTTCCAAAATAGGTTTAAAATTCAAGAGGAAAGAAGCCATGAACCAAGAAGTGATGACAAAAATAGACCTTATGATAGATCAACTCCAAGAATTACGAGGTCATCTTTGACTTAGATGAGAAACGGAAAGAGCTTGAAAAAATAGAAAAAACGATGGCGAAGGCCGATTTTTGGAACAAAGATCAGGAGGAGATCTCCAAGCTTAACCAGCAAAGCGCTGCCATGAGGGAGCACATTACCCAATGGGAGGGGTTCTACCAAAAGGCCGAGGAAGCCAAAATTCTCGCTGAAATGGCCTTTGAGGAGGAGGATCAGCCCACGCTGAAAGAGGTTGAAACCGACGTTTCCCGCCTCGAAAAACAAATCAAGGGACTTCAAATACAGTCCCTGTTGGGGGAGGAAGACGATAAAAGAAACGCCATCCTCGCCATCAATGCCGGTGCCGGCGGCACAGAGGCCCAGGACTGGGTAAAAATGCTTCTGAGGATGTATCTGCGCTGGTGTGAAGCGAAGGGTTTTCCCGTACAAATGATCGATTCCCTCCCTGGCGACGAGGCGGGCATCAAGAATGTGACCTTCACGGCAAGTGGGCCCTATGCTTATGGTTATCTTAAGACCGAGCATGGTATACATCGCATGGTAAGGATCTCTCCCTTTGACGCGACCGGAAGACGCCACACCTCTTTTGCTTCGGTTTCCGTCCTGCCCGAGGTTGACACGGATATCAAGGTGGATATTGATGAAAAAGATCTGCGCATTGATACCTACCGCGCGAGCGGACCGGGGGGGCAGCATGTCAACAAGACCAGTTCCGCAGTGCGGATCACGCATATCCCTACCGGCATCGTAGTCCAGTGCCAAAATGAGAAATCCCAACATCGCAACAAGGACATGGCACTCAAAGTGCTCAACTCTAGAATTTATGAGATAGAGAAAGGAAAACGGGAACAGAAAAAACGACACATTCACGATACCCAAAAGGAAATTGCCTGGGGCAGTCAGATCAGGTCATATGTCTTCAACCCCTACCGAATGGTGAAGGACCACCGGACAAACTTGGAAGTGGG
>CAZXWJ010000225.1:0-7095 GCA_964644375.1 uncultured Desulfobacteraceae bacterium | reverse complement strand
TGGAACACTTGAACAGGTCCTGGCTGGCATGCAGTGGGTCCTGGACCCGGATGATGATCCTGAAACAGACGATGGCGCCCGAATCGTCAACATGTCCTGGGGCATGTGGGGGATGTCCGATATCCTGGACGAGGCCATCATCAATATGACTACAGCGGGGATCCTGCCGGTTTGCGCCATCGGGAATACCGGCCCCGATACGACACTCTGCCCCGGTAATACGGAGGGTGCCGTTGGGGTTGGGGCCCTTGAGAAGAGGGATTACGTGCCCTGGTTTACGGGAGGGGGCTGGGCCTGTTGGGACACATTTTGTCTATTGAAACCGGATATAACCGCCCCCGGTGTCCAGGTGCCGGGGATTGGTCCCGAGGGTGAATATCAAACCATGTGGGGGACCTCCGCGGCCGCGCCCCATGTGGCGGGCGCCGCAGCCCTGCTCCTTGAATCCCGCCCGGAGCTCACACTGCCCCGGCTGAAGAGTTTTTTATTCAACACGGCCCGGGACCTGGATGAACCCGGCCCCGACTTACGAACCGGTCGTGGACGTCTGGATATCTCAAGGGCCATGGATTTTCTCGACAATTACGCCCCCCGTTTCGGCGCGGCTGATCTCGTGCTGGAATCCCGCCAGGACATGGAAGGTTATACCCTCCAGCGCTTTTGCACGGTCTTCTCAGATGGTGAAAGCATTCTGGTCGAAGAGCAAATGGAAACCGCTCCCTCTCTTGATTTCGTCCCCATAGGCATGGCCGATGTCAGCGGAGATGGATTTTCGGACCTGATCGTTCGGCAAACGGAGACCTTGGGCCCCGCTTCCTACAGAATCGTTTACAGCGTCTATTTGTCGATCGACGCCGCAGGCTTATCCGCAACACCGGAGAACTGGTACTCATTTGTATCCGACGTGCCGGATCCTCCTGAATTGATCGGTCTTTCCGATGTGGACGGCGATGGAAAATCCGATGTTGTTTATTGTCAATGGGAAGAGACCTACAATGGAAAGTGGTGCCATATTCGTGCACTCCGGTCCACAGGATACGTCTTCCAGGACGATCCTTCCGATGAAGAGTGGGCGAAATTTTATGCCAGGGATTCCTATGAGATCAAACCCCTTCTGGGAGACGTGAACGGTGACGGAAAATCAGACCTGATTTTGAGTATACGAAACCAGTTGTACTTTTATTCACCCATTTCTTATTCGGTCGGCCTTTCTGACGGGTCTCGTTTCGCGGCCCCTTTTTATTACTGGTTTTCCCTGTTTCCAGAATGGGGCATGGAGCCCCTTCATCCTCTTTGTATGTCAGATGTCAATGGCGACGGTTTCGACGACCTGATTCTCCGGGGCAAAGGCAACGACCTTCAAATTTCCACCCTGATTTATGTTTGCCTTTCAAACGGCTTCAGCCGTTTTCTTACGGAAAGGCTCTGGGCCGGCATCCCGACCGGAGAAACCGGCAGGGTCGAAGGCCTGGCGGATGTCAACGGAGACGGAGCAAGCGACCTGATCGCATATACGGATTTGAACGGGGCACGTCAGTTCACTGCATGGTTGTCCAACGGACAAAATCAATTCCTCGAAAACCCGCATCCATGGTTCGAATTGGAGGATATCCCCTTGACCGAGGAAATCCATTTCTTGGGTGCGGCCAACGTGGGACTGGGCAACTGGTGCGGGACCGAATAATTATAACCAATAAATGCAAACGCTTAAGGGGGTGCAGACGATGAAAAAGGTTACCATGACATGGGGTTTTGTCTTTCTGGCGATGATATTATGCGGTCCGGCGCAGGCCGCCATCGAGTGGGATCCCGCCTTGTATGATACTAAGTATATGATCACGTCTCAAGGAGGAACGTTTGTATATGTAATACCTCCCTTTCTTGCTTACGACAATACTAATAATACGATAAATGATAACAATAATAGCACAGTGTTTGAGAATTTCGGTACATACCCGGGAAGCGCGACCCTCTATGCCCAATCCAGCGGAGGCACTATCCCGTGGGGCTCCCAGGCTCAGGTCTATGCCGACTTGACCTATACCGATGGAGTGACAGCCAACCACTTTGCCGCGGATACTTACGGGATGGAAGTATACCAGCATGTAACGGCATCCATTACCAGAACATTCACGAACACCGGTAGCACCCCCATGACCGTGAATCTCATGGCAGAGTTCACGGGAGCGCTCAATTTTGATTCATTCAACTACGATTACACGACACATACCATTACCAATGTAGACACCTACGCCTACTACCTGTTAAGCGGGGAGGTGACCATCACGGAATTCCGTGACGGAGGGGGCACCACACAGGGTGGCTGCAAGGTGAAACTGAACAACGACATCTGGAGCGGCTCTGCAGAAGCCCGCATTCTCCCTGCTTCTGAAGATTATTACTATCACCTCAGTACCTCGCTTAATGTCGACACATTCGTAAAGAATAAAAAAACTGCCAACGACGGTTTTACGACCTTTCCACTGGATAGGAACTTTTTCATAGGATGCGATCCGGAGAATCCCTTCACCCTGACTGCAACGGTCCCGGTTCCGCCGTCCCTTTTCCTGCTCATCTCCGGACTGGGAGGCCTGGCCCTTGCCCGTCGTCGTTTTTCCAAGGGACGGCAGTGGCAGTAGAGGTGAGAGGGATGTCAATTCGCATTGACGACCGTGGAGGTGGGGGGAATTTATTTGATCAACGTGGTGAATGATGTCGGTCACGGGCATGGAAGGATGAAAGACGAGACAACCTGATATTTTTTCAATATCCGGTGAACAAGCTTTCGCTAATCCGTATAGAGGCATGCCCGGGCCGGGTACAAAAGACCGAGGCCTCTTCGGCTCGGAATTCGAAAGGAGGTGATAGGGATTTTCCTGGTCAAGGGATGGTCACTTGAACGCGTGTGTGCGCATGCGGTCAAGTGATGAATAGTGAACCTCAAACCCAAAATTAGGAGGAAAGTTATGGACCTGAAAAGAATACTCGTGGCCGTTGTTGCCGTGGCGTTTTTGTGCACGCCCGCCTTTGCCGGCGAGCAGCCCGAATTTGATGCCGTCGGATGCGATGCGACCAATTTCTTCAATGACTGTGTCAAAGAGCTTGTCATTCAAAACAACGTGGATTGGAATGGGAAGTTAATCAACTGGTGGAGTGATTTCACTAAGTACAACCCAGCGTGCGGTTGGGTGGAGTACTTCGATCAGCACGCCAGTCAGGCAAAAGCTGATCCCTGCTTCAATCCGTTCAAAGATCCGAACGGGTACCTTTCTCACTTTATCACGGCCTGGAACGGCGGATGGTTCGAATGGCAGATCATGCTTCAAAAAAAGCCCGACACCGATCTGGACATCAACATTCGCGACTGCGTCCTGAAGATGAACTCCTTCACCCCTTTTGGTGATGAACCCTTTGAGGGGGCTTCTCAGACCGGTCGGTACATCATGCCTTGGGGACAGAGCTTCTGGATGGCCGATGCCAACCCCAGAATCACGGTCAAGGCCTACCCAGGTGAGTACGGCAATATTGATGCGGGAACCATCCTGGACTGCCGCACAACCCCGGGACTGTTCCTCCTGCCCCTCAATCAGCAACTATACACCTCTAAGGCGCTCTGGGAAGAGTCCGTTGTGGTCGTCATGCCCGAGGACGGCGAGGTGAGCCTGTCCGGAGCCGTGTTGAGACGACTGGAAGCCGGCGACATGATCAGGATCCGCGTCGATATCCCGACAACGAACACCGTGGACCTCTACTATGGTGAGGACAACGTGGTCGTGAAATACGTGGGGATCCATGGCAGCGAGTTTCTGGCGAATTATGAATGCTATGAATATGAAAACTAACACTGAGGTCTAATCTAAACCTCTTTAGCGAAAGATAGGGATCGCGGGTTCCCGCGGTCCCTATCCGGATTGATCGGCTTTTCAAGGAGATGTCTTATGGCAAAAAAATCTTACCTGTATATCGGGCTGGCGGTGATGGTACTTGCAGTCATTTTTTTTGCAAGATCTTTCATGACCCCGGATAGGCATGAAAAACAATTGGTCTCAACGCCCCAGTCAAAAACAATTCCCAAAAAGGATTTGGCAACCCACACCCCGGCCACTGAGGCAAAAAAAACCGATCAAAAAGCCCTCAAGGTTTCGGTAAAAGACGATACGATGCGCTCCGAAGAGAGCCGTCACGCCGATAAACTGGCTGCGGTTCGAGATGCCCTGAAGAGTCCCGACTCAGTCGAGCGGACCCATGCCGTTTTGAGCCTGCGCGATGAGAAAACCGAAGAAGCCATTGGAATTCTTGTCCAGTTCCTGGAGGACAAGGACCCGAGGGTGCTCTCCGAAGTCATAGGGACCCTGACTTTCATTGGTCTGCACAGCGAACTGGGGGACATGGTCTTTGGAATCCTTGAGGAGAAAGCAGGAGACCACAATTTCGTCGGTCGAAACAAGGCATTGGTCTCGGCCGCCATGTTTGGAAAAGACGATCTTATCCTGCCGGTTATCGGTGATTTTTTACCCGAAAAGGACGATGAACTCAATCAAGAAGAAGTACACACCGCCGCGCGTGCCCTGTCATTTGTGAATTCGCCTGAGTGTCTGCCCTATGTGCGCCGCCTGGTTGAAATAAGCGATGACCCCAATGTTCAACGGATCGTCTATAACAAGCTGGCGAAGATGGATTCTACCGAGGCGAGCGAAATGCTCAAGGAGATCCTGCTGTCTGATGACGACAAGGCCCAGGCCTTCGTTGCATGGGCCCTTTCCAGAGAAGACAATCCGGAATTCAATCAAACCCTGACAGAGGCCATAAAAAGGGGCGAACTCCGGGATGATGCGCTGTCGATGATCGCCAAAAGCCCTTCCGCGCCGGCGGTTTTTGGCAATCTGATGGACAGCAATGTTATAACCAACGAGGAAAAAATCTCTTATCTCAAGAGTATTGCCGCCAACACCATAAATGCACCGTCGGACATCCGTTATGGTGTGCGGTCGGCGGTGGCGCCCCTTCTGAACTCGACAGATCCGAACGTCGAACTCGAGGCCATCATTACCCTAGGGAAAATCGGTGGAGGAGAGGGCACGGCAAAAATTTTAGAAGACAAACTAACTTCGGACAGTGATTCGATTCGCAAAGCGGCCGAAGAGGCCTATCTGAACTACACCACGCCCTGGACCTACAAGCCCCTGCTGCCGGTGATCTGGGATAAGGATCAAAACGTCCGAAGGGTAGCGTACATAGTGTGTGAAAATTTAGTCGATGATTCAGATCGCCCGATCATTGAAAAAGCAGCGAAACATGAGGATGAATTTATTCGTGAAAGAGCCCAGAAAAAATTGAAAGAGATGTGACATGGGAGCCCCGATGAAAATTATCGACACCAAAATTTTGACAGGCCTTTTGGCATTCATAGCCGTCAGTCTTTTTTCTCTTTTTATGGAAAATCCCCTTCAAAAACTGTTATCGCAAACTCTCGTGTTTGCTTCTGAAGGGGACATAATCGTGGCCACCGTCAACAACATCCCCATCACCAGATCAGAGTTTGATAAACTGGCTGAAAATTACAAAAAAAAGGCAAAAAAGACGACCCTTACGAAAGAGGAATCTCATCGAATGGTCAAAAACCTCATTCTTCACCAGCTCATTTTGCAGCAGCAATCCGTGCAGAAAATGAAAAATGACGAAAAAATCATCGCAAAAGTGAACGCTTACCGGAACCAATTGCTCGTATCCCGGTTTCTCAGTGTAAAAGTGGGCAGCAAGTTGACTGCGACCGATGAGGAAATGCTGAAATATTTCAAAACGAACGCGGAAAAATTTCAGTCAAAAGAAAAGGTCGAGGCAAGGGTCATGCTTCTGAAAACCGGCGAAGATGCGGAAAGGATTCTTGAGAGGCTCAAAAAAGGAGAGAATTTCAGTCAACTGGCCAAGGAGTTTTCTCTTGACCTTCCCTCGGCTTCAAAAGGCGGAAGCATGGGCCTTGTGGAAAAAGAAAGGGTTTATCCGGAAATAAGAAAGGTCCTCTTCAGCCTGAAGGAGGGTGAAATCAGCCCTGCCGTACAGACAAAATTTGGATTCAATATCTTCATTGTGGACAAGGTTTTTCAGGCTCGGCCGGAGTCTTTTGAGGTGGTAAAGGATAAAGTAAAAAAAGAGATCCTGATGCAAAAAGAAGCCAGGGCTTTTTCTGAAATGGAAATGGAATTGGAAAGAAATGCGTCGATAAAGATATTCGAGGATCAATTGGTTGATTAGGACGGCATGCCATGATGAGACAGCCTATTTCTCCCGGCTTGTAGTCATCCAATATGAACGCTAGATGGGCGTAGGGCCGGTTGACGGCGCCCATATGGAAAATCACCCATAGCCCCATAAAAGCCGACTCACCGAGTCGGTTTTTCTTTGTTTAGATGGGGTATCTCCTGAGCTGGATTGGTATAGTGTGCGCTATGCCTCTCTGTGCTCAGGAGATGTGGAAAGTTATGGACCACAGCAAAGCATTCAACTTCACTGCGGCCGCATTGATTTAATCGGCAAAAAACCATGAAAAGTCAAGTAACAATTGACCCGAGCCCCTTTTGACAAATATTCGATCACATTTTACCCTCCCCTATCGGTCCCGTTTCCAATGCCTGCCGCCGGACTGATTCCCGGACCTCGGGCCTGAATGAGGGCTGACAGAGCCAGGCTCTACGAGACCAGACCGAGGGATTCAGGCTCGATCTCAGGCACTTGATGTCTGATGCTGCGTCGAAATATATGAGATTAGAGTGGACAGGAGAGGCATTGTTGAGCGGCGAGGCAACCTGAAATCACGGGAAAAACACTTGCAGGAATCAGGGCGCCGATGGACACAGGCGGTTGTGATCAAACTGTCTGAACACCCGCATTACCCGAGGCCTTGAAACAATGATCAACGTTGATACAAAATTGAAGCGAATTTCAAATATGTTTACCTAGAACCACACAATTTTTCATGGGAAGGTTTTATTTTTTGCATGCCCGGTCCCCCATGAGCGCTTGATACGAATCATCAGCTACGTATCTATTTTTGACAATAATCCTTTCGTCTTAACCGCATTCATGTTTAAGCCCAAA
>CAZXWJ010000224.1:0-7111 GCA_964644375.1 uncultured Desulfobacteraceae bacterium | reverse complement strand
GAAAAAGACAAGCCATAATCTAAACCGCCCCTTTGAAATCATTTGACTGTCAAGGCTTTCTTTTGTATTTGACAGGCCATACGAAACGGGCGGAATCGTTTCTGTGACGAGTATGTGACCCTGCTGTAACGCTGGGGAAAAGATACGATCTCGGAATCTTCGAAACAGCGACAGGGTCTTGGGCTGTGCCCGAAAGGCATGCCCGTGATCTTTTCATAGCTCGAATGGGTCATGGAAAAAATCCCGGGGATATAAAGTTTGCCTGTGCCCTGAATCCACGGCCCCATTTACATGTCAGGCCCTGATGGTAAATCAGGCTATTATTGAATCCATTGATCGTTGGGGGGATAACATGCCAATCTATGAGTTCTATTGCAAAGAATGTCATATGATATTCAATTTCTTTTCCAGTTCTGTCAATACGAAAAAGAGACCATTCTGTCCCAAATGTGGCAAGTATCGACTCGATCGGCAGTTGTCTGTTTTTTCAACACCCCGCAGTCGAGGGGAAGATGAAGAGGCCCCACTACCGGATATCGACGAGTCAAAAATGGGACAGGCCATGGATCTGCTTGCGCGCGAAGCTGAACACATGGACGAAGATGATCCGAAGCAGGCCGCCAATTTGATGCGAAAACTCACGGATATGACGGGTCTGAAAATGGGTTCCGGTATGGAAGAGGCCCTGACCCGAATGGAAGCGGGTGAAGACCCGGAGCAGGTCGAAGCGGAAATGGGAGATATCCTTGAAGAAGAAGACCCTTTCAATTTCAAGGAAAAATCACTGAAGGATAGCGTAAAAAAGCAGACGCTCACGGTTGATGATACGCTCTATTATCTGTAGCGACTTTCGAGGTGCTCCTTGACCCTCCGCATGAACTGCATGAATAACGGGGTTCAACGAAATCATGATCACGCCATAGGGCTTTTTTGGAAAATTGAGGCATGCGTGTGCCCTGTAAATTTTTGATTTTTGTCAAACTTTAAATGAGCCACCGGTTACAAACGCGCCGGAAAAAGGCCGTATTGTAAAATTCATTTCACACGGCCGCCAGCTCGATATTTCCCCATGAGGCCAGGGCATCACCCATCACAGCCAACCCTCCATCGATCCCCTCGATCCGGCTTGCCCAGTCGGCAATATGCTCAAGATCTTTCCTGCTTCGAATTCTGTTGCAGAGCGCCGTGGCGGCGCCATCGGCCCGGAGAGCCGAAGAAGAGACCAGACAGACCGCGTCCGCCACTCCCCGGCTCAGAGAGTGACCGACGGTTCCGGATGAGGAACATACACCCACAGGCATCCGGCTTTCGTCTATCACCAAACCGATTTTCTCACTCAGCACAGAGTTGCCGGCAAAGAGAGCAACGGTTACGGGTCTGTTCACTTTCAGAAAAACATCTCCGCCGTTTTCAACGATCACCTGATCCGTATGGCGCAAAAGCCCCTCGCCTACGTATTGAGCCACCGCCCCCGCCACAGCCGCCATAGGCCCCACTCCGATATCTACGGTAGCCTTGATCATTTCTCTTACTATTTCCGGAGCATAGGGGTCATTATGGCAGGGATGAAGAGAGGTCATGAACTCCGGATGCCGGGAGATATAATATTCTATTTGATGTCGGTATCTGAAAACGAGGTCTCCGGTTTCCTTTTCGAGCAACTGGTCGGCGCTGATCCACAGGTCGGTCTCCTTCACCACGACGCGGAAGGAAATCAATCTGCCCGAATGCACCCTTTTTCTGTATGCTCGTTCCATGTACGTTTCTCTTTATCGTTGTTTTTCCATGTTAAAGAAAAGAATCCGGGTCTAGAGGGCCCGGCTTTGATCTAAGCCCAGAGGGAATGACCTACAGAACACCTTTGCTCCAACCGGTTTCAGGTTTCGGGTGTCAGCTTTCAACGCCTTCTTCGAAAACAAATATCGGTTCAGCTTAAATTCAACCACTGTGCCGGTCGAGGCTCACGACATGAGGCAACGATTATCAAAATACGACAGCGGTCGTGCCCTGACCTGTTTAAACAGCAGGCAGGTTCCAGGACTCAGCCCCTACCCTCCTGACACCTGACGCCTGACACTTGACACCTCATATTATTCAATAAGCCGTTCAGATGGCATAGCCACTGGCCTCTGACCTGACCCTAAGGACCAGGTTTTTAACAGCAGATAAACCACACCGTTCAGGGCCTGAAAAACGGCGTCAATTATAACACAGGAGATCTTTTCGTAAAGAAGGCATATGCGGCAGGGTTCAGGGCAACCCGCAGGAGGTTCGACGCTGGAAATCGCATTTTCGATGTCCATTTAACCCGTAGACCGAAGGCCATTCTTATCCAACTTTACTCACTCGATTCGTCAGTCATTTTTAGCGTGACGAATCTTATCCTTGCCCTATTCGTAGATTTGATGGTATCAACCGTCATGTTTCCATAGAATCTGGTTGTTCAAACAGCCGGCCTCGCATAGATCGCAGCGGGTCTGAAACACATCAAAATTTCGAAAAGGAGTGTCTTTAAAGGCCATGAGACAGGATTTCAAGGTTCCCGCCAGTGAGCTTGAGCAACGCAAAACCCGTATTCAGAAGGCATTGCAAGAGAGTCCTATGGACGGACTCCTTGTGATCCAAAGGGTTGATCTTTTCTATTTTTCGGGCACCGCCCAGAACGGGTTTCTCTATATCCCGGCCGAGGGCGAACCTCTCTTGATGATCAAAAAATATCTCCCCCGCGCCCGGGAGGAGTCCATGCTCAAAAACATCATCGAAATAGGATCCGTGAAAGATGTTCCGGCGAGGATTCAGGACCTCTATGGGCGCCTCCCGGCCCGATTGGGCTTTGAAATGGATGTATTGCCCGTGAGGGATCTTAATTTTTACAGGACACTCTTTCCCGATCAGGAAACCATGGATGCGGCCCCTCTCATCCTGAAGGTGCGTGGCATCAAATCGCCTTGGGAAATCGAACAGATGGAAAAAACCGCCGATCTTTCCCAAAAGACCTTTGAACACATGAAATCCATCATTCGCCCGGGCATCACGGAGATGGAGTTTGCAGGCCTATTTGAGGCCTTTGCGCGAAAACATGGGCACGGGGGTAAGATGCGGGTCCGGGATTATCAGACAGAGGGATACCCTTGGCACGTCTTGAGTGGAAAAAGCGGCGGGATGGTCGGCCTGCTGGATTCTCCGGCCAGCGGTCAGGGGACATCAGCGGCCTTTCCCTGCGGCGCCGGCAGTAAGCCTCTAATGTCAAACGAGCCGGTCATGGTCGATTTGGGTTCCGTTCTCAACGGGTACCACATGGATGAGACTCGAATGTTTGCGATAGACGCCATGCCCGATAGGGCCCTGCAGGCAAGTCGTGCGGTCATTGAAATCCATAACGCCATTCTGGAAAAAGCGCAACCCGGCATCGCGGTGAACGAACTTTTTCAGGACGCCTGGTCCATCGCGGATTCAAAGGGATACGGGGAATTCTATCTCGGGCCTCCGGGCTACAAAGTGAACTTTATCGCGCACGGAATCGGACTCGAACTCATAGAGCCCCCCTTCATTGCCCAAGGTAAAAGAGATCGGCTCGAACCGGGCATGACCTTTGCCCTTGAGCCCAAAATGGTCTTTGAAAAGGAATTCTGCGTAGGTGTTGAAAGTGTGTTTCTCGTTACGGAGAGGGGAACCCGCATGATCAGCAAAGTCCCCGCAGAAATCTTCATAATGGAATCTATCTGAGAAGTTTGAGAATATCTTGCAGGTCCGCTTTGAGATTTTCCACAAACGTTTTGTTCAGAGGAACAGACGGTTTTTCGGGCCTGCGTTGCTTTAATCTCTGCTTCGCCCCTTCGATCGTCATTTTCTCCTCGTAGAGGAGCCTTTTGATTTCCAGGATGATTTCGAGATCCTTTTTCTGATAGGTTCTCTGGTTGGAGTCAGCCCTTCTGGGGCGAATCTGGGGGAATTCACTCTCCCAGTATCGCAACACATATGATTCAACCCCGATGATCCGGCTTACTTCACCAATCCTGAAATATCGCTTGTCATCCGGGACCTGCACCATCTATTCAGGCCTCTCTCAGGCGACCACCCGTTTTTTTCTGAATCCTATTGATAATGCTTTCATGAAGGCTATTGACTTCCCTGCCGTCCAGGGTGCTCTCATTTGATCTGTAACAAATCCTGAAGGTCATGGCGCGTTCAGAGGCCTCTATTTTTCCCCCTTCGAAAACGTCATAGAGTTCTGCGGATTCGATCAACTCTCCACCCTCATTTTTAATTATATCCCTGATCACGGCACTTTCAATGCTCTTATTGATAAGCAGTGAAATATCCCGATACACGACCGGGAATTTGGAGAAGGGCTCAAAAAGTGGGACACTTTGAATCCATCCCGAAAGGCGCTCCATATCCAGTTCAAAGAGATAGACCCCTTCGCTTTTTATTTCCAACCTCTCCATCACGTCCGTTGCAACCTGTCCCACATGGCCGATAACAGAACCTTCCAATTCGAGAACGGCGGAGACCTCGGCATGATAATAGGGCGGCATCTTCCCTCTCTTGAATTTAACGCCTTTTATCCGCAATCCCTTTTGCAGGACCTCAAGGACCCCTTTAATATCGTAAAAGTCGAGATTTCTTTCCTCACGATACCAGGCTTTCGAGGCGTTTCGCCCTGTCATGATTGCAGCCAGGAATGGTTTTTCAACGGGCAGTTCTTCGCCTTCTTGTTTAATGAATACGTTTCCCCATTCAAAAAGTCTGAGATTCTCTTCACCATGTGCGATATTGGTTTTCACGGTTCCAAGAAGACCGGGCACGAGAGACGTCCTCATAACCGATTGGTCAACGCTCAGGGGATTGAGCAGCCGAACGAAGGATCTCAGTTCGCTGTTCTCTTCGGCCCCGAGCACATCGGCGGATTCCGGCGAGATAAAGCTATAGGAAAGAATTTCCCCAAATCCCATTCCCACCATGATCTCCCTGGGGCTGTCACTCGTGAAGAGCACCGGGGTTTCATTTTCCACATAGGGCCGCACATGGGGAGAGGTCACCGGGATGCGCTCGTACCCCTCGAGCCTTGCCACCTCTTCCATGAGATCCACTTCCCGGGTAAGATCCACCCTGAAGGCAGGGGGGCGAACACGAAGGTTGTTTTGATCGCATGTTTCGACCTCCAGTTCCAGGGCATCGAGATAACCGACCACCCTGTCTCTGTCGAGTTCAAGCCCAAGTAATGCATTGGTCTTGTCAATTCGCAAATCAATCGTTTTCGGCTGATAGGGCTCAGGATAGTTATCGATAATCCCTCGAGCGATTTTCCCTTTTGCGTATCGGGCCATGAGATACAAGGCCCGTTTCAGGGCCTTCGTAACGTTTTCGATATCGATTCCCCTTTCGAATCGATAGGATGCCTCGGTCAGGAGATTCAGCTGCTTCGAACCTCTTCGAATGGTGATCGGATCAAAATAGGCGCTCTCGATAAGCACATTCCTTGTGCCGGCAAAGATCTCCGAATTGAGTCCTCCCATAATCCCTGCCAGGGCCACTGATCTTCGACCGTCGCAGATCATAAGGTGATCCAGACTGAGGCTGTGAGTCTTTCCGTCCAGTGTCGTGAAGGGTTCCCCTTTCCGAGCCCGCCGAACCACGATGCGGTTTTCCTGGAGACGATCGTAGTCAAAGGCATGGAGGGGCTGTCCCATTTCAAAAAGAACGTAATTGGTGATATCCACCACATTGCTGATGCCTCTCATGCCGCAAAGATGAAGGCGGTATCGCATCCAGAATGGAGAGGGTTTCAACTCCAAGTCGCGAACCATCCCGGCCGCATAACGCGGGCATCCCATTGGGTCTTCAACCATGACGCTCGCAAGATCCGCAATGGGCGCCTGATCCTCCACAATCTCAATGACGGGCTGTTTAAGTTTCTGCCCGGTCAATGCTGCGATTTCTCTGGCAACGCCCATGACGGAGGTACAGTCGGGGCGATTGGGCGTGATGCCGATCTCCAGCACCCAGTCTTCTACAGGCATGACCGAGGGGATCGAGGCGCCGGGTTCCGTATCCGAAGGCAGGACTACGATACCGGTATGGTCATCGGTCAGACCCATTTCATCTTCCGCCAGTAACATCCCTACGGATTGCTGCCCCCTTATGCGGGTTTCTTCCATGACCATCCCGTTAGGCAGCTTTGTTCCCGGCAGGGCGAGGGGCGAAAGGATACCCACCTCCACATTTGGAGCCCCGCATACGACAGGGACCTCCCGATCACCAGTATCTACCACACAGAGGGATAGCCGGTCGGCATTCGGATGAGGCCTTACATCCAAAATCTTGGCCGCAACGATAGAACGCAGACCCTGTCCCTGAGGTTCTATCGTCTCTACCTCAAGGCTGTTCATGGTCAGAAGCTCAGCCAACTCCTTCGGAGACAGGTCTATATTTACAAAATCCTTTAACCAGTTTAGATTTATTCGCATAGGATACGACTCAATCGATTAAAATCTTGATTATTTTATACCCGCATTTTGCATCAATTGTCGCAAAAAAGTGAAGACCCTCGTGAAGCACACGAATCGGAAATCCCTCCACGACAGCGACCTGACACAAAATTCATAGAATAGCCACCTACAAGGGAATACGGCCAATCTCCGAAAGCACACTGCCGGACGGATCACTTTTCATCGTGCAGCTAAAACTGTCGCAAAAAACGGATATCATTTTTGTAGAAGAGCTGGATATCGTCTATGCCGTATTTCAACATGGCAATCCTTTCGATCCCCATGCCGAAAGCAAAGCCGGAAATTTCTTCCGGATCGTAATCTACGAATTTATAGACCGCCGGATCCGTCATACCCGACCCCAGTATCTCCAACCATCCCGTATACGAGCAGGTGCGACAACCCTTTCCACCGCAGATGACACACTGAATATCGACTTCCGCGCTGGGTTCCGTGAAAGGGAAAAAACTGGGTCTGAAACGCATGCCCGTTCCCTTTCCAAACATTTCCCGCACAAAGTTTGTCAGTGTTCCCTTCAGATCTCCAAACGTCACGCCTTTATCGACAAGCAAGCCTTCAACCTGATGAAACATGGGTGTGTGAGAAACATCGGAATCCCG
>CAZXWJ010000223.1:0-7112 GCA_964644375.1 uncultured Desulfobacteraceae bacterium | reverse complement strand
TTCATGCTGACCATGGTCCTGATCCTGATCTTTGCCGCCTTCGCGCGACCGGCCCTGGGTTCCACGGGGCTGTGGCCGGCCATCTTTGCCGCAAAGTGGTTCATCACCGCAGCCCTTCTCGTTGTCCTGGCCTTCATGCTCAAGAGCTGGTTCAAAAAGACGGAACGGGTCGATTGGGTCCAGTCCACCTGGGGGTTCATGAAGCAGATCTTCCCCCTTCTGGGCGCAGGGGTCCTCGTAGCCGGTTTCATGCTGGGCAGACCCGGTCATCCGGCCCTGATCCCGGAGCACTACATCCAGATGCTCGTTGGGGGAAATTCGCTTTGGGCCAATCTCTTTGCCGCCGTCTCCGGTGCCTTCATGTATTTTGCCACCCTCACAGAGGTGCCGATCCTGCAGGGCCTTCTCGGCGCCGGCATGGGCAAGGGTCCGGCCCTCTCCCTGCTCTTGGCGGGCCCGGCCCTTTCGCTTCCAAATATGCTGGTGATAGGCGGCGTAATAGGCGCAAAGAAGACCGCCGTTTTCTGCGGCATCATCGTCGTTCTTTCCACCCTGGCGGGCATGACCTATGGCTGGTTTGCGGGTTAAATGAGAACCGGGATGAAGTGTGTTTGGGAAGTCCTGTCAGGGGAACAGGCACAAAGACCGGATGGAGAGGTTGAATCAGAACTTCCCGGAGGCCTTCTAATAATAACTATCATTTTTATAAAGGAGCAAACATGATGGACATCAAAGTCTTGGGTCCCGGCTGTGCGAAATGCCGCAAGACCGAGGAAGTGGTCAAAGAGGCGGTCTCCGAAACCGGAACCGATGCCACGGTCGAAAAGGTGACCGATCTTATGGAAATCGCCCAGTACGGCGTTTTTGGCACGCCGGCCGTTGTCATCGATGGAGAGGTCAAGTGCGTAGGGAAAATCCCGGAGAAAGAGGACATCAAACTCTGGCTCAAAAAGTAGTCCGGATGGACTCCGAGTGGTTCAAAAGGCAGAGGGAACTTGCCAAAGACAACCCGGTGGACCGGGCACGAAACTCGGACAAGCCCACCATGGTGGAGTTCGGGGCCGACGGATGCAAACCCTGTGACACGATGCAACCGATTCTGGACAAACTCAGGGGAAAATACACGAAACGACTCAATCTCATCTTTATCCATGTGCGAAAGGAGCAGATTCTCGGCGTTCGTTACGGCATCAGTTCTATTCCCGTGCAGGTCTTCTTTGACAAAGACGCCCGGGAAGTCTTCCGGCACGTCGGAATTTTCCCGGAAGAGGAAATCGAAAAAACACTTACCCAAATGGGGGTAGGCTCATGAAAAAAAAGATTCTGCTGTCCTTTGCGATACTTGCAGGGGTCTTTATCGCTGTTGCAGCCATCAGGCTTCAATTTCCATCCGACAAAGAACAGGGGTTCGGGGGGGCCGCTGCACTCTTCGAGAGACTGCCGCCGTCTACGGCTGAATGCGCTGAGATCATGGACGTTCCCGTGAAGGGCATGGTTACACTGCTTGATCTGGGATCGGTTTCCTGTATCCCGTGCAAGATGATGGCCCCCATCATCGAAAAATTAAAAAAGCAATACGAGGGAAAGGCGGCCGTTGTGTTCATCGATGTATGGAAAGACACAAAGGCCGGGAAGCGATACGGTGTCAGGGCCATCCCGACTCAGATCTTCTTTGATAAGGGCGGGCGAGAGGTCTATCGCCATGTGGGTTTCCTGGGTGAGGAGGCGATCGTTCGGCAGTTGCAAAAAATGGGTGTCAGTTGATTGGGACGGGTAAATGACTCCTCTTCGACCCTGTCACAAATCCAGAATGGGACGAAGCGATGATTGAAAATGCTTTTCTAACCATCAACGCGTGGATTGTCGGAGGAACCGGTCTGGCCGCCCTCGGGTGTTTTCTCTGGGGAATCGTCAGTGTCGTGTTCAGCCCCTGCCACCTCGCCTCGATCCCCCTCATCGTGGCCTACGTGGGCGGGCAGCAGACCATGGTGAAACCAAGGGAAGCGGCCTGGTATTCCATGGCCTTTACCCTGGGACTGTTCATCACCATTGCCCTGATCGGCATCATCTGCGCCCTTTTGGGCAGGATGCTGGGGGACGTCGGGAACTACTGGATGATCCTCGTGGGACTCGTACTCCTCTGGGTGGCCTTCGGCATGCTCGGTGCCGAAAGGTTTTCCATGTCCGGCGCCCTGCTGCAACGGCTCAATGTCAAAGGTCTCTCCGGCGCCCTGCTGCTCGGCCTTGCCTACGGGGTGCTTTCCGGGTCCTGCACCTTCGGATTCATTGCCCCCATTTTGGCCATCATTACGGTTCAGCAGAAGATCGCGACAGGCGTCCTCTTCATCCTCCTTTTTGCCGTGGGTCACTGTCTGCCTATCATGGTCGCCGGGAGTTCGACGGCGGCGGTCAAACGGGTTCTGGAAAACAGCAACTGGCAGGGCGCGGGAAACTGGTTCAGGAAGGGGGCCGGTCTGATCATCGGAATCCTCGGCGTCTATTTTGTCGTAAACCCCTTTTTGGGAGTGTGAGTGAAACAGGAGGCGCAGGAGGGTTTCTTCAAAGCATAGCCAGGGCGATCCTCCGACTCGGAAGGCTCCCGGCGCTGTTTTGAATATCTGCAATTTATTTTCGGAGGATTTTAAGATGTCGGAACAACGTCTTTTGGGTGAATGGTTTCCCGAATTTGCGCAGGAACTGGATAAAATCGATGAACTGTATAAAGAGATGAGAACAATCGATGAAAAGACCTATCAGTTCATCTGTTTTGCTCTTGCCATCAAGGCCCGTTCGAAACCCTGCGTACTCAAGCACTTTATGGGGGCGCTGGAGGCCGGAGCCACCGTGAAAGAGCTTGCCTATATCCTGGCTCTGACCATGCGCGAGGCGGCCGGTGGGGACGATTGCTGGACCCATGATGCCCTTGGAGACTATAAGGCCTTGATTGTTGAAGGGCTGAAAAGTTCAGAGTGCTGCGCGAGGTAAACGCCGCAACGATTGCAGGACGGAGTCCTTCCGGGTGGGATTTTTCATTGGGCTGATTGGCCCTTCACCCGGCGTGGCCCCGGCCACGGTCGCAAGGGCGATTATCGGACTCCCGGTCAGGCTCATGCGCGAAAAGATCCGTTTTAAGACCGGACACGGATTTTCCGGATGAACCGGGGCGGCCGGTCAAAAAAGCACGGACAAGCGTTAGGAGAAAAACGATATGACATTCAAGCATCCGGTTAGGTTTTGGCCCGCAGTCGCGGTCACCCTCATGCTGTTTCTTCTTCCCGGATTCAGCGCCTCGGCGCAAGGGGCCGTCGGCCCGAAGATGGTCTTGCAGGAGGACTCCGGCGAGGAGGCGGAGGTGCGTGAAGGCCAGGTCATAGAACGTTTATATACCGTTTTGAACCAGGGCGACCAGGCCCTTGAGACCACTCAGGTCGCCGCTGGCTGCGGGTGCACAGTGGTTTCCTTCGACCGGATCATCCCGCCGGGCGGCGAAGGGAAAATCCGAATCCGTATCGACACAAAGGGCCTTCTGGGCCCGTTGCGGGAGAACGTGAGAGTTTACACCAACGATCCCGGTCGACCGAAGATCATTCTGGTCGTCAAGGCCGAGGTAAAGCCCATGATCACTCTCTCCAGACGCTATGTCAATTTCTATGGCAAGGAAGGCGAGCGCATTTCAAAAGAAATTGACATCACGGCCGAAATGGAAAAACCTCTCATACTGAAGCCCATTCAATTCAGCCTTGAGGGCAAACTCACCTACACGCTCCAAAAGATCGAGGAAGGCAGGAAATACAAAGTCCTCATCGAAAACATCCCGGGTCCGGCAGAAAATTTCCGGGGATTTCTCAAACTTCGCACCAATTATCCCGAAAAGCCGGAGGTCACCATTTGGATCTGGGCACGAATTATCAGGAAAAATTCATAGAGGAAAAGACTTCGAAAAATCATGTCCGATGAACAGGCTATGAGCATAAAGGAACCACCCGTGCGGCGCATGCTGTGGCAAAGCGGCGCCCTGATTCTGTTTGCGGTTTTCGTCGGACTTCTTTTCAATCAGATCCGGCCGGACGGACTGGCCCTGATTGGTGCCGCTGATCCCGATGTCTCGAATGAAGAGGGGGCGGCGGGAAGCCTGCTGTTGCCCCTGGAGGAGGCTTGGGTTCTGCTTATCGAGAAAAAGGCCGTTTTTTTGGACGCCCGGTCCTTGAAGCTCTATCTAAAGGGTCATGTGGCTGGGGCCCGCAGCCTTCCTCTCGAAGCCGTGGAGAAAAAGGCCTTCGAGGTGTTGGCCGATGTCCCCCAAGACGCAGCCATCATCACCTATTGTGACGGAAAGAACTGCGTTCAGGCAAGAAGACTTGCCGCCATCCTTCTTGAAATGGGGTTTCAAAATATCCGGGTCCTCGCCAATGGTTGGACCCGTTGGGTGAAAATGGGACTGCCCACAGAAAAGGGGCTTTCCGGGAAGGCATCCTGAAAACTTCTTCTACGATATCGGTGCATGAACGAGCAGATGGAAAAGAAACAGGACAAAAAACCGGAAAAAAACCGTGATAATCCCGGACAAGAGGGCGCCGTTCCCACTTGCATGGTCGAGGATCCGGGAGGAAGATATGGCCTGCGACCTCTTTTTATCACGGCCCGGTTGATCCTCGGGATTGTCTTTCTTTACGCGAGTTTCGACAAGATTCTCCATCCTGCCGCCTTTGCCGATGTGATCATCAATTATCGGATTCTTCCGGATGTCCTGACCCATCTCACGGCCGTTGTGCTCCCCTGGCTCGAATTCTTCTTGGGCCTGGCGCTCCTCCTCGGCGTGTGGCTGCCCGGTGCCGTATTTTTGTGCAACCTTCTCCTCGTGATCTTCCTTGGAACCCTTGTCTTCAACCTGGCCCGCGGTCTCGATGTCTATTGCGGCTGTTTCGGACCAACCGTTCGGGACGGCTCCCGCGCCCCGATGGCCTGGTACGTCATTCGGGACGGCCTGTTCCTTGTCCCGGCCTTTTACCTTTTTCTGCACACTTTCCGATTAAATATCCGAGTTCAAAGAGCCCGGTATCGGGCTGACCTTGAAAGGGAATGAGCCTGGCCCTGATCCCAATGGGGCAAGGGCGATTAGCCGCGCACCTCTCCCGCAAGCGGGGTTCCCTTAATCTTTGCCACCCCCTCGCCTCGCTTACTCGACACACGCAGACCCGCCTTCGCTAAGGCCATGGCGTAGCAGGCAAACGCGGACTTTTTCCTTTTCCGGATGAAATGCCTGCCCTGTGAAATGTTTACCAGGTGAAATGCGGAGACTATTTCACGGGGGTTCGTGTCGGTCTGTAGCAAATAGTCTTTTCCTATGTGGCCATTTTTTGGAAGCTCAAGGAATTCACATGGCAAATGAGCATTCAAACGAAAAAACCAATGAACGCTGAACCTGCAAAAAGAGCAAGGATTTGTGCTCTGAATTTAAAAAAAAAGTACCGGCCGGAATCATCTTGAAATTCGAAAGTGCTCCCCCGTATCCTTCCTTTTCCAGCGCACCCGCTGGGTCAATGGGAGATGGAGCTGCATGGCGCCGAGCCTCTGGCACACCCCCTCACAACACCCCCCGTACCAGCACTCCTCCGGGTAAAGGACGATGGGGGGCTTTCCTTTTTCAGGGTTGGGGATCAGCACGTCCGCCTGACAGACGTCCACACACTGGTTACACCCGTTGCAGATCTCCGGATCAAAGGTCACCGGTGTACCGGGCGTGCATCCGTTCGGAAAGGCATATACTTTTTTTTCGGCCATATCGAGCTCCTCAAAACCTCTGTGAGAGGCCACTGTTTAGATTTTCAGTAACAGTTTTGCTTCAATAAATGCATTCACCGCTGGACGGGTCATGACAATCTCTTTTCAAAAGGCTGAACCAGGGACTTCTAGCGATGTTTCTCATAGTTTTCGGCCAGGGGCGCCCAGAAGTCCAGGGGCAGGTCTCTGGTCTTGACGGCCCCATCCTCATTTCGAAGGACGACCCACTTCTTCCATTCGGCAGGATCCCTCTCCGAGTCATCCTGCCGGGTAAACCCCATGATCGGATTGCTCGCCTTTCGTGCCATGGAAGCGTGAAGGATCATCTCATCGCAGGTCAGGATATTGTAGACCTCCAGCGTGCGCATCAGTTTATGGGGATTGTCCACTCCCACTCGAAAGGCCTCGTTCTTTTGAAGGTCCTCTATCCACACGAGACCCAACTTTAGGAGCTCGTCGTTCTTGAGTTCCCCACAATAGTTCTGCATGATCCGGCAGGCCGCTGCGTTGAGTTCCTTCCACTCCCGGTCCGGTTCGTTCTCTAAGGGACGATAGACCCATTGTTTTTCCTTCTCCAGTTGACACCGATCAAGGGGCGCCTTTCCGGTCCCGGCCGCATAGTCCGCCGCCTTGCGGCCCGCATACCGTCCCGTTGTCGCGGCATGATAGTGGTAGTTGGCGGCAAACAGGGCGTCTCCTGCCGCGAAATACCCCTCCAGATTGGTCATCAGGTTCCAGTCGGTCACCAGCCCTCCGGCATCTCCAATCTCTCCGCCGGTCCTGTCCTGGGGCCGCACACTCCCTCTCATGGGGTCGCTTCCCAGAAACATATAACTCTGGAGCAGATCCTTTGAGGGATCAAATCCGGCCTCGGTGTAATAGACATAGACGGGCACCCGGGTCTTCCCCTCTTCTCCCACCATGTGCCCCCAGATCACCCTGCGCTCGTGTTCCGGCATGCCGGTCAGGTCCGCATAGAGAGGCAGTTTGTACTCCCCTTTACGGATCCGCTCTTCCAGGTCCGGAATCGGTTCCGGCCGTTTGTGTTCGTAGGCCTGGGTCCGCTCTCCCATGAACTTCTGCCCGGGGGAGGGATGGCAGCGCTCCTCCACGCTCTTCAATATCTTCCCGTCCCTGTCCACCCACGGAATTTCCTTGCCCTCGGCATCCACCAGGGTGGCGGGCACCCAGGTGTTGATGGCATTGCCGTGACTGTAAGCCTGAAACACATTCCCGCTCGCAAAAGACGTGGGCATGGATTTTTCCATCATGGTAAATTCCGCTCCCGCCCTCCAGGAAAGCGCATGTCCGTCGCCCACGATCTGGGTCGG
>CAZXWJ010000222.1:0-7136 GCA_964644375.1 uncultured Desulfobacteraceae bacterium | reverse complement strand
GCGCCGGGAATCCTCAAGGATATGCTCAGCGATTTCCTGTTCAGCGGGGTTCTGGCGGTGGATGACCGATCCAAGTTCGGGATTCGGGATGTGCTGGAGGGGCTTTTGCGGCCCATGGGCCTTGTCAAGAAAAAGGGCAACCAGTACGAACTCCAGGTCAACCCCAGGCAAAACGAGCTGGCCCAGCACCTCTTCAAGGCCATGGGAGAAGAGGAGACCGTGCCGCTTGAAGAGATGTACTGGGACCTGCGGAAAAACGAATACGGCCTGCTCAAGCCCCACTTCGAGATCCTGGTCCTCGCCATGATCTTCTCCGGGCACCTGGTCGCCTATAAGGTCCAGCACAAAAAAGGCCCGGAGGAACTGGCCCGGACCGGACTCAAAGGGGTCACCGCCCTGGGCAAGGGGGAGATCATCGGGGAAGAATTGAGCCGGGCCATTGCCGGGCATCCCCTGGTTCCCCGAAATCTGCGCAACGTGCCGGTCACCCTGGCCTCCCAGGAAGACCTGTGGGCCGAGATCAAATCCCAAAAGCCCACGGCCCTGGAAGATCTGGCCTCCCTGAAATCCAAGGTCCAATGGGCCTCTTCCTTTGAGGCATTCAAGAACATGCCCTGGGAAGGCCTTATCGAGGACGTCGACGACCTGTCGGCGCAATGGAATGAGGTCAAGGTCAGCCTCCCCTCCAAAGAAGGCCTGGAACGATTCATTCGGGCCGGCCAAAAGGAACCCTTTCTGGAAAAAAAACTGAAGGCGGTCTCTGAAGCCCGCCACTTTCTGGACCAGGCCGAACGGACCTTGTTTGTCCATCAGTACGTCACGGACCAAAGACTCCGAATTCCGGAAAAAGGGCCTTATGTGTGGACGGTTCCTGCCCCGGAAGACGGTATCGCGGAAGGGGATGCCCTCGAAGGCTATGACCTGCTGAGGGAGGGCAAAACGGAAATCCTCTCATTTTATGTGAAGAAGCGGGAGGCCGTCTCCGCCGAGACCCTGGACGCGCTCTTTCGGAACTTCCAGGCGTTCCAGGAAACCTATGCCCGGGCCTATATGGCGGCCCACAACCAGGCACGGGGAGGAGTAAAATTCGAGCCCTATGAAAAACTGGCCCGATCCAGACGATACCATATTCTGAAACGACTCGATCAATTGGAAATGATCTCGGTGGAACACAACCACCACTCGATCCATCAGGCCCTCTCTTCCGTACTTTTCCATCGCTGTCTCCGGTCTCCCCAGGACGATCTTCAGGGCCGGCCCACCTGCACCTGCGGATTTGAGCTCGGCGAAGAAATCACGTTCAAGCCACTGAAAGAGATCGAGCATGAAATCGATCAGGGGATTTCCGAGACCCTGGAGGCCCTTCATGCCCCGGCCGTGCAGGAAAAGATTCTTCCCTACCTCAAGGGCCTTGACCTTGTGAACAAGACCCGTGAGGCCGACGCCGTTCGAGGGCTGCTCCGTCTGGAAGGGAAGGAGAAGGGCTTTTTAGACCGGCTGGACCAGGCCCTGACCGCCCAGGTGATCCGAAATATCAACGAGGCCTTCCGGGGAAAAGTGATTGTTGTCAAAAGGGATCTGGATCGACTCTACAAAAACCTCATCCACCGCAAATACACCCTGGCGCAGCTTCGAAAGATCCTGCGGGAATGGCTCGAGGAGGAAGCGGTCGGGGCGGATACCTTCCTCCATTTTGTGGGAACGGGGGAGGGGGATTCGGCCGATGACGCCAAAGAGGATTTCAGGGATTTCTTAGAAAGCCAGTTCGGACACCTTGCCCCACTTTACCGGGAGATAGGGCACACCCCCTTTGTCAAGTGCCTGATCACGATCCTCTGGGCCGAACCATACGACATACCCAACGAGAAGATAGTTGAAATCTTCCCCTTTCTCGAAAGGGGCGCCAGGGAGGAATCCGATCGGTGGATCCGTCACCTGAGAGCCCTGGCCGGCGCCCTTTGTTCAGATAAAGGGGAACTCTTTGAATCGCTTGCCTCCGAAGCGGAAGAGGAACCCGCATGGATTCAGACCCTTTGGTCCCTCCTCTCCTCCTTGTCTCCTGCCGAGGTCTTCAGGAAAGAGGCTGTTTTTCCCCTCGTGCTCAAGGAGGCCTTTGAGCGGGTGCTTTGCGGGAAGATCGCGCCATCGGATCTCGAGGCACTTGCCAGTCCCCCGGATTCCGCGGCTTCCGGGGCGGATTCCCGTTTCCTTCGAAGAAGGGGCGACATGGTGGAGGCCTTGAAGACCTGCCGGCGCTTCCAGGAAAAGCAGGCGGTCCTTCAGGCCCTGAAGCCTCCTCTTCCGGAGACCTTCGCCAAATGGGAATCCTTTTACATCCAAACCCTGTCTCCCCTGCCGTCCCTTCAGGGACGGCTTCATGAGGGCCTCAAACGGATCGGCAGCCCTTTTCCTCCTTTTCTGAAAAAGGAGGAAAAAGAGGCGACCGGCAGGCTTCAGGAGATGATGAAGGGTTTTGCCGGATTTTACGGCCGGGAGCTTTCCGAATGGGAGGGAGGCGCAACGCCCCGGCCCATGATGATTCAGGATATCCCCTCCATTCTCTCAAAAAAGCGCAATATCCCCGACCACCAGAGGGTCTGCTACCTCCTCATGGACGGCATGCGCTGGGATCTTTGGGAATGCATCAGAGCGGAATTTTTCGGGGCCATGCCCAACCTCTTTCGGTTTGTAAGAGAAGGCGCGATCTGGGCCAACCAGCCCACCAGTACGGCACCCCAGGTCGCCCGTTTTGAAGAGGCCTTTGCAGCGACAGGACGGACGCTGGACGCGGATTCCTTTTGGAAGATCAGCGGGATCGATGAAAAGATCCACTCGGAAAAAGGCCCCCTCACCCACCTCTTTGCCAATGTAATCAGTTACCTCAAGATCGATCTCCTCTTCCGGCTCAGGGAACTTCCCCCGCGGACCCTGTTGATCCTCTTCGCCGATCACGGGTTCGTAGAAAACCCCGCCTTCCACCCCACGGAAAAATACAACGCCTCCCGCTACACCCACGGCAAGGACTCCCCCTTTGAGGTCATTGCCCCCTGGGCCTGGGTGATGCGGATCTAGGGTTTTTTGTAAAGCACAGCATTCTTTGTGTCCCATATTTTCGGTTCCATGATCCAAAAATCCATTCGTGTATCACCTGTGAGTCACGAAAAGGGTGGGGCAATGCATTAATAACATTGGGATTTATTACCGCATCGAAGCACTGAGAAGGAATACCCTTCATGGCCAAGCCCGAAAGCACCCCAAAGGAGGACGGGTTTTCCAACCCGCCGAAACAAAACGGCGGACAGGAATGTCCACCCCCCCAAACTACCTCAATCCTGGAAAGGGTTTTCGGCCCGAAAGATCAATGGCGTTTCAGGACGCAGGGGGCCTTTGTGGCAGAGTGATTATTGGGACCGATTGATTCGAAACAAACAGCATTTCATGAAATGCAGGGAATACATTCGGGAAAACCCGCCCCCCTTTTAAGAGCCAATGTGCCTAAGGCGAGGATTTTTATTTCGTCATGGCTGCATGTTTATATCTGCACCCGAAACGCGCAACCCGCAAAGCCATGACTGAGCTTCGCACAAGTAGGGGGTTTACCCCGTTCGCTCCTCCCTCTTCGGATTCTTCTTGACGAGATTAATTTCACACTCTTCAAGCCATGCGCGACTTGAAGTGAGGAGCTGCCAGAGAAATACGACAACCACAGAATAGAAACCCTTCATACTCTGTGATCTCTGTGGGCTCTGTGTGAGATAAAGTCTTTTAGGTTTCTGTCGTCTTTTCCCCCTCCCCTTTGATTTCCCTTGACCCGGAAACTGATTTTAATTAATTTAGGTTTAGTTTACACGAAAGATTTTTAGAGGAGACGAACATGGACAAAGAAGAAGTCCTCAAAAAGGTATCCTCTTTCCAAAGCGAACTAAAAAGCCATGCTGTAAAAGAACTGTACCTCTTCGGTTCCTTTGCAAGGGATGAGGCCGGCCAAGCAAGCGATCTGGATCTGCTTGTTGAATTCGAACCCGGAGTCAAAATAGGACTCTTTGCCTTTGCCAGGCTACGACGCCGACTATGCGACCTCTTGGGGAAAAAAGTGGATCTGGTCACAAAGGATGCCCTTCGCCCCGAAATGCGAGAAGAGATACTTCGGGAGGCTGTCCGTGCCGCTTAGGGATTGGACATTTCGCATCACCGGAGATTCCGTGGCGAGAAATGGGCGACCTCCGGAATTTTATCGTCCACGAGTATTTCGGGATCAGCAACAGGATTTTGTGGGACACCATTCAAGGCGACCTGCCACCGCTCATCCCTCTTCTGCAAAAGGTATTGGCCTCCCCAAAAAAAATCCCCATTCCCCCATCAAAATAACAACCTCGGGACATCCTTCTTGGCAAATCCAATCGCACCCAAAAGGAGGGCGGACTTTCTAGCCCGCCAGGACATAATGGCTTGGGAAAGCGGGGTTTTCTAAGATTCATCGTGAGTCACAAAATTCGCTTGGGACTCATAATTTCAAATATGTGGGTCACGTATATTTAAATCATCCTAACGAATCGATTTCTCTTTGACCATTCTCACAAAATGTTGACAAACTAGCAAATTAATGCACATATGTAAACGTTGACAAATTATCTCACTTTCACCTATTTTATCAACGGGGGACAAGAGGGTGATCGGCGACCGCATACGGCAAGCAAGGCTTGCTAAAGCATTGACTCTCGAAGGTGCAGCCCGGGCCTTGAGGGATTCGGGGGAATCGATCTCGAAGCAGGCCCTGTCCAACTATGAAAAAAACAAACGGACCCCCCGATCCACAACATTGATAAGGCTGGCCAGAATTTTCGGAGTGCATCAAAGGTATTTTTTGGAAGAATCTGCACTTCATCTCGAGTGGACGGCATATCGATGCCAGGCTCGCCTCGGCGCACGGAAGAAGGAAGAGATTGAGTCATTCGCCAAATCCATTGCCGAGAAATATCTATACCTCCGAGAAACCCTTTTCCCCTCGGAGAAACCAAACTTTCCTTCCCGCAGGAAAGTGACTGACTTTCAGGGCGCAGAAAAATCAGCTCAAAACTTGCGGCGTCAATGGGGTCTGGGAGATGCACCCATTGACAGCCTTACCCAGACCGTCGAAAACAATGGGGGAATCGTGATCAGTTGCAATTTCCCGAATATCCAGTTCGACGGTCTTTCCGGTTGGGCAAACGGCAACGTCCCCGTCCTTGTGGGCAATTCCCTCTTACCGGATGATCGACGACGCTTTGACCTGGCCCATGAATTGGGACATCTGGTCATGGACTGCCGGGGCTGCACAAAAAAAGAAGAAGAACATATGGCCCACCGTTTTGCAGGTGCCTTGCTCGTTCCTGAAAATCAGGCCCACAGAGAACTGGGCCTTCGTCGCCGATCCGTTACCTTTGGTGAACTCGCCACCCTCAAACGCAAATACGGGCTGAGCATGCAGGGCTGGCTTTCGCGAGCCCGCGACCTGAAAATTATCACCCAATCCTTATACAAAAACATGTTTATTGAATTCAGCAAAAGGGGCTGGAGAAAGCAGGAACCTGAAGATTTCAAAGGGGATGAGAAACCCCTGCGCCTGCTCCAAATGACCCTCAGGGCCTTGGCTGAAGATATCATTCCCCAGGAGAAGGCCATGGAACTTTGTCCTGAAATCACCATGGAAAAAGAAAAGAGGACATCGCGGGAAAGCCTTGGAGTTCCTTCTGCCCGTGACCTGATGAGGCTACCCCCAAAGGAGAGAAAAAGCATCCTTGCAAAAGCGGCGGCGTTGGTTGAAGCGGATTATCTTGAAGACAAGGAGTTGACCGCATTTGAAGCCCTCGACAGTAAAGATTTCCAGGAGTAGAAAAGCCCCGGATCCCCTGAGGGGAGAAATCTGGTGGATCAACTTTGACCCGTCTTTAGGGGAAGAGATCCGGAAACTCCGACCGGCCCTCGTAGTAGGTTTAAACGAAATCGGGAGAACGGGTCTGCGCATCATCGTGCCCGTCACAAAGGACAAGGGCCGTTATAGGATGGCCCCCTGGTTCTTCCGTCTCCGCGCCACAAAGGAAAACAGGCTCACGATTGATTCGGAAGTGGACGCATCCCAGGTCAAGTCCATATCGGTTCAGAGGTTCAAGGAAAGGATAGGAACAGTCACCACAACCCAGCTCGCCGAGATCGTTGAAGGCATTGCCTTGTGTGTCGGATACGAATGCCCGATATGTCAAAAAGAATCCTGAAACAAGCCGATTCCGGAACAACCCTCATGGCAAAGCCCGGAAGCACCCCATAGGAGGGCGGGTTTTCCAACCCGCCAAGTAGAGTGGCGGACAGGAATGTCCGCCCTCCTTTAAGGGGCACCAATATCAAAAACAGGCGAACAAAATGCGCTTCATGCCAGGATTCCGTATCCTGCCCGGGGCATCAACCGAACAGCTTTACCTTAGGTTAAGCCGAGGGCCGAAATCTCCTTGACCCCCAAACAAAATAAGACTAAATTTGCGAATACTTCATTCTTTAACCTTGAATTATCGATAGTTAGAAACAAATCCTCATCCACAACACAAGGCACCTCCCATGGCGGCATTCGGAAATCGATTGAAAAAGGCACGCGAAAGACGAGAAATAAGCCAGATCGAATTGGCGGAAGCCCTGAGCGTGTCCCAGGGAACCATCTCCCAGTGGGAGAGAAATATCCGCCGACCCAACGATGAGCAAATCAAACGACTTAAAAAGAAGCTGGGTGATGCTTTGAAGGTCAAGGTCCCGTCGGAGGGCGGGCAAACAAAAAAGGCAAAAAAGGCGACACCTGACTCCAGAAGGAAGCCAACAAAAGCGCCTTCGACTAAGAACAGGAAGCAACCAAGTACCGGTGCTGCACCTGTTACAGCCAAGACAAGAAACGGAAAAATCAAAAACAATATGGCAAACAACGGAAACGGCGAAAAATCTCTCGAATCCTGGATCTGGGATGCGGCCTGCAGCATCCGGGGCGCCCAGGACGCTCCCAAGTACAAGGACTTTATCCTGCCCCTGATCTTCACCAAACGGCTCTGCGATGTGTTTGATGACGAACTCAACCGGATTGCCGAAAAGGTCGGCTCCCGTGAGAAGGCCTTCAAGCT
>CAZXWJ010000221.1:0-7255 GCA_964644375.1 uncultured Desulfobacteraceae bacterium | reverse complement strand
TTGAAACAGAAAAGGGAAACCGATACATCTGCGAAAGAGACAGACGTCAGGTCCTTTTGTGCCATCCCATTATGTATCATATTGTCGCACTGGGCGAACAGGGCACTGATCTCGATGACTGGATCAACGACTTGGCCGAAAGCGGCATCGAAATAAGCAATGCCGGCGTTTTTTCCAAAAGCGAAGTGGCCTATTATTATCGCAAATACCTGTTTCTGAAGGAACATGGGTACTTTGGGCGGGTGGATTTTGACCGGGGTTTTGACCTGCATCTCGATCCCGAGAGAATCCGTATGGATTTGGCCAATACAAGACAGGTGATATTCGAGGTGACCGATGCATGCAATCTGAGATGCGCCTATTGCGGGTACGGGAAATTTTACAAAAACTATGACAGGAGAAAAAATATAAAACTCGACCTTCGGGTCGCCAATAGGCTTTTAACGTTTTTAGAGAAGGAATGGAATTCGAACCTGAACACTTCGGTCGATAACCGAATCGGCATCGGGTTTTACGGCGGGGAGCCGCTTTTAAACTTCCCCTTTATTCGCAGCATCGTCGAGCATATCAAACAGCTCGATGTCCGTCATCACCGCTTTGTCTTCACCATGACCACCAATGCCCTGCTCCTCGAAAAGTACATGGATTTCCTTTATGAGAATCAGTTTGAACTCCTGATCAGCCTTGACGGGGATCGCCGGAACAATTCCTATCGTGTACTGCCGGACGGCAGCGAGGCCTATGATCGAATTTTAAGGAATGTCTATGCACTCAAAGAAAGGTATCCCGATTATTTCAGAGAAAATGTATATTTCAATGCGGTATTCCACAACCGAAGTTCATTTGAAGAAATTTATCATTTCTTCAAAGAACGATTCGACAAAATTCCTAATATTACAGAATTGACTACCTCGGGAATCGATCCATCGAGGGAGGAGGAATTTTGGGATATGTTTGCAAGCATACATGAAGATGTCCAAAATATTGAAAGGCCGCAGCACATGATTGAGGACATGTTTACGGATTTTCCCGGCATCGGGAGCCTCTCGAAATTCATTCATCAATATACGGATTGCAGTTTTACGGATTACAACGATGTCATGCACACGGAGGGTGAACCCAGACGATTCCCGACAGCCACCTGCATTCCATTTTCTCTCAAGGTATTTTTGACCGTAAACAACAAGATCCTGCCCTGCGAGAAGATCGGACAGCAATACGCGCTGGGCCGTGTGACGGCGGATGAAGTGCATATCGACATAGACCGTATTGCGGCCATCTATAACGAATATTACCGAAAGATCTCTCAGCGCTGCCGACATTGTTACATGGCAGACGATTGCGGAAAGTGCATGCTGCGCTTGGATATGGCCGAAGACGCCCCGGAATGCGACAACTTCATGACGCTTGATGAGCGCAGAGATCAATTCTCCGCTCATCTCCGTTACCTGGAAGAACACCCGGGCACTTATTCCAAAATTATCAAAGAAATGGGCTACGATTGATATGAATACGCAATTCTGGCTCTATGTGGAACCCTATGTCCACCTTGCCTGCAAATCCGAAGATTGCCTTCTTTACAATACACTCTCCGGCAAGGCCTTGATCTATTGGAATGAACCGGATATTGCCGGGCTGGTGCGGCGCCTTTCATCAGCAGCCAATTCAAGAGTGGTCAGACTGAACGGTGCCGACTTGGAGAAAAAAAGGATCTCAGCGGTTGGGAAAAATTTACGAAAGCACTGTATGGGCGATGTGTTGGATATTGCCTATTCTTCTGCCAAACCCGTACAGATGGGTCACAGGCCCAAAATCGAGGAAGACGCCGAAAGATTGAAAAGAGATAAGGAGCATTCGGTCGGGGAAGGGGAATTAGAGTATCTCACGGAGGTCTCATTTTATATCAATACCGAGTGCCGTGAAAATTGCCCGGGCTGTCGGGATTACTCAAGACAGTTCCTGTGCTGCACCCGATCCATACACAAAACAGAGGAAATGACGCCTTCCGCCCTGTCCCGTCTCCTGTCACAGATCGAAGTCTCACCGGTTTCAAGAATCAATATACTGGGCGGAGATATTTTCCTCTACTCGAATTTACGCTCGCTGGTGGAGATCCTGAAGGCACTGGCACGAGATGTCGTCTTTCACCTGCATTATTCGCATCTGGCCGATTCCTGCGCCCGTATGGATCTCCTGGATTTTGACAGGGCGCGGTATCAGGTCATCGTGACACCGCCCTTTTCACCGGGCCTGTACAATGCGGCCCTGGACAAGGTCGCAGGCTATGAGAGCCGGACGACATTTGTCTTTGTCGTGCAGAGCGACGCGGACATCCGACAGGCAAAGGCCATGCTTGAAAAATGTGGTGCGGCTTCCCATACCCTCAAACCCTATTTTAACGGGGAGAATAGTGCATTTTTCCATGAATCCGTTTTTATGGACCTGGAGGATATCCTGTCTGCACGCCCCACGCACAAGGAGATCTATGCGAACCGGATTTTGAACCGGCTCAATTTCGGTCGGCTGACCTTCTTGAACAATGGAAGGGGCTACGCAAACCTCAACAACCCCTCGCTTGGCAACTGGAAAAAGGACGCGATCAAACAGATCCTCTACAAGGAGATGTATCACGGAAAAAGCTGGCGACGCACCCGTATGAAGGTCGAACCCTGTCGGCATTGTATCCTGGCCGGACTGTGCCCACCCCTCGGGAACTACGAGTTGGCCTTGAAGAGAAACGATCTATGTCACGTGAGGGAAGGGAAAGAAGTGACTAAAATTACGAGTGACTAAAGTGACTGAAGTTAAGGGAAGGGCAAAAAATATCCTGTCAAGCCTGGTTTATCCTGTCTGATTTATCGTTTTTATGTGGCCGTCTGAATCGGCACAACCGGTGGACTATTTACAATTCAGCTCGGGTTTCAGGGTTCCTTCTTTTCCAACTTTGACGATCTCGTAAAAATTCGAAAAGTTTCGTTTTCCGTCATTCCCGCGAAGGCGGGAATCCAGTTTTTTTTAGATACTTATGGGCTCCCGCCTTCGCGGGAGTGACGACGATTTTGACTTTTTGCGAATTCATCAACTTTAGTCACTTTTTTGGGGACACCATCTGTGTCCTCACCAGGTCCCGATAAAAACCCTTCCGGGCCATGAGTTCCGTATGGCGACCCTGTTCCACGATCCTTCCGTCCTCCAGGACCAGGATGAGATCCGCATTTTGTATGGTCGACAGCCTGTGCGCAATCACGATTCGTGTGCCCACCTGTGCGTTCAGATTCCTGTCCACGATGTCCTCGGTCACGGCATCGAGATGGCTCGTCGCCTCATCCAACAGCAGGATGGCCGGTTTGTGGACGATGGCCCTGGCAATGGAAAGGCGCTGTCGCTGTCCGCCCGAAAGCCCTATGCCGCCTTCCGATATCAACGTTTCATAACCCATGGGCATTTGCATGACTTCATCATGAATGGCCGCAATTTTTGCGGCCTCCTGAATGTCCTTTAATGGGAGATGTGGATTGATAAAGGCGATATTCTGACGAATGGAGCCATGAAAGAGAAAGGATTCCTGCAGAATCGCTCCGAACTGTCTGCGCAGATCACGTAAATCAATCTCCGTGATAGGGATGCCGTCATACAGGATCCGGCCCTCTGTCGGTTGATACAAGCCAAGCAGCATCAGGGCGAGGGTGCTCTTGCCCGCCCCGGTGCGGCCTACCAGGGCCAGTTTTTGACTCGCTTCAATGTTGAATGAGATATCCTTTAACACTTGAGAGGACGCGCTGTCATAACGGAAACTGAGATGTTCGACCGCAATGGCCCCCTGCAGTCGCGGCGCCCGGTCGATTTGACGTGGGGGTCGCTCGGGTTTGGCTGCAATGACGTCCTCGATTCTCTCCAGGTAGGCTCCCAGGAGTTGCCACTGCCGGGCCGTCTCGACCATGGAGGTTAAAGGGGTCAGGAAGGCGATTCCCAGTGCCTGCAAGGCCAGCATGGTGCCGAGACTGAGGATGTCGTTGATCACCATGAATCCGCCCACCCACAATAAAACCAGGGGAGACGCCAACTGGACGGTGCTTATCGCCGTATCGACGAAGGCCAGGAGGTGATGGCGTTCAAGGGAAATGTTCAGCGCCTTGAAGAACTTGTTGGACCAGGATTCCAGGGCGCGGTCTTCGCTCCCGGAGGCCTTCACCATCGCGATCCCCCTCAGTATTTCCACCAGATAGCTCTGGGTTTCCGCACTTGCCGCCAGATCGTTTTGCATCAACTGGAGTATTTTTCGTTTCGAGCACAAGAGAATTGCGATTTGAATGCCGCCGAGCAGCAATACGATTGCGGCAAAGCGGGGGGCGTTAAAGATAAGGATGGCCAGGTAGCCCAGCACAAAGACCCCATCCAGCACCACGGACAGGGTTTGATTGGTTATGGTTTCGCGAATGGTGATATTGCTGCTCAATCGCATGAGCAGGTCCCCGCTTTGGCGCTGCTGAAAAAAACGGTAGGGCAGGGTGAGCACATGCTTTAAAAAGTTTACCATCATTTGGCTGTCTACGCACCCTTGCAGGTAGACGAGCAATGCCCCCCGGAGATAATGGATGACCATATGCCCCATGACCAGGATCAAAAGGCCCAAGCCCAAGATTCGCAGAAGATCGTGCATGTTCAGCACAAGCACATGGTCTACCAGGATCTTTGTGAAAACAGGCAAAATCAGGCCCAGGGCCTGCATGATGACGGATGCGGCGAGGATTTGAAGAAGTATGCGTACGGCGGCGCGGTTGTGAAGAACGTTATCCAGATAGTATTTCCAGACCGAAGGGGACTCAGCATGCCCTGTCTTGAAATGGGCGTCGCGTTCGAAGGCGAGCACCACACCGGTAAACCCGGCGTCGAATTCTTCAGGAGAGACGGGGCGTCTTCCGATGGCGGGATCAACAATCACGATTTTGTTCGAAGACCAATGCTCCAGTACAACAAAATGATTGAATTTCCAATGAATAATCGCAGGAAGGTCGAGGTGCTTCAATTCTTCGAGCGAAAGGGAATAGGCCTTGACCCGAAGCCCGAAGTGACGGGCTGCATCCGCAATGGCCGCGGCGTTCACCCCGTCCCGACCGCCACCGCAATAGGCACGGCATTCACTGACGCGGGTCTTTCGCCCGTGATAGCTCAGGATCATGGCCAGACAGGCAGCCCCGCATTCCGCCTGGCTCAACTGAAGTATGATCGGAACGGAAGAGGATTTTTGGGGAAAATGCGATCTGTCCCTGATGAAGGACAACCCTTGGGTAAGAATCCGGCGAATTTTTGACAGAATCATATCCCCTTTCTTTCAGGTTGATTCGAGTCCCTGAAAAACTTGTCCAGCACGGGCAAAAAAGATGCAAGACGACGGGTTCCGGCCTTGATACGGACTTCGAATGTGGCCTCGACAGGCAAATCGGGACGTATGGGATGCGCATTCGAATCCAGGCGGCAGACGGCAACAACGGCGGGTTGATTCGGAAGCGGCATGCCGCCGGCCTTCGGAACATATCTCTTCCGGATTTCGGCAGGGCTCAAAACTTTCGATTCCACGATGATGACAGGTTGATCAAGCCGGCGTCGTTGATCCTTGTGCTTGATCATCAGGTTTTTTCCAGCGATAAGGTAGGACCGGGCATTGGGGGGAAAGAAGGCGACAAAGCAGGGCTTTTGTCCCGGACAGGTCTTGTCTTGATCGACGATCATGCCTTTTCCGGAAGCAAACATGGGGACTTCTGCAAAGCACAGCCAAACCCCTAAACCGAAAAACAGCCCGAAAATAACCCAGAGGCAAAGGAACAGCCGGGGAGAGAGAAATTTGGGAAGAACTTGATCTTCCTGCTCGTGAAGATATTTTTCGACGGCTTCTTTTCGAAAAATCGAACGGTTTGTCTGTTTCATATGCCGCACCGGGGTCGATCACAAAAGCAACAAATTCGACGATATAAGCCGCGAGGAGGGAAAACCCGCAACGTCCTGCACATGTTCGAAATCCAACATCCTCAGCCTTTTGTCAAGCACATTTTCGTGGTGTTGCCGGTGTCTATCCGGAAATCACAGGAAAACGGGAGCAATCCCTTGATTTGACTGAGGGCCGTGCTTGGCCCTCGCCCTTACGGGCAGCCTGTGTCTGTCCAATTCCGCTATCCCGCGGAATTGTCCTAGAACTTGTCCCGCTAAAAGCGGGACTCATTTCTGAAACCGGGAACCCGCTGCGCAGCTGTGGACTGAGTCACCAGAAGGGTGCGAAGAATTGAAAACTCACTCATGCCCAAACTGCGTTTCCGGATGGGCACTAGATAGGGTAGATCGGGGCAGGGGCAAAGGGCTTGCCTTTATTCCACAAAAAGGTTAAAGGGCATTGGGTCACCGTGTCGTGATGGTGATTTACTGGCAGCCAAAACCTCCACCTCTGGTGGAAAACCCGTTTAGGTTTTACCATTCCGGGAGAAAACAGCAAGACAAAATTTGAAACCCAAATGGGTATAAAGACCCCCTTCGAGGGGGTTCCCTGAGGCCTCCCGCTCTGCGGGCGCTCTCAGGGATAACCTGCTGTCTCAGCCGCCCCCCTGGGGCCTTACGGATTCATTCATGCAAAACTCTGATAGGGGTTTAAAAAAAGCCGGCGTCGGAACGGCCTGGATCGTCGCCGCATCGCTCTTTTACGGGGCCACGAGTATCTCGGCAAAAATGAGTGTCACCTATCTTACCACCTGGCAGACTGCCATGGGTCGTTTTCTTCTGGGAGCGCTCCTCATTCCTTTCATAGCACGCTTTTTCCGTCTGAATCTCCTCGGTCAAAATCGGCGGCTTCTCTTTTTGCGGGGAATCTGCGCGACCGGAGCCTTTCTGTGCATCATCCAGTCCTTCAAGACTGTCCCCATTTCCGTGACCATGGTCCTGTTTTACCTCTGGCCCGTTTTTTCCTGTCTGCTGAGCCCATGGGTGGCGGGTGAATCCATATCCTGGAAAGAATGGGCTTTTGTCTTCGGCGCCGTCGTCGGCGCCGTGATCATCCTGGCGCCGGACAAGGCGGGACCGGGTCTCAACGCGGGGCATTTTTTTGCGCTTGCTTCATCCCTTCTGGGCGGCCTCGCCATCATTCTCATCCGCCGTCTGGGCCGCACCAACAATCCCTTTACCATCTATTTCTACTTCTGCGTCATGGGGGTCGTCCTTTGTCTCGGTCCTCTCCTGTCACAGGGCCCGGCCCTCGTGCCCGCATCCGGTG
>CAZXWJ010000220.1:0-7268 GCA_964644375.1 uncultured Desulfobacteraceae bacterium | reverse complement strand
CTTCTTGATGGGACTGATGGGGGTCACGGCCTTTTTGGGGTCATAATTGAGAAGGAGACCCAGTTTTTCGCTGGACAGGACATCGGCCTGCTGATGCAGGGTGTTCATGATGCGCGTCAGAAAAACATCCAGCACCTGAAGCCCCAGAGAAGCGGAGATCATCTCCCTGAGAAACACCTCTGAAACCCTGTGGATGCGCTTTTCCTGATCCTGAGACCCGCCCTGGGGCCTGTATTTTTCCAGGAGGGATTCCATCGGCACCTGGTTAAGGATCTTTATGAGGTTTTCCTGATGGATGCTGTTGAAATGATCTGTGACGATATGTTTTACGGCCTGGGAAAAACCCCGGAAAATATCCAGAAACTGCGTAAAGGAAAAACCTTTGACCCGGAGGGAGTGGGCAAGGAAATCGAGCTGTCTTTCCATTTCCAGGGTAGAGATGCCGTCCAGTTTCAGGGCACGGTGGAAAAGGCGCAGGTAATCGTATATGCGAATAAACGTGGCCCGGGTAATGAGCTTCAGGTCAATTTTTTCCACGAGTTCTTCGAACAGGACCTTTACCAGGGACTCCAGTCGAAAGATGAGTCCCAGGACATCGAATTTCATCTCATGATAACTGCCGTACATCGAAGGGATGTCTACGGCAATATGGCGCTTGTGATAGATGTCCTCCCGGATCTCGTAGACCTGCGGGGAGAGGATCAATTCTTTCATTTTATCGAGGTAATTCAAAATCTTAAAGAGTTTTCTTCGTGTATCGTTTTCTTCAAGGGCCGCCCGAAGTTTGTCCACATCCGGGAAGGCCCTGTGCTGAAGTTCATTCAGATAATTCTCGATGTCGGTAAAGCTGAGATGATATTTCTGATAGAGGAGCTTATAGAAACTTATGGCAAGTCCGGCACGCTCTCGATCCCTTTCGGTAATTCCGGTCAGTTCCGCCGTCAGGGTCCCGATCTCCTCCTCACGGATACTCAAGAGATCACTGATTTCAGTGAAATGTCTGGTATCAAAGAGATGGGACAGGATGGTGTGGACACCATCCACGTAGGGGCCCTCGGACGTAATTTCATTAAACACCTGCTGAGGTACGAGGGATTTTAGGGTCTCTTTGTTTTTTGTGCGCCAGAATTCCAGAGTCCCCTCTATCAGGGGAATCGTCTGATTGCTGCTCTCAACATGGCTCTGTTTTCTCAAAAAATGGATGAGGATATCCTTACGAAGGCTGATTTCGTCAATTTTGGTCGAGATATCCCTCAATTCTCCCTCGGCTCCGATGTCGTTAAAGTAGGCGGGGAAGAGTCGGGCCAAATGTTTTGCCAGGTTGTAGACCGGTCCGATATCAGCATTGAGGAAGCGACTGATATCTCTCGGAAAGAGATCCGTATCTCGAATGAGCACGCCCCTCAGGGAAAGATGAATCATGAGAGAGGAGATGAGTTTTTTGGACCATTTCGGGTTTTCCTCGATGAGTTTCAGCCAGGTCCGAATGTTCTGAATATGGGCCGAATTGGCCCTGACCTGCCAATCGTCGCCGAACCCCTTCAGTTCCGGGGCCTGGAAACCCAGACCGACGACGGCATCGATGAAAAAGTCGACCAGATCGCTTGTATCGGTTTTGTAAACGGCCCTCCCCACGTTCACGACACAGTTCAGGGCCGTGCCCGGAAATTTTCGTGTACTCTTCTTGAGGATGGCAAAGGTCTTTTCGATCATCTGTTGGACATCTCGAAGTTTTTCCTGGCCGATAAACCAGGTCAGGGTCCGATTGATATCCCTCAGGGTCTCCTCGTGAATGGAAGACAAACCATTCAGGTTCATGACATGAAAGAGAAAGATCAGTTTCCAGCGATTTCCATGATTTGATCCTTCTCCAGCCTTGAGCAGTTCGCGGGATATTTCCCGGTAAATTTCCAAAAAGCGGCCGTATCCGGGGAATTTCAGGAGATCCTTCAGCCGTTCCCTCGACTCCGGACTCTGCCTCTTCAGGATTCGAGCCATGTCCCTTTTATAGTCTCTGAGCTGCTGATGGGATATGGGATGAAAGATCCCTGCAAGATCCCTGGCTTGAGAATCGGAGAGCCCGGCCTCGGTTTGAAACCAGACCTCCGGGTCCTCCTCCGTCAACCAGTAGGCGTGGACGGCCTGATAATATTTTGAAAGGAGGGTGTTTATGGGGCTGAAGGAGGCATCATCAGGGGCCTTTTCGTCAAAGGCAGCGGCGAGCCGGTTGATCTGGTAATAGCTTCTCATAAAAAAGATAAAGGACTCTTCCTCATAACAGGCTATTTTCTCAAAGGCATAATCGAGGACCGGAAGAAACGTTTGGAAATCGCTTCCCGCATCCTTGATGATTTTTTGAAGATAGAGAAGCAGGTTGTCTGCGGCATCCGCCCGTTCGCGCTTGTTGGGCCCGTTTTCAAAGGCCGCCAGGAAGATATTGATATACAGTTTGGCCGCTTCCAACCCCTTGGGGTGGGATTTGAGAAGATGGAAATAATCCAGCCCGAAACTGCGTGCCTCTTTCAGGATAAAGGACCAGTTTTTCAGGGGATGGCACAATTCCTTCAGGAAGACTTCCAGTGCCTCCGTGACACCGGGGTATCTGGCCGTAACCTCCTGGAGAACCTTGTACTCTTCATTGATGGTCACATCGACGTAGCTGCACGCCAGATTGACCTCAAGGGCCTTGGAAGGCATATTCTTTTTCTCCGAAATCTCCGGTGAGCCTACAAAAACAACAGGCCACAGAACGGTTTCACATTCCATTCTAAAGACGTTCTTGCCCGGAAAAGCTATATACTATAACAAATGAGTTCAATAGGAACAAAGGTTATTTTTGTCCTTTCAAAGGCATAAGGCATTGACTGCAGACCTCCGACATCATATAAATGACGGGGTCCGGGAGGTGTTTAGCCCGGACTCAACAGGTTTATTTTCTTGGTTTTTTCAGAGGATATCGAAAAACGGAACCATGCAGAGGACCTGGGAAATATGGAAAAGGAAGACTGGAGGAAAAAAGGAACCGGCCACCGTCAAAGGCTGAGGGATAAATACACGGACGGGGGCCTGGAGAGGTTTTCGGATGAAGAGGTGGTGGAATTTCTTCTGACTCTCGGGACCCCCAGAAAAGATGTCAAGACTCAGGCCAGGGAAGCCCTGAAAAAATTCGGAAGCCTCTCCGGCGTCCTGTCTGCCCCGCCTAAAAAGCTAAAGGAAATCAAAGGGATCGGCCCTAAAAGCGCCTTGTATCTCAATCTCGCCCACCAGGTTGCGGGCCGGTATTTGAGAGACAGGGCCAAGGGGAAAACCTTTCTGGGCTCATCAAAGGCCGTTTTCGACTACCTCTTCCATTCCATGCGTGACCTGAAAAGGGAGGTTTTCAAGGTCCTGTTCCTCAACCGGAAGAATGAACTGCTCTTTGACCAGGATGTTTTCGTGGGCAGCCTTACGGGAAGCGCCGTCTATCCCAGGGAAGTCATGACCCTTGCCCTTGAAAACAGGGCCGCGGCCATGGTTTTCGTGCACAACCACCCGTCAGGGGACCCCGGCCCGTCCCCCGAGGACAGGAAACTTACCAGGGATCTGGTTTGGGGGGCCCAACTCCTGACGATCCAGGTGCTCGATCATGTGATCATCGGACACAACACCTATTACAGTTTTGCGGACGACGGCCATATCCAGCGGTATCTCAAGGAATTCCAACAAACGCTTCGTATCCCCATTAACGCTTGACAGATATCCGAAAAACGATAAAAATGTTTTTCCTTTGCGAGAGTGGCGGAATTGGCAGACGCGCTGGACTTAGGATCCAGTACCTTCGGGCGTAGGGGTTCAAGTCCCCTCTCTCGCACCAGAAGTAAAATCAAGGGGTTAAGCCTGATAGCTTAACCCCTTTCTATTTAATCCGGGACCAGGCCGTCTAACAGGGGTCTTCAGCGTTCACCGGTTGAAAACCTGAGCTGTTAAGGCTTCAGGTTCTTCAAATTTTGAATTATGACCCCATATCCAGAAACTGGGTTATCTTTCCTTGCTCTGAATAGCTACGCTCAAGGGAAGAACGTCGCGACATTTTTGTTCAAGTTGATGCACAATGCGTTTGATTTGGGGCTCGGTCAATTGTATATTCCGAATGTTTTTGAGATATCCTTGGAATTGTTTGGGATTGAGAACGGGAATGCCCTTTGGAGATGTCCTTTCCACGAACCATCCGGGAAGGGTCACAGCCGCCTGAACCTGAACACTCTCTCCTACGGCACTGCCCAACCAGTTGGAAAGCCACTGCGCCTGTCGTTTTGCCTGGCCCAGGGCATCCGAGTGTACCCCATTCGGGAATCGAAGCACTTTTCCGTCATAAATGACCTTTGCACTGCTGTTTGAATTCCCGGACGTAGGCTTGGATTTTGCCTTGGTCTCAACGGCGAAAACGCCATTTGCGCCGACAACGATATGATCGATATTGAAACGGCCTGCCGGGAAGTCGTGATAGACATGATACCCTTTTAGCATAAGCATATTGAGTTCCTGGCCTGTTGCCATCTCCCCTTCATATCCAAGACGATAATTTTTTCTCAACATGAGCAAGCGAAACAGCTTGTAGGCGAAAAAAACCATAAAACAGAGCACTACAATGATTACAATTAAGTTATTGAAAGGAAGCCTCATCGCCTTGTTGTTTTCCACAAAAGCGGCCAGAGAGAAAATGGTCCAGAAAACATATGGGGTAATAAAGAGAAACATCAGATAAGTAACTATATCATCGTTCAGTTCCTCGACCTTGCGATTTAGGCTTTCACCAGGATTTCGAAGAAATTTATCCGTAAAGGGCGGTCGAACTTTCTTTAACCGGTTCAACCATTTGAATAGAACCAGAATGATAAAAGGTATAAAAAAGGAAAGAAGAAAAATCACACCAGGAAACTTATTCAAGATTTGATTCAATTTTTGACTCCGCTCAATTCATGTTGATCTTTTCAATGTTGTCGGTAATGCTTGATCAAGCATGATAAAAAGAAGTTAAGCCATCAATACTCTGGGAAGGAATTTCTTTTTATGTTCTGATGATTCTTCACAATTCACAAATCAAGATGTGACCCCATACCCACACGAGTCATAAGCCCTTTGAGCCCTTTGTGATGCCTTTCCAAATCATGAGCCCTTTGAGCCCTTTGTGAGCCCTTTACGTGAGAGCACATAGTAGGTACCCCTCCCAGTTGTTCCTATTTTGAGCAAAACACCTTTTCCAGTAAGCGCTTCCAGATGTCGTGATGCCGTCGGTTTAGCCACCCCAAACTTCTCCTGATAAGACTTGTTGGTGATCCTGTCCCCGGCCTTCAGCATCGCGACCAGTTTTCGCTCATTATCAGTCAATCCGAGTTGATTCATTACGGCCTCTGTCAACCAGTCACGCCACAACGTTACAACAAAATGGGGGCCGCGTTGATCGAAGTCAGGCTCTGGGAGTCCCGCTTTCCGGCAATCGAAGATCATATCCGTTGTTCCGGTTCCGGCCTTTTCCACATATTTAACCCGGAACAGAGGTTCAGCGATCAATGGGTTTCTCGGTATCGGGCCATGGGGTTTCCGCAACAGGTCCGGGGTAAGTCCGGGGGGCAGTTCACCGGGATTCCACACCTCGATGCGGTCGGCAAAAACAATCACCTGCACAAATCCGTTATGGCGGTAATTCCGATGGGTAATCGCATTTACGATGGCCTCAGTGATGACAGGCCGGGGGATCTCGAACGCAACGGGGGCCTGAGTGCTTGTTGCGCGTGTGCCGACGCTACGGTCGATCTTGCCCATGACAAACTCCACTGCCTGATCGATCATTTCGAGCAGCCTTCCCTCATAAGGTTGCTGGGATGCGATGGGCTTGCGTTTTTCCGTTCCATGGAAATGAAAGCAATGGATCTGCGTATTATTGAAGAACTTACGCGGATTCTTGCCGAAAAGGAGCATAGCGGCGTTTGTAGGCCGGCCATCCCGCAACAGGTTGAAATTCTGAAGAACCGATTTCGGTGCGCGGGAACCTTTGAGTTTTAAACGACCCGCAGCCTCGGCCGTATCAACAAAAGCCTTTACCTCCGCGGTGTCGACATCTCTGAGGGTAGCGCCTTCACATACACTGCCATCAAACGGCGTGGATCTGAGCTCACCTCGATTTTCCAGGCACTCGACGAGACTGGCATAGATCTCCCGAATCAGGCCGGGCGTATCTGAAAAACGGCGCCGGGTGACCTGACGGCCCACCCTGTTCACCAATTTGACCATATCCGGTTCACGCGCCTGATCGTCATTTCCCTTTACGAAGACCAGCCGTTCGCGATGGGTTTTGGTTGCTTGATCGAATTCCAGTTCAGTGGGCGACTTCCCCTCCTCGTTTTTCCATCCGTACTCTTTGCCGAGAATGGCAAGGTAGATGTCGCACCGTTCCACCTCATCCAGGTAGATATCATCAGGCTTGCGGTCTTTGGCAGGAATGTCTTCGAAAAGAAACACCTCCGAGATGAAACGGCTCAAAAGGGGATCATGGGTGATGAAATCCTTAATTGCACGTCGTTCCGCCGAGAGTTCCCTTTGAACGCTGCTGATGAAGATTTTGTATCCAGCCGCTCGCATGGCCATCAGCCTTTCTTAGATGTTTATCAAGATAAAAGACTATATTGCATGTCACAATTCACAAATCAAGATGTGACCCCATGCCTCTTCAATGTTTCTTTCATGAAAGATGAGGACAGAAAGGCTCAGTGGCTCGGATTCATCAAGAAGGCAAAGCTTGCAGACGCGCCGGGGTCATTCGAGGAAATCACCGCAACGGTCAAGGTTTTTCTCGAGCCTGTCTTAGCCTCGATTGTCGATGGACAAGCGTTTCACGGCGTCTGGACCGCACCCGGTCCCTGGCGGTATTAGAATGCCGATTTATCCCTTTAAAAGGGACTTTTAAGCCCCAAATCAGGGCCTATCCTTGTGTCTTTTCATTTATTTTCAAATAGTTGTCCTGGTTCGACCCGGCACGCTCCATTATCCTTCCTTCTCTCTAACTCGGTGATCCGGTCAACTTCTTCTAAGAACTGTGTTTGCTTTTTCTTATGTAAGCCTCAGCAGGTTTTTCTGCCGGACTCGAAATCACCCTGTGAATTTGCCTGACCATAACTGATCCAGAAACGTTTCCCAGTGAAGTGCCTGAAAATTACCGTCCCTGGTATTGACCTGATCCTGACTCACGAGCACATAATTCTTGAATACTTTTTCCTCTTCAAGGGCCTTCA
>CAZXWJ010000219.1:0-7287 GCA_964644375.1 uncultured Desulfobacteraceae bacterium | reverse complement strand
AGAACCGGCCATCACCCCCTCCTCAAAGGACGAAATCCTCCAATTCATCCTGAACATGGAGAAGATCAACCGGGATCAAGTCATCGGAATCGGGGACGGATCCAGCCGGTCTCATTTCATCAAGAACGCCGGGCTGTCCATCGCCTTCAAACCCGGTGACGACAGCATCAAGACCGACGGCTTCCTGAGCGGGGGAAAAATCATCAGCCTGCTTTACTGCCTCGGGATTCCTGAGAGAGAATTGGACAGGCATCTCAGAAAGGGCAAAAGAAGGGACTAAGTGCATATATGAATAAATACTATAGTGTATTCTGTTTTTTTGAACCGCGAAGCCCCGCACACGGGACAAGCGCGCGGTATATGCCTTTTTTCTTCATATTTTTTTCTGACGGCTGACCGTTGACAGCTATGAGCGCACATCCGGTCATGACCATTGCCTGAAGAGCACCTTTACCCATGGAGTGACCGGTCCATCGCCTTTAATGACACCTCCATCATGATCTCCGGCAGGGTGGGATGGGCATGAATGGTCTCGGCCAGATCCTGAACCGTGCATCCCCTCTGAACGGCCAGTGTCCCTTCGGCAATCAGGTCGCTCGCGTGGGGACCCACGATGTGAACCCCCAGGACCCTCCCGGTTTCCACATTCGAAATGATCTTCACCTCGCCTGCGATCGCCCCGATGACATGGGCCTTACCGAGGCTTCTGAACAGGACACTGTCTGCACGCACGGGAACGCCCTTTTTCTCGGCCTGAGCCTCCGTCAGGCCCACATTGGCCACCTCGGGCAGGGTGAAAACGGCACCGGGTACGACATGGTAGTTCACGCTTTTTTCACCCCCAAAGGCATTTTCCGCCGCCGTGAGACCCTCTTTTGAGGCCACATGGGCCAGCATGGGCCTTGCAGGTCCCAGGACATCTCCAATTGCGAGGATATCGGGCACGGAGGTCTTCAGGTTTTCATCGACCACAACCCAGCCCCTTTCATCGGTCTTCACTCCGACCCTTTCAAGGCCCATCCCCTCCGTGTTTGCCTTTCGTCCCACACAAACCAGAACCTTGCTCACGTCTCTGGTAAGGATCTTTTTCTCTCTTTCCTGTAAGTTCTCTGCCAGGGGAGAGGGCCCGACAGTCACACGGCACTGTCCCTCAAGCTTTTCGATCTTTTCTACGCTCCGATTCACTAAAAATTCAATTTTCTGTTTTTTCATTTCCCGCTGAAGGACCTTGGAGCAGGCCTCATCTACGGATGGAATCGGCAACAGGCGAGAGAGGGCCTCCACGACCGTGACCTTCGCTCCGAAGGCGGAAAAAATCATGGCAAACTCACAGCCGATCACACCACCTCCCACGATCAAAAGGGTTTGCGGGATCTCTTTTAGTTCAAATGCATGATTGCTGGAGAGAACAACCCTGCCGTCAAAGGGAAAGGCAGGAATATCAAGGGGCCGGGACCCCATAGCCAGGATTAATTTATCCCATGGGACATCGAGATGACCCCCGTCCGACAAACCGGCCTGAACGACGTGATCATCCCCGATCACCGCAGTCCCCTCCAGATATCGAACCTTGTGATGCTCCAGTAAGCCACGGATACCCTTGGCCTGTTCCAGTACCACCCGGTCCTTTCTGGCTGACAATAGATCATAGTCCAGGGTTGCGGGTCTTTCCAGGGTGATACCGAATTCTCCGGCCCGTTTCAAACCGAGCAACATTTCGGCCGTCGTCTTCAACACCTTGGAGGGTATGCACCCCCAGTTGAGACAGGTGCCGCCCACCCGCTCTTTCTCAATAAGCGACACTTCCGCTCCCAACTGTGCCGCACGAATGGCTGCCACGTATCCTCCGGGTCCCGCCCCGATGACGATTATTCTTTTCGCCATTTCATTCGGACCTCCCTATCTCTCTTTCCTGCTCTTGCGTAACTGTTTAATTTTTTGAAACGCATTCACCTGTGAATGGGTCATGGCATACCATCAAAAAGACCATCTATCAAGAATATTATTATCGCATTTTGAGCGAATCATAAAAACAAAGGATTAATATTGACAGAATCAGCAGTTTCTAATAGTGTCATTATGTTATAGTACTGCGAATCAGAACGGAGGCCGCATCTTCTCATGAAAATAGACGAAACGAATTTTGAGATTATCAAACTTCTCAGGGACGGAAGGAAATCCTTCCATGAAATCGCAGACGCCCTGTCCATTTCCGAGAATACCGTGAGGGCAAGGGCCAACAAACTCATAGAGGAAGGCGTCCTGGATATCTCCGGTCTCGTGAATCCCGAACTCCTTCCCGGGCACAGGTTGGCGATGGTAGGCATCAAACTCAAGACCATGGATCTTGTCAAAAAGGGCGAAGAATTTAGCAGGCTCAATGGTGTCGTCTCCGTGGCCGTGGTGACAGGTCGATTCGACCTCCTTCTCACGATCCTGCTCGACGAACATTTTGGGCTGCTGGAATTTTATACCGATGAGGTCGCCAACATCAAAGGCATCCAGTCCGTTGAGACCTTTGTCGTATACAAGGGTTACAATTTGAAGGTACCCTATGTTCTTTAAGGTGTCTTCCCGCCTTTCCCTATACCCCCATCCCCCCTGGATCACAAGATACCGCGCGAGGGGATCTCAGACAGGATGCGGATTGAAAGAAGCCCAAGATTTTACTTGCCTTTTCATCTTTTTCACTTTAAGCTTTTGAAAAAATGAAGGGCACCTTGAATGGGGATGAGGCTGCGTTAATTAATCTTGGAAAACCACTTTCTTTCTCTCGTTACGGGGTCTCAGATGCACCCGTATTCTTCACTTATCACTCACCCTTCATTCTACCCTATGAGCTTCCGGCCGATTTTTCTTCACAGGGGTTGAGGCAATCACCCTTTAGTCGTTCATGAGAAGTTCGATCGGACCTCGGCAGGGTATATTTCGTCCGCCAAACCCCTTTTTTTAATTGGCTTTCCAGGTTTGATGAAGACCCATGCAGCTCATTTACAAAAACCTCAAGGATATCTTGGATGTCATTAAAATAGCCAATAGCAGCGTCGACAAAGATGCCCTTCGAAATAACGTCCTGGATGCCTTTTCAGAATATTTTCATGTGGAGCAGTCCGTTTTCATCCTCCAGGACATAGAAAGCCCCTGTCCTGATTTTATGCTGCGAAACCTTGATGAAACGAAATGCTCCGAATATATTGAATATTACTACCGGCTAGACCCCTTTAAACAATTCCATGGTGCTCCCGGCAAAAGCAGGCTCCTTTCAGGTCCCTTCCCCCAAAAAGACGTGGTAGATCTCAGGGAGCTCGTTGAATACCCCTCTTTTCTCTCCAATGAATTTTACAATGACTTCTACCGCCCCCAAAAAATCTTCTGGGAATTGGGCGCGTTTCTGAAATCCGAAGACCGTGTGATGGGTTATATCGGGCTGTTCAAACCGCAGGGCCCAAGCGAGTTTTCCAAAGAGGAAAAGAGGATTTTGAGTGCGGTTTGTCCCTACCTCACGCTCGCCATTGAAAACATGGAACTGAGGAGCAAAGCGGAAATCAAGGGCCTCCTTTTCGATCTCTGTGAGGGACAATCGACCGGCGGTCTGATTGTTTGTGACGAAACCTTGAGGGTGCTCTTTATCAACCGCAGGGCGGAGGTCTTTTGCAGGGACCTCAACGGGGATGAACCCTCGAACAGGAACAAGACATGCTCGGTGCCCGATGTCTTGTTCCAGGATTGCCGGATGATAAAAAAAACGCTTGAACACTTACCATCCGAATTTCCTCTGCTGTCTAAAAAAAGGATCATAAACAATCGTTCCAAGAACAATGCCGTATATTCGCAATGCATCGAGAGGAATCTTGCTTCCGGACCGAAGAAGGTTTTCATCATTCGCATAGAGCCTGTCGGCAATCAAATGTCGCTGGATGAAGAGAGGATCGGCACGCTCTTTCAACTGACCAAGAGAGAAACTGAAATCATTCACCATATCTTCGAAGGGCTGAAAAATGCCGAGATAGCAGGCCGTCTTTTCATCAGCGAAATCACGGTCAAGAAGCATATCCAGAACATATGCAAAAAAATGGATGTAAACAACCGAACGGCACTTATCCACAAGACTCTCAAGGGCTTGAACATCATCTGACCCTAAACCCGCCACCTCATTTTTCTAACATGCTCGGAAACCTTTCGCGGCGGCGGCAGATTCCAAAACAGGATCCTCTCTTTATAACACTGCCCCGTGTTTCTTTTTATCTCTTATTTGAACCCTTTGGCGCCCAAAATTATACTTTCGTATAATATACAAATTGAACAAAAATATGGTATTTTGATTTAAGTGGATTTTATTAGGTATTTTTTATGCTTCGACTTTCTTCTTTCACCGTAAACAGGGATTATCCACCCGATCTGACACCTCAAAGGAGCGTAAATGGAAACAACATCTGAAGGGAACGCGAAAGTCGCCGGACACGGGAGGCTTCAAGGAAAAGTCGCTGTGGTGACCGGGAGTGCCGAGGGCATCGGTCAGGCCACGGCCCGGCTTTTTGCGCAAGAGGGGGCGAAGGTGGTCCTGGCGGATCTCAATGAAGACAAGGGGAGTCAGGTCGCACAAGAGATTCGAGAAAAGGGTGGAGAAGCTCTTTTCATCCGACTGGATGTAACCAGCGATGAAAACTGGCGGTCCTTGATACAAGAAACGGTGGCCGAATACGGAAAGCTCAACATCCTCGTGAACAACGCCGGAATCTCCCGTATCGCCGACATCGAAGACACGACCCTGGAAGACTGGAACGCCACCATGGCCGTGAATGCAATGGGAGTCTTTCTGGGCACCAAGCACGCCATTTTGACCATGAAGAACAATGGAGAGCGCTGTTCGATCGTCAACCGCTCCTCCATCGATGGACTTGTGGCGGAACCCGATCTCTTTGCCTACTGCGCCTCCAAGGGAGCCGTGACCACACTTACCAAGTCCGCGGCCCTTTCCTGCGGGGCGAAGGGATACAAAATCCGAGTGAATTCCGTTCATCCGGCCTATGTCCACACTTCCATGACCAAGGGGGAAGCGGCGGGTTACGGGATACGTGAAGAAGAATACGTCGAGCGGATGAAGGCCATCCACCCCATCGGCGTTGGAGAACCCGTCGATGTAGCATACATGGATCTCTATCTGGCAAGCGACGAATCCAAATGGGTCACAGGGACCGCATTTACCATTGACGGCGGGGTGACCGCTCAATAGAGCAACCGGGGCTGATGAAGGGTTGCAATCATGACCTGATCTTCCGCTTCCAGGAATGCAGCGTTTACCTTGATATTGCATGCATTGGGATGAAATTCCTCCAATGCATGCACGGTAAAGAGGCAAAAGAAAGAAGTCATACCGGATAAACATTTTTCCCTGACCAGGGGAAAAACCTTAAGAGGAGGGACCAAATGAAAAAAAGAGTATCAGTCATTGCCGTTTCAGTATTCCTGCTCATTTTTGGAATGGGAGCAAACTGCCTGACCCAGGCCAAGGTGATTCAATGGAAGGCCCAGTCGCTCTTTGCCCCCGAGGATGCCTCGACCAGCGTCCAGGCCCAGAGCGTAGTGGATGCCACCAACAAGGCACTGAAAGGCAAACTCGAAACCACCCTGTACCAATGTGGTCAGCTCATTCCCGCAGAAGAGATGGTTCCCGGCATATCGAGAGGGGTTTATGATGCGGCCATCATGGTTTCCATGATGGTGGAACCTGCAGGCCTCGTTGCCTTCGGGCTCCCCTATGGTATCGACGGTTACGAACAGCTCAATGAGTTCTGGTACGACTTCGGTTTTGATGAATTCATGCGAAAGATGTATGCCAAAAAAGGCGTTTACTATGTAGGCCCTCTTCCCTTTGGCCCTGTCAGCCTCCTGTCCAAGTTCCCCGTACGCAAAATCGAAGACATCAAAGGCAAAAAGATCTGGACCGAGGGCCCTCTTGCCCACCTGGTAGAGGCACTGGGCGGTCAACCAGTATGGTTCGATCCCGGTGAAGTCTACATGGGGCTGAAACTGGGGACCATTGACGGTGTTTTTTTCGGATGGGCGGAGCTGGAGACCATCAAACTCAAAGAAGTCGTCAAATACGTGATGATGCCATCCATGATCAATCCGGTCAACTTCGACTGGATCGTCAGCATGAGGTCCTGGAAAAAATTGTCCCCGGAGCTGCAAAAGGCTTATATGCAGGCCTTCCGTGACAATATTCTCCCTCAGCACAAGAAGTCCATGGAGGTCTGCCAGCAGGGCCTCGATGCGGCCAAGGCCTATGGTATCGAGGTCATTACCTTGAGCCCGGAAGAACAGCAGAAATTCAGGGAAGCTTCCATCAAGGTCTGGGAAAAGGCGGCCAAGGAAGACAAAAACAGCGCCGCGGCCATCAAGATGATCCAGGATTACCTGAAGAGCAAAGGGCTCTTATAATAACACAACGATTCAACCCGGCAGGCTCTCATCGCCGGGTTGAAAAGGTATCGCTCGTTCCGGGTTCGGGCATGCCCGAACCCGATTTTTATGAGAGGTTGCAGGAGCGCCCTTTTTTCGGGCCTTGCCCCCACGACGGCTCCTCCGCGCACCTGTATTCGGGAGTTTCGACTCATGTCTAAAGCTATCAAAGTATTCGACGTTATAGATACCGTCAATCACAAGATCGGCACCTTTCTATGCTACTTCCTGCTCGTCCTGATCGCCATCCAGGACTTCGAGGTCATGATGAGGTATGTGTTCAACAATCCCACATCCTGGGCATGGGACATCAACGGCATGATATTCACCGGTATCGCCATGATAGCCGGGGCCTATGCCTTGCGCCATGACATGCACGTGCGGTTGGACATTTTTTTTAGAAATTTTTCACCGAAAAGGAAAGCCCTGGTCGAGCTTTTGAGTTTTCCCTTCCTTTTTGTGGCCCTCAGCGTGGTCCTCTGGCAGGGTATCGACATGGCCTGGTGGTCCTATTCCACCGGGGAGCGGGCCTATTCCCACCTGGCGCCCATCCAATGGCCGGTCAAGACCTGTCTGCCTATTGCGGCTCTACTCATGCTGGTCCAGTCCATCTCGAGGTACGGTCGCATCTACCTCAAGCTGAAGCACCCGGAGATGGATGAAACAGAGGAGGTGAACTCATGAGTATCGGACTGACCACATTGCTGCTGTTCGGCTGCCTTTTTTTCCTGCTCTTTTTGGGCGTCCACGTCTCCTTTTCGCTACTGATCACGGCCCTGATCTTTGATGTGGCTTTTTTTGGGCCGAGTCACCTGTACGTGATCG
>CAZXWJ010000218.1:0-7339 GCA_964644375.1 uncultured Desulfobacteraceae bacterium | reverse complement strand
TGGGACCAGGGACTGGCCAACGAAAACTTCCCCAAGCACACGGGAGGGGCCATCGTATTGGACACGATCGGATATGTTGATCGCTACATGGCGGAAAAACCGGAGGAGTTCCTGGAGTATTCCGATTGGATGAGCATCCCGATCCAGGGAGTCCCCGTCACCCTGGATCGATTTAAATCTTTGCTCCTGGAGCAGGCAAACCACTTGCGAGGCATCTCATGAGTGATCCCCTATGTAAACGGACTCATGTGTCGCTCCAGGACCCGCTAAGGGGGTGAGGCAATGAAAATAGCCGTAGGAACAGATGACCATGAAACCATCCGCAAGGACCACTTTGGTGAATCTCGGCGTTACCGGGTCTTGGAGGTCCTGAATGCAGAAGTAGTCGGAAAAGAGTGGCGAGAGAGTGCACATATCATGCTCGAAAACGGAAGGGCACGCCACGGGCAGTCGCAACGGATTATCGAACTTCTTCAGGATTGCAGCCTTTTCATGGGAAGGAGCTTTGGTAAAAGATCTCTTCAGATGATAAAATCCAGAGGCATCGATTGCATTATCACAAGTATCGAAAATATCGACCGGGCCGTTTCCTCTTATCTTGATGGACAAGATGAAGGATTTCATTATTACGACAAGAAGTCGAAGGCCTTTTCCCCTTGTGCGGAAAGGACCTTTGAAAAACAGACCTGATGCGGGGACGATCACCATGATGCCAGAGCAATCAATTATCCCACATCCGCAAGGAGGCGTTTTTTTGGAAAACCACGCCGACCTATTTTTTGATATCCGTGAATGTATCTCTCCGATTATTCTTATGAAGGCCTGTCACGCGGTCAGAGAAATGAAGAAGGGTGAAACGATCCAGATTCTTTTGAGGTCCACGGTTTCCAAAGAGGATCTATTCAAGATCCTGCCGGCCTCCCGCTATGACATCGTAAGTAACCGGAAAACAGAATCTTTTTATCGCATTATTTCAAAAAGATTGACCTTACCCTCCTCGACCTGGCGCTTGCCGAGCGCCGGGATTTCCAGCAGGGCCATTCAAGTAACTTTCTTATTTGGACGATAATGTAATAAAATTTCCACTTTATTTTATGAAAAAATCCGGACGGAGCAGATAGGTGCCCTTATCAATCCATAAAACATTATTCACGATCATGTGTCTTGGTTTCCTTTTCATTTTTTCCCCATTAAATTCTATTCTTGCAGCATCAGCCACCGAAATTGATGCCAAAGTGACCGCACGGATGAGGTCCTTTTATAAGGATGTGGGAGCGGCAAGAGAGTTGGCAAAAAAATCAAAAGGGATTCTGGTATTTCCGGAGGTCATCAAGGCCGGTTTTGGGATTGGAGGGGAATATGGTGAGGGCGCCCTGAGAATCCATGGCAAGACCGTGGGTTATTACAATACCGCGGCGGCGTCCATCGGATTTCAGATTGGCGCCCAATCAAAGACCGTTATCCTGATGTTCATGAACAAAAAGGCCCTGACGAATTTCCGCAACAGTGCCGGCTGGGAAGCGGGGGTGGATGGATCCGTGGCCCTCGTTGAGTTTGGCGCCGGCAAGGCGATAGATACGACGAATATCAAAAAACCGATCATTGGATTTGTTTATGGCAACAAAGGACTGATGTTCAATCTCACCCTGGAAGGATCAAAAATTTCAAAAATAAAAAAATGAGCCCGTATTGCAGACATTGATCCGTCCCATCCGTTTGCTTCTCACAACACCTGGAACCACAAAAAAGTCTTACTCCGTAAAAATCATTGGGATGATATCTCAAATCCGTTTTAAAGCCATTGCAAGGCCGGGGCATCTCCAGTATTCCAATCCATCCTCTGTCTGCCCGGACACCAAGTCCGAAAAAAACGTGCTTACCAAATGGCGATGTATGGCCTTTTCTGCCAAGCCTCAACGCGTCTCCAACGGAACGGGAAGGCCTTTCCCGCCCGATCGGTTATCCTTCCGCTACACCCTCTGTCTCCGCCCTTCCGGAATGATCGTCTTGTCATCCTAACCGCCGGGATGTAGACTTTCTTTAGTAAACCTTTCGGTGTTGTTGGGTTGTCGCCCTGTGCCCTTCATTTTTTGAGGCACAAAAAATTTGGCAGGGGTCTTTGCATGGTTCACTTTATCCCGCGCGCGGCGATGCGTTCATTCAATAAAAGAAAGGAAAGAGTGATGAAAAACCAAAGACGTTATCGGAAATTTTTTATTTATGTGATGGCGGGAGCTTTTTTTCTGCGGGGTAAATTTTCAAAAAATCGTTTATAAAAATTCATAACGCCCTTTTTCTCCATGGCCTTGCCTTCCTTTTAAGGAGAGAGCCCCATGCGCTGGAAAAAAGCACTCATCATCCCCGCCTCATTACTCCTCATCCTGATCCTGGTGGCATACGCCTTTCTGATCTTTTATGATTTCAGTAAATTCAAACCCATGATCATCCGGGCGGTCAAGGAAACGACCGGGCGGGAGTTGAAGATAGGCGGGAAGATAGACGTCAAGTTGGGGTTGAAACCGGCTCTCTTGCTGCAGGACATCAGTTTTCAAAACGCGCCATGGGGATCCGGGCCGGAGATGGCGACGGTCAAACATATCGAAGTTCAATTGGCGCTCTTGCCCATGATCAGAGGGGAATTCGAATTTGCAAAAATCGTGCTTCATGAACCTGATTTTGTCCTCGAGACGAATGGGAATGGAAAAACAAACGTCGAATTCGAGACCTCCCGGAAGGGGGAGACCCGCTTGCCGGCCCTGATCTTTCATGATGTACGCGTAGAAGGAGGCCGCTTCACCTACAAAGACGGTAAAACGGGAAAGGCCTACAGCGTGAAGTTGGACCGACTCAATGCCGTCATTCCGGGGCTGGATCAATTGATACGGTTAAAATTTGAAGGCGCCTATGAGGGTCTTCCAGTTGCGTTCGAAGGCACCGTCGGCCCCATCATGGCATGGATCGAGTCCGGCCATCCCTTTCCCGTCAATGCAACCGCCCGTGCTGGAGACGCCTCGTTAATAATACATGGAGACATCAAAGACCCCATTCATTTCAAAAATATGGCCTTTGACCTTTCTGCCCAAGGCCCGGATATTCCCGAGATTGCGGGCCGGGCCGGGGTTTCGGGCGTGCCCGACTTGGGGGCCTTTGATCTCAAGGCGAAAATTGTCGATTCGGAAGGCAAACCGGCCCTAGAAGACCTGGTTCTCCGGGTCGGATCAGAGGATTTGATTGAAATATCGCTGACAGGCGGCATCAAAGACCTTCTTGCGCAGCAGGGACTCGATCTGGATTTTACAGCACATGGCAAAGATGTCGCCAACCTGACAAAACCGGGTCTGCCACCCCCTTTCAGGCACGAGGCGTTTCGTATCGCCGGCTGGCTAATCGATTCGGATGCCGGGGTCTATTCGATTCGTGACCTGAAAATATTTTTAGGGGAAAAAGCAATCGACGGTCATGTGGATTTAAACCTTGCCGCTCAACCGCCTTATTTGACGGTAAAGCTGAACGCTCAAAAATTAAAATTGGGACCGGCCGCCTTAACGGCCGAACTGACCGGACCTTTTGAGGCGTTGGCCCTAAAGAAACTGGACGTGCAGATCGGAACCGAACAACTGGCCCGAATAAAACTGACCGGGACCGTTCAGGATCTAACGAGCCTTAAAGGCGTCAATCTGAACTTCGGGATTCAGGTTCAGGACTTGACCCGTCTTGAAGAACTCGCCGGTCGACCCCTGCCGGTCCGCGGGGCATTCAAGGCTTCCGGCCAGGCCCTCATTCCGGTTCATAAAAAACTTGTCATTCCCAAATTGAAAATCACCATGGGCCAAAACACGATCGATGGTTCGCTGAATTTGGATCTTAGTGATCAAAAACCCCGACTGAAGGCCATATTATCCTCCCGGAAATTTGCTCTTGAGGACATACTGTCCCCGGAATTCGCCGAGCAAGGCTGGGTGAAAGCCCTGACGAAAATGTCGCCCGTCAAACTCGACTTTACGCTGGCAGGTGATGAAAAAGAGCTCACCGTCGAGCAGTTTCATTTGCAGGCCGGAAACGACACCTTGGCTGAACTCGAACTCAAAGGAACGGTCCGGAACCTTATCAAGCGGCACGGGATCCAGTTTGCTTTCGCCGTCCGGGGCAGGAACGCAACGAATCTGGAAAGGTTTGCCGGTCAACCGCTGCCGGTTCAGGGGGCCTATGCCGTCTCCGGTCAGGTGAAGCACCCTGCAGCCGATCGTTTCGATGTGAGACGGCTCGAGATCGTTCTGGGAGGCAATACCTTGACAGGCCGCATGGATGTGAATTTGGCCCCAAAACGGCCTCAGATTTCGGCAAGCCTGTCTTCGCAGAAACTGGACTTCCGACCGATTTTAAAGACGGCCGACAAAGGCGGTGCTGCAAAGATCCCCCGGGCGAAGACCGACGGCCGAAGAGACAAAATCTTTTCCAGTAAACCCTGGTCCCCGGACGCACTCAACCTCGTTGACCTGGATGCACGGATTCGCGCCAAAGAAATCCTGCTTCCCAGTCTGGCCTTCAACAATACGGCCATCGACATCCTGCTCAAGAGCGAAAACCTGGAGGTCAAACCGATCCGGTTCGAGATCGGCGGCGGTTCGGCAAACGGCCGGCTTACCCTCGAGGCACAGAAGGCCCCCCCTGTGCTTGAAGTGGATGCAAAAATCGATACATTCGACGTGGGACGGATGCTCGACCAACTGGGATATCCGGAAACGCTTGGCGGGAACCTGAACGCCGATACCATTCTGATCGGATCCGGACGTTCGATGGCTGAGCTGATGGCGGCGCTGGACGGCAAGATATCCGTCTGGATGAACGACGGCAGGGCAGCCCACAAGTATCTCGACCTGCTCGAGAATTTTCTTGGAACCAATGTATTGCGCCTGTTCAATCCATTTAAGTCAAAACAAACTCAAACGAAAGTGAATTGCTGGGTCAACCAAATCGAAATCAGGGAGGGTATTGCGGACTGCAAATTATTGCTCGACACCGATCAGACAAGTATTTTCGGCGCAGGAGATATCAATTTGAAAACCGAAGCGTTAAATCTCGGGATTAAACCTTCGCCGAAAGAAGGATTCGGTCTCAGGGGATTGGGCAAGATAAAGTTTAGCCTCGGAGAACTGTCAAGCCCCTTTCGTATGGGGGGCACCCTGAAAAGGCCGTCCCTTGCGCTGGACCCGAGAGGGACAGCCTTTACCCTGGGTAAATTCGCAGGCGCCCTGGCCCTGGGGCCCGCCGGTATTGCAGCCTTTTTTGCGGATGTTTCACTGGGCAAAAAAGATCCTTGTCTTGAAGCGCTTAAAATCATAGGAAAAGAAGCTGAAGCGACAACGGTTGAACGACCTGAAAATAAAATGAAAACCGTCAAACAACCTGATGAAACCGACCCAGAGAGCAGAAAAAAACCCGAGAAGAGACCGGGCGGGTTATTCGGGGGGGTGTTTCGTCGGTGATAGGGCTCCGAGCCGCGCAAAGATATCCGTCTCCCCCCTGATAGGGACAAACGACAACATCCGTTCCCCTGCTGAATGCCTGGGGTTCAGTCGTATCCTACCACTCACTGGTCAATTTTCTCTCGACTTCGTCCCACTTCGAAATCACATTTTTTACGGCATCTTCTGCAATTTCGAGATGCCGTTCCATGTGGTTTAAATAGATTTCCTCGTGGAGTTTCTTGCCTTTGAGCCCCCTTCTCTGCAGCGGCATATCAGAAACCAGCATGATGGAGCCAATGGGAACCTCGTATCGGTAGGCCACTGAGAAGAGGGTGGCGAGTTCCATTTCTATGGCCAGGATCCTCTGCCGGCGCAAGTACTTGACAAATTCCTCATCAAACTCCCACAAGCGCCTGTCGGTCGTGTAGACGATGCCGCAATGCGGGTTGAGTCCCGCCTTTCGGACGGCGCCGATACAGTAAAGATTGACGGATGAAGCGGGAATGGCTGGAAATTCCGGTGGGATATAATGCCTGCTCGTGCCCTCACCGCGAATGGCGGCAGACGGCACCACAAAGTCACCCACTTCGAGAATATCGTCAATGCCCCCGCACATGCCCAACATGATGACGGACTTGAGGTTGTCGAGGTAGGCCAGACAATTGATAATAAGCGCCGCCTGAGGGGACCCGATACCGAAATCGATCATGGTGCAATTCATGTCCCTTGCATTGACGATACGAAAATTACCTTCCGAGAATGTCCCATGAGATCTCTCCCCGAAGGCCTGGATGTATTGTCGAAAGTTGGTGATCAGCACATGATCACAAAATTCCTCCGGACAGCAGTTCGTATACCTTTCCAGTGTCTCCCGCACGTATTCGTGTTCCTTCAGCATAATCCCCTGCTCCTTCAATTCTGCGGTCCTGCACAAGACGATTTTAGGGTTATCGATCTGCTCATTTCCGGTCAAGCCCTTTCGATCGATGGTTTCAGAGCTTTAACTCCCTGCAAAAAAAGAGATTTCCGATAAGACAGGATCAAGCAGGGAATTTAGAGAATAGTCACAAACCTCGAATACTTGCCTTCCAGGTCCTCTAAGGATACGCCCTCATATTCCACCTCAAATTCCTCCCAGATCAGGGACAGGGTCTCTTCAAGTATTGAGGCGGTTTCGGATGTGGAATCGGATACAAAGGCCTTGAAATCAAGAATAAAAGTTTCTTTGAACCCGGACATCCGATAGGGGGGCATGCCGTTCTCTACTCTGAGTTTTTGAAAAAATTCCCTTGCCTGTTCCAGTGAGACCCCGGCAAATGAAGATTTCAACCCTAACACAAGGCGGCACCAGAAATTAAAAAGAAAAGGCCGATAGTGGAATTCCGGAGCCTGAATCAGCTTATCATCTACGGGAAGGGAACCTGAAAGGCGTTCAAAAAGGCTGTCCAAGACCATCAGATGACGAAGAACGAGCGTGCAGTCACGGATTTCGGAAAGGCACTCAAAATCCTTGTATTCATCTCCCTTACGAAGGCCGGTGTAAATCAGGGGTTTCTTTTGCATCAGTCCCGTCAGGACGCCTCCCCATTTTTTACCCCAGAATTCCTGATCCAAACCCCTGGCAAGGAACCAGCTTCCGGCAACCCAGCGCTCGGCCTCCCATTTCAATTTCAGGGCAAGGCCGAATCCCACGCGAAACAGGGATACGAGCGAGTGGCTTCGCACAATTTTTTGTGCCTTGCTAAGATCTCCTCCGCATAATCTTTCCAGGGCGAGGCTCAAATATCCCGAGGCCTTGCGGCAGGCCTTGAGTAAAATATCGAGCTCACGGACCAGAAGACCGTCGGCCGAGAGGAGTTGGTTACAAAGGC
>CAZXWJ010000217.1:0-7439 GCA_964644375.1 uncultured Desulfobacteraceae bacterium | reverse complement strand
GTCAAATAGAGCCTCAGGGTCCTTTCCAGCATGGCCGTGAGGAATGGGTTTTCACCCATGACGGCGGATGACTGCTCGTTCATGGAGACGGCCGCAAGGAGGCAGGTACGGGCCTGGGCCTCTTCTCCCAACTTGAAAAAGAAATAGGCCGTTTCTTCGAGGCGGGTTTTTATGAGGAGGCGCCTGGACTCGGGATAGATTTCCGAGATGAACTTTGCCTTGATTTCTTCGATGCGGCCCGCCTTCTGTTCATCCCCTACCATAATCGGACTTTCTTCGGCCTCCTTGATGTCCTGGACGAGCGGCTCCATCTTTTCGATATCAAAAAACCAGGAGGCAAGCAGTTCCTGTTCAAAGAGCTTGTCGATCTGAGAATCCGTGAGGGCTTCCTCTGATAGGGTTTCAAGAGGGATGTGGTCGTATACCGGCGAACGATCGAGAAGCGTGACATTGTCCTGGATATAGGGCCTCAGGCGACGATAATGCCTCAGTGCCTCGTCGGATTCGGGACCGTTGATATCGTAAGCCCTTTCAAGGATGGTTGCGGCGTGTGCAAAGGGCGTCTCAACCAGAGTCGAAAAATTTCGGGCGAAGAGGTCCTTGACCTCTTTCATGCGTTTCTTGCTGTAATCGCCGAGGAGAAAATCGACAATGCCTGTTTCCTCATTGACAATCCCCATTCCGACCTGGAAACCTGTGGGAATTCTGGGAATCGTTACAAAAACAGGACGGCTCCCGGCCCCGTCCACCGCCCCCAGGGAGGCCTCGGGCAGGCCCGGATCATGCGTGACCTTCAGAATGGACGTGTCCTTGGCGGAGTCATCCTCCGGGATGGACACCCCTTTTTGCCTTAATTTGAACAGGGCCTTTTTGACGGCCTTTTGAATATCTTTTTGATCAAAGGCCGTTCTGAGGGCAAGCAGGAGGTCGACGGCCCCGGGATCATCCAGCGGCAACTTGTCCACCAACGCAAGTGCCAGGCCGGGACTTAGGATCTGCTCCTTCAAACGGGAGGAATCCATCGCCTGCAGGTCTTTCAGGAGGGCATCCAGTCGGGTCTGTTCTTCGAGGGAGAGCAGGGGGGAACCCGGGGTTTTTTTCTTCTGTTGTTTCTTTTTTTTCTTCATGTTCAGGCTGCCTCAAGCTTTTCGATGGTGACCATGTCCTCATGGCCTGCTTCTTTGAGATAGACATTGACCGTTTCCTGGGGAGCCGTTTCCCAGGTGCCGCCCACATAGTCGGCCTTGATAGGGAGCTCGCGCAAAGGCCCGCCGCGGTCCACAAGGATGGCCAGCTCGATTTTTTTGGGGCGACCGAAATCAATGAGGGCGTCCAGGGCCGCTCGGACCGTCCTGCCCGTGAAAAGGACATCGTCAACCAGGATAATCGTTTTGTTGTCGATTGAAAAGGGCAGATCCGTTTTGCCCACGGCGTGGGAACCGGTCCGTTGTGTCAAATCATCCCGGTACAGGGTGATATCCAGGATGCCGGCCGGCGGTTCGGGACAATTCAGGCGGCCGATAACCCCCTGCAGCCTTGTCGCAAGAAAGGCACCGCCGGTCCTGATGCCCACCAGGGCCACATTCTCCATGGTGGGATTGTTATCGACGATTTCCCTTGCTATCCTGCTAAGGGTTTCCTTGATGTCCCGTTCTTTGAGAATGACGCCTTTTTTCATGGGGCCTACCAGGCTTATATAGGAAAATCTAATTACATATCACAAACTTGGTAGTATATCAATTGAAAACAGGGCACCCTGATCCACCCACCGGGCATCCTCTGTCCCGCGCATCGCGGGATGGCTTCCGGTCGCTCCTTGTTGCGGCGAGTAGCTCATACGCCTCACTCGGCACTCCTCGTTTGCCTCCACTACCTTGCAGGTGATCAGAAAGCCTTCCCCATTTTCCGGTGCCGGTAAGGAGAGGCGAATGAGACAGTGGATTTAAGGGATAAGGATTTGCTTGACTTTAGACCTTTGTGATTTCTATATTAAAAATTTTATACTTACGGAACATAAAATTGGAATCCGGGTGATCATGGACGTGCTGGCTGAAAACAGAGATCCGGGGGAATTAAGCGAAAAGTTGGGCTATCGGTTCAATCATATGAATCTGCTGGCAAAGGCCTTTCGCCATTCTTCCTATGTTAATGAAATTGGTGAACTTGATGTTCAGGACAATGAGCGGCTCGAATTCCTCGGCGACGCCGTACTCGATCTTGCCATCAGCCATATTCTGATGGAGATGTACCCGGAGGCCCGTGAAGGGGATCTCTCCAAATTTCGAGCATCCGTCGTGAATGAAAAAACCCTCTGCCAGTTGGCCCGGGTTCTCCAATTGGGAGAATTGATCCACTTGGGAAAGGGCGAGGAATTGACCGGAGGAAGGGAAAAACCGAGCATCCTCGGCAACACGATGGAGGCCCTGCTCGGAGCGCTTTACCTGGACGCGGGGTTTGAGAGGACACGGAACATCATTCATGAGTTGTTCAGCCCTCTGTTGGGAAAAATCGACTCTGAAGAGGATGTGGATGATTTTAAGAGCCTTCTCCAGGAATACACGCAGGCCCACTACAAGACACGGCCGGAATATTTCCTCGTGAAGGAAAGAGGTCCCGCCCATGAGAAGACCTTCCGGGTGGCCTTGCGCCTGAACGGAGATATCAGGGCGGAGGCCGAGGGAAGGAGCAAAAAGGAGGCGGAGCAACGAGCAGCAAAGGAGGTCTTTCTTTGTCTGGCAAAGGAGCAGGAAAACCTCTAATTATACCGATATTTATACCGAACCAGGGGTGTCCCCATCGGTGCATTTTTTGCAACCAGGAACGCATTACCTCTCAACCCGCCCATGTCGTCGCGTCTACGACAATCCGTGAAATTATTGATACGGCCGTGAGGTCGCCCCGTTTCAACAAGGCGAAATCCCGGGAGATCGCCTTTTACGGAGGGACGTTCACGAATTTGCCCAAAGCAAGGATGACGACATACCTCGAAGCGGTCAAACCCTATCTCGATCGCGGCCTGTTTCAATCCATCAGGATATCCACACGGCCGGATGCCTTGGATCCGGAAACACTGGAACTTCTCTCCCGTTTTTGTGTCAGAACCGTCGAACTGGGTGCCCAGTCCATGAATGACGACGTCCTTCGCCTGAGTAAACGGGGCCATACCGCCCGGGACACGGTTGAGGCGGTTCGTGTTCTGAAAAAATGCGGTTTTCGAGTGGGCATCCAGTTAATGCCCGGGCTTCCCGGAGATTCGGAGAAAAGATTTCTTGAGACCGTTGAGAGGGTCGTCGAACTTCAACCCGACATGACGCGTCTGTATCCCTCGGTCGTCATCAAAGACACGGAGATGGCCGATATGTTCCTGGAGAAAAAATACGACCCTCTCGGGCTGGAGGAGGCCGTCAGAATCTGTGTGAAAAGCTGTATTCGGCTGGAAGGGTGTGGCATCCCCGTTATCCGGATCGGCCTCATGTCTTCCCCGACACTGCTGGAGGAGGGACAGATCCTGGGGGGACCCTGGCACAGGGCCTTCGGCTTTTTGGTCCGTTCAAGGATACATCAGGAAAAAATCAGGTCTTTTCTACCGGGACAGGGCAGCGTACGAAAGATCAGACTCCGCGCGCCCTCACGCGAGATTCCTCTGGTAAGAGGCTACCGAAACCGCGGTCTTCGATTCATAGAGGACGAAACAGGTGCCGTGGTAGAGGGCGTTGTTCCGGATGAATCCCTTGAACCGGGAAAGATCGCTGTGGACTATGCCTGTGACAACTGAAAATTTTATAAATCTTATCGCCCGTCTTAGGGCATGACATTTTAGGATGACTTTGCAATCGGATAAAAATACCTTTCAACAGGACTATATGTCCGCATTCATCGCCATTGTCGGGCCGCCGAATGTGGGAAAATCGACCCTCTTGAACCGGTTCCTGGGGACCAAGGTGGCTATTGTATCGCCAAAGCCCCAGACCACGCGGAATCGCATCCTGGGTGTCTATCACGGTGAGGGGTGTCAGATGGTCTTTATCGATACCCCGGGTATCCACCGGACCCGGACCCCTCTGCACAGGAGCATGGTGGCCTCGGCACAGGCCGTCTTTTCCGAAGTGGATATCATTGCGGTGATGATCGATGTGCTCCATCCGGAGGGTGCCGAGGTGCCTATCATTTTCAGGGAGCTCCAAAAATCCGGGAAGACCGCCCTGCTGGTCATCAACAAGATTGACAAAGTGCCCCCGGAGACCCTTTTGCCTATCATCGAATCCTACAGCAGGCGTTTTCCCTTTGATGCCGTCGTTCCGGTTTCCGCCCTGACGGGAGATGGGGTTCAGGCCCTGTTAAGGGAACTGAAGGCAAGGCTGAGCCCGGGTCCTGCCTTTTTCCCTTTGGACATGAATACCGATCAGACGGAACCCTTTCTGATCGCCGAGATCATTCGGGAAAAGATATTCCTCTTCAGCCGAAGGGAACTGCCCTATTCTTCGGCGGTAACGGTCGAAGATGTCAGGGAAACCCCCGGGAAAAAGCTTATGAAAGTTTCAGCGAAGATCCATGTGGAATCCGATTCACAAAAGGCCATCCTGATCGGTCGCAAGGGGCAGATGATCAAAAAAATCGGGCAGTCGGCAAGAAAAGAAATCGAAAGGCTCTTTGGTATCCATACCTTTTTAGATCTCGTGGTCCGTGTGGAAAAAAACTGGAGCAAAGATCCCAGGGCCCTGAAAAGGCTCGGCTACTGAACGAAAAAGACCAACCTGTGCTGAGCAAGTTGGTCTTTTTCTTTAGAAGGAAAGAGTTTTTTTCTGTTTTGCTATTAGTAATTAGCAAGATTCTTGCCAGAAGAGTGAATTTCATTTTTAAAGTTGTAACTACTTGAAATCGATGTTTTTTTATGCCTTATGTCCATTCCATCTCAGTAGATCTCTTTCCTGAAAGTACAATATCTTGTACCTGAAACAGGACCGTATACTGTCCTTCGAGCTAATTGATTGATAATATTGCTTAAACTTTGGTACAAGTTTTTGGACTGCTAAAACACGATGTTGTACTTTTTGATCTTGTGCTGAATCAGGCTCTTGGTGATGGCGAGTTGTTCGGCCGCATGGGCCTGGACATTACTGCATTGCGTCAAGGCCCGTCGGACCATTTTCTCTTCTATTTCTTCCAGGGTTTTTTGGAGTGGGGCGTTCATTGGGATAAACCTCTCCACATCGAGTTCAGTCTCGCTTTTCGAAAATTCAGGCGGCAGGTCATCCACGGTGATGAGACCGTCACTGTTCAGGACGACCGCCCTCTCGATGATGTTCTCCAACTCCCTGACATTGCCCGGCCAGGTATGGTTGTAGACGGCCTTCCAGGCCTCGGGACTCAATTCAAGGTGTCCTTTACCCTCATCCATTCGGTATTTCTCAATAAAGTGATTCACCAGGAGCTTTATGTCCTCGGTCCGTTCGCTCAAGGACGGAAGCGTCACGTGAATGACATTCAGTCGGTAGAAAAGATCTTCCCGAAAGATGCCTTCCGCCACGTCTTCTTTTATATTGCGGTTCGAGGCGGATAGGACGCGTACATCCACCTTGATGGTTTTGGTCCCGCCCACGCGTTCAAATTCCATCTCCTGGAGCACCCTGAGGAGCTTGACCTGGAGGGATGGGGGCATATCGCCAACCTCGTCGAGAAAGAGCGTCCCCCCGTCCGCCATTTCAAAACGACCCTTCTTCATGGCCGTTGCACCCGTAAAGGCCCCTTTCTCATGGCCGAACAGCTCGCTTTCCAGAAGGGTCTCGGTCAGTGCTCCGCAGTTGATGGATATGAAGGGGTGGTCTTTTCGAGGGCTCTCGTAATGAATGGCCTTGGCAATGAGTTCTTTACCCGTGCCGGAAGGACCGGTGATGAGAACGGTCACTTTGGACTGAGCCACCTTGTCGATCAGGTCATATATCTCCAGCATGGGCTTGCTTTTGCCGATGATATTCCCGTAACTGTACCGTTCCAGGAGCGCCTGACTGAGCCGCCGGTTTTCCTTGATCAGGCGGTGGGCTTCAAGGGCCTTTCGAACGGTCAGCTTGAGTTCTTCGTTTCGAAAGGGCTTGGTAATATAATCATAGGCCTGTTTTCTCATGGCCTCGACGGCCATCTCAATGGTTCCGTAAGCCGTCATCATGATGATAGGAATTTCGGGATTGACCTTTTTTGTCTCTTCCAGGAGTTCCATCCCGCTTATTCCCGGCATTTTCATATCGGTAATAATGAGATCCAGATCGGATTCCCGGATCAGGCGAAGGGCATCCGCGGCGTTGTTTGCCGTTCTTGTTTCGTACCCTTCGGGCCCCAGGAGGGCCTCCAGAACGACCAGGTAGTTTTTTTCGTCATCTACGATAAGGATGGTTTCCATGATCTATCCATTCTTGATTATGTCTCTCCCGGAAGACGTTAAGAAATAACTGTTCAGCTTTTTGAAATGCATCCCACCATGGATGGGTCATGGCCGTCACTCTTCAAAAACGAAAAGGAACCGCCATGACCAAAGGACGTTCATTTTTTCGGCAATCCGACGGTTACTTTTGTCCCCTCGCCCTCCGGGCTTTCAATATCAATCGACCCATGATGGACTTCAATGATCTTTCTCACAATGGAGAGTCCGAGGCCGCTTCCTCTTTCCTTGGTCGTGAAAAAGGGATCGAAGATCCTGCTGAGGTTTTCTCGGTCTATGCCGCCGCCCGTGTCTTGTATGTCGACGACATAACGCGCTTTTTCCTTTACAACGCGAATGCCTATCTCCCCTCCGTGATGCATGGATTGCAGGGCATTGATAAGGAGATTCTGGAAGGCCCTGTAGAGTTGATCGCGGTCGCCGACGAGTTCCAGTGCATCGTCTTTAAGATTGTCGCTGACTGAAATGGCGTTCTTTTCCAGTTCCGGTTGGAGAAATGAGATATTTTTACGAAGGATCTCTGTTAAATTGCATGGATGAAGGTTCGGCACCTGAGGACGGGCGAAATCGAGGAACTCCGTGACGATCTGATTCAAACGGGTCGACTCTTCCGTGATCACGCCGGAAAGCCTTTTTTGAGTGTCATCGGCATGCGGCATGCTCCCCAGCAATTCGGCCGTGCTTCGAATGATGCCCAAAGGATTTTTAATCTCATGGGATACACCGGCCACCATTTCGCCCAAGGCCGCCAAACGTTCGGCCTGGTGCAGTTGATCCCGAAGTTCCCGCCTTTCATTGGCACGCTGTTCGATCATCTTTTCCGCTTTATGAACAATCAGAAGAAGCGCCAAAAATATGAGTCCCATAATGAGGATGGAAAGACCGAATACCAGGAATTGGAACTTTACGATGGATTCATATTGGGGCGTGAGATCCTGGATGAGTTCAAAGACACCTCCGATATATCCCTTGTCCCCGGTAAAGGGATCCACATCCCTGAAGGGGA
>CAZXWJ010000216.1:0-7493 GCA_964644375.1 uncultured Desulfobacteraceae bacterium | reverse complement strand
ACCGGGCTGACCCGCATGGCAGAGCCGTTTCCCCAGCTGTTATAGGGCCTGGGCGTGGTTGAACGAAGCCAGTGGATGAACGACCCGCCGTAGCCGGCATGGGGATACTTTCTGCCGATCTCCAACACCGCCTTCAAGTAATTCCGGTCGCCTAATATGGCTTTTGCAATGGCAATGGTAAGAACCGTATCGTCCGTGAAACGACACTGAGGATGAAAGAGGGGAAAATCCTTTGTCTTGATGGGATGGTGTTCGTAAACCGAACCGATGATGTCTCCGGCTATGGCCCCAATCATATTTCATTTCCTCTGTATCGAATGGCCGGGTCAACGGATGTGCGGGTTTGTTTTCCTCACATCTTTTTCAACCGGAAGAGGCGCGAGTGCGCCGACGTTTTCTCGAGCCCGGCGCTATCCGGAATTCCGGATATACGCTTCAAACCTCTCGACCGACTCAGGCAGATTCTTGCGTCCGAAGCCAATGCGGAACGCGTTTAATTCAGAGCCATAGAGGGTTCCGGGAAGCAGAAGCACGCCTGACTTTTGGAGAAGATCGGCGCAAAAGGCATCGACTGTTCCCCGCAACAGCGTGGGGAAGGCAATGGACCCGGCCTTAGGGCGATGCCAGGAGAACAGTTCCGCATGGGAACCGAAGAAAACATCGAGTCGATTGAGGTTGTCGCGTATAATCTCAAGGTTCCGCTCAACGATCACCTCCGCGTGTCGCAACGCCAGAGTTGCCAGGAACTCACTCGGAGCGCTGTTGCAGATGGTCGTGTAGTCCTTGAAGGCTGCAAGCTCAGCGAAAAGCCGCGCATTTCGAGTCGCAACCCATCCGATTCGCAGTCCGGCAAGCCCGTAGGCTTTCGACATCACACCGAGAGACACAGCGCGGTCGTTCACATCGGTGAATGAGGGCAGACGATCGGAACGATCGAGTTCCAGTCCACGGTACACCTCATCGCAGAAAATCACAAAACCATGCTTTTCAGAAAGCTCCGACAGCTCGTGGGCGAACTCTGAGGTCGGCAAAAATCCGGTCGGGTTATGAGGGAAGTTGACAACGACCACCTTCGTGCGTCCGGTGAGTACTTTCTTCAGGACTTCGAGGTCGAGTTGCCAGTCGCGCTCCGGATCTCCCTGCCATTCGGTGACTTCGGCACCGATGCCTCGAGCCACCTCACCAAGAGACTGATAATAAGGGGCATGCACGATGATATGATCTCCGGGCCGCAGAGCGACATTCATGAAATTAAAGATCGCCTCTTCGGCACCTGAGTGCACGAGAACCTGGTCCTCTCCCAGATGTTCATAAAGCCCTGTGATACCGTGCCTGAGCGCAGGGTCCCCCAAAGACTCCGTGTAGCCGAGCCAGAGAGATAAAAGCCGCTCATGGGCCTCGGGCTCGAGAGCAAGCAGATCTCCCAGTTCCATGCTCTCGCAATCAGAGGAGCACAGGGGATACGGGGCTGAGAATTCATACCTGGCGAAGTATCGTTCGAGTCGAAACTGATCGAGTTTCATTCAGGCTTCTCCATCCAGACATTTTGGGTACTTTGTTCCTTTTTGTTTTAGCAAAATACCTTCAAGCATAATGTTGTGACTCCACCCATCTCCGAAATCATAGTCATATGGGGCACTTTTGCCGGGTTCCGTAAAATAATCGATGATTGGGATCTCCCACCCGGGCAAAATGGGGATATCATAGAAGTCTTCTCCTGGAATGCCTATTTCAGTCATTTTTCTCTTGTGAGGCATTCGAATTCGTTAGCGGCTTCCTGATAATTATACGATACCTTTATCTGTTGGACTAGCCTCCCCCGGTCATGCTCTCTCACCGGGAAGAGGCTGAGCGGATTTCCTGGCAGATGCAGCGGCCTTGCCACCCTTCGAGGCCTCCATCCGGCTGGACGACACACCACCCATTACCGTGTCATTTACGACTCTCCAAGCCGATACAGCCGCCCATAACCCTAAAACGCCTTCGTCCACTGCCTTGACATCACCCGTTTTTCCAGCGGCCAACCCTTTAATTCAAACAAGGTTGCGGTCACGTGCACCAATGGCAATGCGGATTACAAGCATGACCACAGTGTAGCCACGAGGCTGCATTTTGTCTAGGTCTATCGTATGCGCTGTCCAGGTGCTCAATCGGGATAGGGAGGCACCTCACGACTCCCCTCCTCCCACACTACAGGGCATACGAATCACGTATCCTGCTGAAAATGGGCGGGGTGCCACGTATTGTTTTCTGAATTTCACACTCATGATCAACTAACTTAACGGGAATCTCTTTACCTGTGATCTGGTGCTCGGTATTCTTTGGCAAAAAGACATAATCGTACTTTGAATAGGTTTCTATCCCTTCCCGGTCGCTCCTCTCCAGCTCAATGACCCCATTTGTCACAACAATGATCTCATCATAGGTGTGCGCTTCCTTGGGGGACTTATTTGCTTCCCGGGCAAAGACGATCTCGACCTCGAATTAACTCCTCGCTCCTTTGAATTCTCTTGTTATATCTGGTTGTTGCATCGTTAATCTCCTTTTATATGAGGTTTCATACGATTGACATACCTTAATCCTACCAGACACAAGAAAAACCAGATGACTCCGATTCCGGAACCGACCACGAATACTCCTTTAAGACCCACCGTAATCACTATCGGGGCGAAAAGAATGGGTGATAGGAACTGGCCGATAAAACCGAAGGTTCCCAGATAAGAGCTGAATCTTCCCCGAAAGGACGACGGAATAACGTCCCCGATCCACACCATTATCGTCGGCAAGATAAGTCCCTGGCTGACGCCGAACAGGGCAATGGACACCGCGATGATACGGCTATCAGATGCCTGAGATATGATAGCGAACGCTACCGACCAAATTGCAACAGCGGTCAGAACGATCATCGGATATGAAAATCGGGATCGTATCTTTCCGTAAATGAAGGCGGTCACCCCCGCAGAACCCGTCATGGCCGTGAGAAACATACCGATCTGAAATGTGCTTGAGATACCGAAGGCTTCCAGTAGTTGGGGCAGAAAGATGACAATAACATAGAGTAGTACATTGGCAAAAAACATAAGGCCGTAAATGATCATCAGAAGGATTGGATTCTGCTTTAATAACTTGAACACCGTTGTGCCGTTATCGGATGATGGTCCAGACAGGTGGTGGGTTACCGGTTCCGGAACAACTCTCATGGCAAGCAGACCAATGGGTATTGCCAGCATGTAGATGGCAAAGGGAAAATGCCATGAAAACCCGCCGAGAGCACCTCCGATAAGCGGCCAGATGACCCCGCCAAAACTCTGAGCGCTTCCTCGCCAACCCATTACCTTGTCACGGTCACTTCCTTGGTAATTGTTCAGGATCAGCACGTTGAGGGCAGCAAATATACCGGCAAGGGCAATCCCGAGGCAAGCCCTGCTAACCAGAAGCACCCAGTAAGAATTGATCAGCAGGCCGGAACCGCCAGCAAGACCATAACCTATGAGTGAAAAAATAAACGGCCACCTAACCCCCTTCCGGTCAATGATGCTTCCCATCAGTGGGCTGAAAAGAGCCATCAACAACCCATGAGTAGTTATGATTATCCCAACCGACGAGGGGGCGACTCCCAAACCATCCCTCATTACGTTGAGAACCGGTGCAATGATGCTGCCGGCCATGATGGTGAGGGTGGCGGAAGTGAGGATAACACCCAGAAAGATCCTTTTTGGATTTATCAAATTTGCTGTGCCTCCTTATTTATGTCCCCTTCACCCATCCTGGTTTTCGATGCAGTTTTCACAATTCGGTGCAGAATGGAGACCATTCGTCCGATGGATTCCTCCTTTTTGCGTATCATATTAAAGTAAAGCCTGAAATTTCGTATTTAAAAAAATTTCAAATTGAGAGCCTCGATAAAATTGACCGCCAATCCTGTTTGAAACTGAGCATTGATAGATAGACACAGCATTCCGGATAAGATTCGTGGAGTCCTTGTAGATTTTCGACTGGATTGTATCTTTGCGCCTTTTCATCCTTCTCTTTACCTACGCTTTTGAAAAAAAGATCGATGTTGTTCGACATCCAGGCTTCAACGACAACAGTAATGTTGAATTCTTTAAGCCTGTCGACGTTTTCGTCTTTTCCAAAGATCGGTTGGGTAACCACATACTTTGCGCCAGCATCGATCTTTTGCCTCATCCGATTTAATTCAAAAGGCATTGGATTATAAGGATTGAACGCTGCACCTGTAATGAATTGATCGGGGTATTCCGTGTTGATGTATCGAATCAAATCAATAGAGGTGGCCACGTTAAGTTTACCGCCGATGCTTTTGGGTTCGAGCTTCGGCAACAGAGGCCCGCCGTCCCCTCTGACAACAAGAATGTATTTCAACTTTGCTTTAGCGGCTTTTTGTAACAACACATCAAGTTCGTTTTTTTTGTGGAAAGTGTTCAAGCTCATTACAATCATTTCAGGATCAACTGAAAGGCTTTTAAGATCAATGGTTTCCAGAGCTCCTAACCTTGGCTGTCCCATGGGGTTGTCCGGTATGGATATTCCGCACCCGGCATGAATCACCTTTCGAAACCGCTCAGCAAATCTATCCAGGAAGCCATCAATTTGATTGTCAGTTGATCTTTTCGGTGAAAGCATCTCGACAAGATAGGGATAATCAAACATAACAAGTCACCTCCGTTTCTAAACTTTTTATACATTGAGGGTTTCCAATAAAAATATCGATAGACAGAACAGATGAGACATCGCCATTCTCACGACCTCCTTGAAATACAGATATCGTACAAATATTACAAGGTTCTACATTCCATAAAAAAAATAACACCGCAAATATGGCGTGCCGCTTTTTTTCGTCGGCTGCAAGCGCATGGGTTAGCCCGCGCTTTCGTAGCACACCCATATGCACCAACTGCTCACGCCCTCCAAATACCCCACCCTATGCAAACCCAGCCTGCCAGAAATGCCAAGCCACCCAATAGTCTGCGGGTCCCCCATGTGGTTCAGCTACCAGATACCACCAGTCGGCAACAAATTACTCTTTGGTGTAGGATCCGCGACCACTTGCAACCCACTCGTTTTTAAGCCCGGCGCTGAACCGGCTGTCTGAAATTTGTATGTCCATTGAGCCTCTTTCTGAGCTGAGTCCATTTTAATGTACCGCCTTATTCTGGTTTGCCTCACCAATGTGTATTCCGAGCGTCTGTCCACTGACGGGCTGACCTTTCAAATCGAAAAGCTTGGAGTGCCCCTTCTGCTTACCACCAAAAGCGACGAACGGCCTATTGTGCACCTGTAGGTAAGCGCGGAAGTAACGCTGAGCCCATACTGACATTGTTGGGCTGTCAGGTTTCCGAGTATAAAAATTTCCAGTGAACGACCAATGCTGCCCTTTCGCATAGTCGTTGTACAGGATGGTCTCGTCCCAGGCCATTTTTGGCGTCTCAACGAAACCCCCAAATGTAGAAGGCTTGTACTGGAGTCTAAACCTCACATACCAGTTCGTACCGTACTCCCGTGCACTATTCAACGCTTGATTGCGGCCGGTAACAGATAATACAGTCCAAGTTCCCATATAGATTCTCCATAGATACTAAGTGCAGCAAGGTCAGCTACAAAGAGTTATTGATAAAACGGGACGTTCGCGCAGAACGTGCATAACTACTACATTTCGCCCTCTATAGCAGATTTCTCTCCGGATGAAAGAAATCGCGTTATACAGGAATTTGTAACGCCAAGATGTCTTGCAACCTCTGCGCCTGAATATCCCAATTCATTCACCGCTATCCATGAAACGATCCTTCGTGCGTTGACCAGCCCACGTCTGCGACTTCCCGAAATAAGTTCGGCTAATGATACGTTCTTCTTTTTACAAACTCTGTTGCATAATTTTTCCAGATCAATCCTCTGTCCTGAAATCCTCAGGTTCTTTTTTGTCATATCAGTTCAGGAATATATGTTTCCTCTCGATACCGCGGCCCATCACATGGTGTAAAATCCCGGGGGCATCTAATCTGGCCAATCTAGGCATCGCTTCAAAATATTATATCAGGACAAAAGCGTAAAGCACGTTCTGCACGAACGTTTTCTTTCAGTCCCCTTTCTTACAATCGAGTGGTATACCCTGGCGCTATCCAGAACCCTTGATGGAAACCTGATCCTGATCGGAAAAATCGCCAATCTCATTGTGATTGAACAGGCAAAAAAATACGGTTTGGAGGTACCCTTCAGAGAACACGCGAGGGTCGGCATCCCCGTGACGTTTTTCCCCAGTTGGTGCTGATTGGGTGGATTAATCTGCAGTCCATGAATTAATGCCCCCGGATTTTTCATCGTTCGGCTCTCGGAGGATCAAAATTGGAACCGACAATTCCGATATGACCATTTTCGGAATAGAGGCTTCCGAAAGTCATTATTATTAATAATACTAGATTGTTGTTCGCCCTGACTTCTCCTGATAAGACCTCAGTCGCCACCTTCCCGACCCATATCGGAACCCTCTAAACAAGTTCCGCAAAGTGTCAAACGGAAACATTCCGTGAAGTCAATACGTTATCATGTTGGTACAACTTATGCTGACAAAAACAATAAAGGTCGATTCGATCTATCTCATCAAGTTTTTTTTAAAGGGGGAATATGGCACAATGGATAAAGGAACACTGAATGCAGAGGAGTTCGAGCCTCCGAGTCCCTATAGAGAATTAGGGACGCAGAAAACGTTTACCCCGCCAAATCCAGACACATCAAAACCATTAAAAGCAGAACAAAAGAAAATCATAGGATTCAAAGAAGTCCCTCACCGCCCCCGGTTTCGATCGAGCACCCGCTCTTCGTCATTCCGAAAGAAGTTCTTCCCTGATGCCACCCGGAACGATTGGAACGACTGGCGCTGGCAGCTTCGAAACCGGATCACTCAATGCCGGAGTTTCGAAAAATTCCTTCATTTCAGCGAGGAAGAACGTCTGGCCATGATCCAACGGGCGTCTCTTTTTCCTGTCGCCGTAACACCCTACTATGCAAGCCTTCTCGATCGGGAAGATCCGCACCATCCCCTGCGGCGTGCGGTCATACCGGTTCCCGATGAGAAGCTTTTCTCCCCTGGAGAGGCGGAAGATCCCCTGGGAGAAGAACAAGACAGTCCCGTTCCCGGTCTCATACACCGTTACCCGGACCGGGTTCTTTTTTTGGTCACGGATTTCTGCTCTACCTATTGCCGCTATTGCACACGTTCGCGCATGGTAGGACACCGGGGCGAGGCAGCCTTTCATCTCACCCAATGGGAAGGGGCCATCGCGTACATCGAAGGAAATCCGGCCGTAAGAGATGTGCTCATTTCGGGTGGCGATCCCTTCACCTTGCCGGATGAGATGCTGGAGTGGATCCTGTCACGACTGAGACGAATCCCTCACGTGGAAATGCTTCGCATCGGCACCAAGGTCCCTGTCGTGCTTCCCCAGCGTGTGACACCCTCGCTATGCCGTCTTCTCAAA
>CAZXWJ010000215.1:0-7563 GCA_964644375.1 uncultured Desulfobacteraceae bacterium | reverse complement strand
GCGACGTACTGCTCGTACGTCTCCGCGCAACCTCTTGTTTTCCTTGAACTTGCAATCCCGCCATGGCGGGACTGAATTGAAAACTCACGCGTGCCCGAATTTCATTCCCGGATGGGCACTAGCCTACAGCCTAAACAACCTGAACCGTTACGAACAGGCTTAGGCATACTTCACAAAAACTCTTCCGTCGGCCCGATTCGGACCGGCGGTTCTCAAAATTTTTTTTCCGTTTCGGGGCTCAGGTATGGCTGAGCAACACCTTGTCGTCGGCGAACTGCTCACCGGCAGCCCTTTCAAAGGAAGCAACAAGGTCTTTTATGGTCAGGGACCTCTTTTCCTCCCCGGCCAGATCCACCACGACTTGTCCCTTGTGCATCATGATCAGCCTGTTGCCGAAGCGCAGGGCGATCTCCATATTGTGAGTGACCATCATAGAGGTCATTTTTTCCTTTGTCACGATCATATCCGTGAGGTTCAGGACCGTCTGAGCCGTTTTGGGGTCCAGTGTGGCGATGTGCTCATCGAGAAGCAGAATCGACGGCCTGCTTATTGTCGCCATGACCAGGGCAAGGGCCTGTCTCTGTCCGCCGGACAGGGTCCCCACGGGGGTCGTCAACCGATCTTCGAGCTTGAGACCGAGCGGGGCCAGCGCCTTTTTAAAAATGCTCCTGCGCTTCTTATTGAGGGCCAGCCTCAGGCCCCTTCTCCGTCCGCGCAAAAAGGCCATTGAAAGGTTTTCCTCAATGGTCAGATTTTTAGCCGTTCCGACGCTGGGCTGCTGCCAAACTTTTCCGGAATAGGCAGCGTGCCCGTATTCCTTAAGGTTGGTAATATCGTCACCATTGATGACGACGCGGCCCCCTTTCTCCGGTGGAAAGACCCCGGCGACAATATTCAGTAAGGTTGATTTACCGGCCCCGTTACTGCCGATAATCGACACGAAGTCTTCCTCATAGACCGTCAGATCGACTCCGTTGAGTGCCGTCACCTCATCTATTGTGCCTCGGGCAAACACTTTCTTGACATCTTTGAGTTCGAGCAGGACTTTCTTGTTGTCTGTACCCATTTTTGTGACCTCCTTCTCACATTCTTGCCGCAGGTGGGACCCACTCGTGACGGAGTCTCTTTTTAAAATAGGGGATGCCCAGGGCGATAATCACCAAGATCGATGTGATCATCTTCAGGTCACCCGGTCGCATACCCATTCTAAGGGCAACCGTGATAAACAGACGATACAGGAAAGTGCCTGCAAAGCAGACCATGAGAATCTGATTGATTCCTCTGGGGTTGAACAGCGCTTCTCCGATGATGACGGCCGCCAGGGCCATGACAATCATACCTATTCCCATGCCGACATCGCAGAAACCCTGATTTTGAGCGACAAGGGCGCCGGTTATGGCGACCAGTCCGTTGGAAACGGCGCAGCCTAATAAGACATTTTTGTCCGTATCCGAACCCATACCGCGAACCATCTGCTCGTTGTCTCCTGAAGCCCTCAGGGCAAGGCCGAGTTCGGTACGCAGAAACCAGTTCAGGGCAATAAAGAAGATAACGGCCACAAATGCAGCAAAGGTAATGGACAGGGTCATGCCTTTGAGGCCCAAAAGACGGCCCGCCAGGTCAAAACTGTTGACTTCCCGCAGGAGGGGAATATTGGCGCCGTGCATGATTCGAAGGTTGACCGAATAAAGCCCGACCATCATCAGGATACCCGAGAGCAGGGCGCTGATCCTTAATTTGGTGTTGAGCATTCCGGTAATCAATCCGGCGCAGACCCCTGCAAGGAAGGCCGCAAAGGTCGCTAAAAAGGGGTTTAGTCCCTTCACAATCAGGACGGCTGCGACTGCGCCGCCCAAGGGAAATGTACCGTCCACGCCCAGGTCGGGAAATGCAAGAACACGAAAGGTCAGATATACACCAACGGTGAGCAACCCGAATATCAGGCCTTCGTAACAGGACACGGACAATACGTTAAAGATGGCGTCCACAGTGACCTCCCTTCCTTATCAAAGGGGGCAAAGGTCCACCCCAACCGGGAAATCGATCATGCCCCCTTGATTCGGAATTTATTTATCGACAACCTTGGTTGCCTTTGCCATAACCGCCTGAGGAATGGTGACTCCCATCCGTTTTGCAGCAGAAGGATTCACGTACAGATCGGTCATTTTGCCCTTTGAGACGGGAATATCGGACGGTTTTGCGCCTTTGAGAATTCGGGCGGCCATCTTGGCGCTCTCCCTGCCGACGTCATAGAAACTGATTCCGGAACTCGCAATGACCCCTCTTTCCACCTGGTTGGTATCGGAACCGAACAGTGGAATTTCGTTGTCCTCGCACACCTTCACAAGGGCCTCTAGGGCGGAGACCACGACGTTGTCCGTGGGAAACCAGATGGCGTCGACCCTTCCCACGAGGGAGCGGGCCGTGAGCATCACATCCGCGGTGGTCGCCACGTTTGCTTCCACGACTTTATCGATCCCAAGCCCTGGCGCCGCCTTCTTGAGTTCTTCGACCTGCACTCGGGAATTCGCCTCCCCGGCATTGAATAACGTTCCCACCCTCTTGACGTTTGGGAGAACCTCTTTTATGAGACCCACCTGATGGGCCACATCCGCCCAGTCACTCGCTCCCGTGACCTGGCCTCCGGGTTTGTCCCAGCTCGTGACGACACCGGCCGCCACCGGATCGGTGACACAGTTGAAAACAACCGGGATGTCGGTTCCTTCTACGGCAGCAGCGCAGGCCTGAACGATCGGAGTCGTGATGGCCAAAATCAGGTCAACTTTCTGGGAGACAAATTTCTGGGCGATTGAGGCGGCCAAAGTCATATCCCCCTCGGCATTCGCCATGTCGTACTTCACGTTTTCTCCTTCCTTGAAACCTTCTTCGGCCATCTGATCGAGAAATCCTTTGCGAGCGGTATCAAGGGCGGGGTGGGTGGCGATCGTGCTGATACCAATCCTGTATTGCTTTGCTTCACAATCACTCGACCAGGGAGAAACCAGCCCCAGTGTGAACAGGAAGCAGGTAAAAACGGCCAATACCCATACATGGCTTTTTTTCATTTTACGGTCTCCTTTCGTTAATTGATTGATTCGTCAATGCCACGGACAACTCCTCGATACCAGACAACCGGATGGCTCACCTCCTTTCGCCGATGATCACATTTTTAGACAAATTATTCCCCTTTGCAGGGAAAACCATTGCCTTCCGGAAACGATTCCGGGAGGAGGGGTGATTGAGAAAGCGCCGATATGGTGGATTGATAAATGTATGTCTTAGTAGTCTAAAATAGATACTAGTATAGATACCAAATTAATTGACGTTTTTCAAATAATTTATTTATATTTTCAAGTATTATGAAATGTTATGTTTTAAAAATTAATGTTATTATAAAATTATAAATATTTAAAAAATAATATGTAAATAATGTGAAATTATTTTTAAATGTTTATTTCGTTGTCAAAAACCTGGTTTTTCCTCGCGAAGCGGGATCTTCGAAGGACCAAGCCAGAGACAGTTGGCTCTGCCGTAGCACCTTGCATGATAGGTCGCAAGTTCCAATATCAAAGGCCACAAAACGCGGGAGTGACGATGATTTTGCCTTACTGAACAGCCGGAGTGCGATCGAAGTGAATGTCCTGATCATGCGGGCCTTCGTGAAAACTAGACGGATAGCTGATACACACAAAGATCTACGTTTACAATATATAAAATCGAGAAACGATTTTATTGAAGGAGGGGCTGTGCGAATACGGAATGGCCGGTAAAGGCGGAAGAAATATGAGGCAAGCGTAGATCTGACCCCTTTCCCACTCTAAAGATGTGCATATCCTGAACATTTTTTGTTGACAAAAGTATCGATTGATACCATCCGCTGGGAAGGGGTTGAATGGAAAGAGCGTCTATACGTGAACTTTACAAAAAAACTGGGCAGGCAAAAGAGGCAATAAAAGATAGACCCATAATGACTGTTGAACCCGATGTGGTCGCTGCTGATGCTATCAATCTAGGATATCAAATCATTAATCTAAAGAGTGTCCTCTTATCAATTTTAGAGGAGATTGACGTTAAGAAGAATTATGCAGGTTCACGTCCTCCGCAGAAATCTTATGAATCTAAAATTTTGGGGTACGAACTTTTCGCCTTTTCTTGGATTAGTAAATATTTTGGATGTGAAACTTATCTGAAGTTTGCTTTAAAACAAGAAATTTTTTGGCTTGTATCTTTGCATGAGGATAGGCGGTAGGGGGAAGAAATGGAAAAAGAAATATATTGTTGCCCAAATGATCACGGGCCATTGGTGTTAAAAAAAATCAACAAAAGTATGCTCTTTCGAGGAGAGGATATAGATTTTCAAATGGATAGTTATGTTTGTGAAAAATGCGGGCTTGAAACCGCTACCATTGAACAAACAGCGGCCACACAAAATGCAATTTCGGATGCCTACAGAAAAAAGATGGGATTGCTATCAGGTTCTGAAATACGCAATAAGCGAAATAAATTAGGTTGGAGTCAAAGCGAACTCGCAAAAAGAGCTGGCGTTGGCGTTGCAGGTATAAAAAGATGGGAAAATGGAATAATACAAACAAAATCAATAAATTTAGTGCTTAAAGCTGTTTTCGAAAATACAAGGATAGCGAATAATTACACCGGGAACCGCTCATTATCGATTCCAAGAATAAAACTTGTTATGAAGGAATTTGAAAAAGAGTTAGGTTTTAGGTTCCTTGAAGAATGCGATATGCTGCTTTTTGATGCTAAGTACTTATGGTATGCGGACATGGTGGGATTCCATTTAAATGGGAAAAGTTTAACCGGTGCAACTTATGCCGCTTTACCACATGGGCCCCAATTGAATAACTACAAAGAACTGGTTGAGCTTATAAGAGAGGCGGATGTCACCGATGCGGAACCATTGAGTGCTGAAGAGAAAAAGATAATTTTGAGGATTGCGCTCACTTTCCCCACAAAGCAATCGATTATTGATGCCGCCCACCGTGAAAAAATTTGGGAAAATAAACATACAGGTTCGACAATACCCTATTCCGACTCAGCTAACCTTACTGAAATTACGGTGTGATTGAAGCCCTAATTATTGGGAGATAGTGACTCTCACCTCCGTTTATGGTTAGTCATATAGCCCTCACTAGCGTTGTGACTGCGCTGCGAAAAACCGTTTGATGTTATAATAATACTTATTCATCTGCCACGTTCTGACCCGGCGGGGGAGTGACAAGCAAATAATTAGTAAGGGTGAGGGAGAGCAACAAAGCGTTGTGTTCCCTTTTTTATTGGAACAAACGGCTTTTAACAAGCAGGTTGGCAATTGAGTATTCCTGGCGATTCCGACACCACTGGGGCGGGGTAATCGAAGAGACGCTGAATAATTGAAACCCCGGCCGAGAACCTTCTGGAAAAATATTAGGAGGGGAACATGGCCGGTAGAAGATTATCCATGCGCAAGATCAAAGAGGTTCTGAGACTCAAGTGGCATCACGGCCAATCCAACAAACAAATCGCTCTGAGTTGCAAGGTTTCCCGCGCCACGGTCAGTGAGTATTTGAGCCGGGCAGAGAGGGCGGGTCTTACCTGGCCCCCGGATACAACCTTCTTCCATGAAAATTATTTGCCTGCTCCTACCCCCGACAGCTTCGCTGGAATAATCTTGATCATCGTAAGCGCATCTATCTGCCTTGACAAAACACACAAAGGAAGTTAATTAGTTCTCATCCGGATTCAAGCATTCAGCATTCAGCTGTCAGCGAAAAACCCGGAAGAAACAATTTATTGAGCTGAGCTCTCCATCCTGGAATCTCTGATTTCTGGATGGTATTCATTCAATCTTCACCCAAAATTTCCAGACCAAGCATTTCTCATTCACGTTCACGAGCGGTTTTTACCTGTACTTCCGTGTTTTGATGTAATCTTCACGATGCTGCATCGCTCTTTATGTCGACCCCTCACGATCTGGTAAGGAAATGACACGCACCGCATATTCCCTGTCCCTAAAACCCCTCCTTGCCATTCATGGAATAAGCATAAAGAGAAAGGCTGAACCGCCAAGGCGCGAAGGACGCGAAGTCTTTTCCGAATCGGAACGGACGATTCGGAAAAAAATTATTTTGGCGATAGGCCTCATAGGTTGTGTTCTCAACTTCTGTGTTCCCAGCAGCGAGGCCTGCCCGAGGCGGGTAAACTGCGTTTTATAAAATCGTGAAGCGCTTTTATTGAAGGCCGTAGTGGAGGCGTAGCGCCGAATCCAGCAGGGTGATGATATCTTCAGAAAGCCGGCCCGTTTTTTTCATAAGGCGCAACTTATCAACGGCACGGGTTTGATTGACCATGACCTTGGACCGGTGCAACCCGGCCGTTCCGGCCGGTATCTCGACTTCAAAAGAGTAGATCCGGGTGATATTGGACGTGATCGGGGCAATGGAGACAATGGGGGAATGGAGGTTGTTGATATCATTGGAGACAATAACGGCGGGCCTTGTTTTGCGGACTTCCGCCCCCACGGTCGGATCGAAGTTTACCAGGAATACGTCGCCGCGTTTAATCGATGCCGTCGCCAATCGTCCCCTCCAGGTCCTGATTGATCCTTCGGATTTCAGCCGCCGCCTCTTTGTATTCCGCGGCCAGCCTTTCCTCTTTCAGTTCCCGGAGCGACCGCTCGATGGCCTGGCTGATGAAACGGCTCCTTTTCCTGGAATCGACGACCTTGGACAGCTCGTTGAGGAGATCTTCACGAAGACTGATATTGATGCGAACAGATGCCATTGTGTATCCTGATTGTGTTATTTTTTAACACATTATATCGGCATAGTCTAAATGTCAACCTGCTTTTGGCCCTTGGATGGCCAGGCTACCGATGTCCCGGATTTTGTTACACCGCTGTTAGAAGGAGGGTTTGTGGCCTTATAGGACTGGTTCGTTTTCTCGGGAAGGCACCGGGCAATCGTAGGTTTGCCCCCCGGCGATATTGAACCGCTAAGACGCAAGGGACGCGAAGTCTTTTCCGAATCGGAACGAACGATTCGAAAAGAACCGGATTTTGGCGATTGGGGTCATCGGTTGATCTCAAATTCCAACCTCATATCAGCGAAGCCTGCCTGAGGTTTACCCGCCTCGGGCGGGCAGACAAGCTGCGTTGCATAAAATCGTGAAGCGATTTTATTGAAGCAGGCTGTCAAGCGAAATATTGACCATTCCCGGAAGATTTTATGTTTCAGCTATCGGAGGGAGAATTTGAGAACTTGAAGTCACAAATTGTGACCTCAAGTTGGGGAGGTATGAGAAGGGCAAGGCCATATGCCTTCACTGAGCAGGGTGTGGACATGCTATCCAGCGTTTTGCGGAGTAAGCGCGCCGTGCAAGTCAACATAGAGATCATGCGCGCATTTGTCCGATTACGCCGAATGATTTCGGCTCATAAGGAAATTGAAAAAAGACTTGATGCCTTGGAAGAAAAGTATGACGGACAATTTAAAATTGTGTTCGAAGCGATTCGCGCCCTGATGAATGACCAGGAAAAACCGAAGAAACGAATTGGATTTGAAGTGA
>CAZXWJ010000214.1:3425-7571 GCA_964644375.1 uncultured Desulfobacteraceae bacterium | reverse complement strand
CTGAAGAGTTCTCCCTGGAAAAGGCCAGGGAGGTCCTGAAGGATGAAAAAATCGCTATTCTGGGTTACGGGGTTCAGGGGCCGGGACAGGCCCTGAACTTGAAGGATAATGGTTTCGAGGTCATCATCGGCCAGAGGGAGAGTGAAGCCTTTTATTGGGATAAGGCGGTAGCGGACGGATTTGTCCCCGGCGAGACCCTTTTCCCCATCGAAGAGGCGGCCAAGCGAGGGACGATCATCCAGTATCTTCTGTCCGATGCGGGTCAGGTGGCCACATGGGATGCTGTCAAGGCCTGCCTCAATGACGGGGATGCCCTGTATTTTTCCCACGGTTTTTCCATTGTCTACAAGGACCAGACGAACATTATTCCTCCTGAAAATATCGACGTCATCATGGTCGCTCCGAAGGGTTCAGGGCGCACGGTGCGGACTAATTTCCTGGACGGAAGCGGCATCAACTCCAGTTTTGCGGTTTTTCAGGATTCCACGGGAAGGGCCAAGGACCGGACCCTGGCACTGGGCATCGCCATTGGCTCGGGGTACCTCTTCGAAACCACCTTTGAAAAGGAAGTGTACAGTGACCTGACCGGAGAACGCGGGGTGCTGATGGGGTGCCTGGCAGGTGTCATGGAGGCCCAATACACGACCCTCCGGAAAAACGGACACAGTCCCAGCGAGGCCTTCAACGAGACCGTGGAGGAATTGACCCAGAGCCTGATTCGGCTAGTGGCTGAAAACGGCATGGACTGGATGTTCTCTAACTGCAGCACAACCGCACAGCGGGGCGCCCTCGACTGGGCTCCGAAATTCAGGGATGCGGTCCTGCCGGTCTTCGATGACCTGTATGAGAAAGTCCTTTCAGGCGCAGAAACCAAGCGGGTTTTGGATGTCAACAGCGCCCCGGATTATCGGGAAAAACTGGGCAAGGAACTGGAGGCGATTCATAACTCCGAGATGTGGACGGCAGGGGCCGCCGTGCGTTCTTTGAGACCTGAAAACCGAAAGAAGTAGATGTGAGAAAGGAACAGTCCATGTCAACTATATACCAAATCGGTGTTATCCCGGGAGACGGCACGGGGCCGGAGGTCGTCAGGGAGGGTGTGAAGTGTCTGGAGGCCGTTGCCAGGAAATTCAACATTGATTTTCAATTCAAACATTATGACCTGGGTGGTGAAAAATATCTCAAAGAGGGGATCCTGCTGCCGGATGCGGTGATCGATGAACTCAGGGGGATGGATGCCGTCTTTTTGGGGGCCATCGGTCATCCCGATGTCAAGCCCGGGATTCTGGAAAAAGACATTCTTCTGCGGGCGCGTTTTGAGCTCGATCTCTACATCAATCTCAGACCGGTCATCCTTTTGCCCGGTGTGGAGACGCCCCTGAAGGATAGGGGGCCTGAGGATATCGATTTCGTGGTGGTGAGGGAAAATACCGAAGGCCCCTATGCCGGGGGTGGTGGCTTTTTTAAGAAAAATACCCAAGATGAAATCGCCATCCAGGAGTCGGTCAATACCCGGAAAGGGGTGGAGCGCTGTATCCGCTATGCCTTTGACCTCTGTCGCAGGAGAGATAAAAAGAAACAGTTGACCCTCTGCGCAAAGACCAATGTGCTGGTATATGAGTCAGACCTCTGGTTTCGGGTCTTTGAAGAAATCAAAGAAGAATACCCGGATATCGACACCAATTACCAGCATGTCGATGCTCTGTGCATGTGGATGGTCAAAAACCCCGAGCAGTTTGACGTGGTCGTCACCGGCAATCTGTTCGGAGACATCATCACGGATCTGGGCGCTGTGATCCAGGGCGGACTCGGAATTGCCGCAGGCGGCAATATCAACCCCGAGACCACGGCCATGTTCGAACCCATCGGCGGTTCGGCGCCCAAGTACACCGGACTCAATATCATCAATCCCGTGGCGGCGATCGGTGCCGCCCAGATGATGCTGGACTACCTGGATGAAACGGAGGCGGCGGAAACTCTGATGGGCGCCATGGCAAAAGTGCTGAAAAATGACCTCAAGAGTATGGATGCCGGGAAAATGGGGTACGGCACGAGCGAGGTTGGCGATTTGGTGGCGGGCTATGTAGAGCAGGCCTGATGAGAGATCTCAGAATCGCAGCCGTCTGTATGCACTCGGCACCCGGCGATATCGACGGCAACCTTCAAAAGACGGAGGCCTTTGTGCTCGAAGCTTCAGGACAGGGGGCGGACATCGTTTGCTTCCCTGAGCTTTCTCTTTCAGGCTACGGCCTGAAAGATCCTGAAGCGCTCTGTTCCCCCAACCGTGTGGAAGAGGTTGTTCGCGCGATCACGGAGATGGCCCGGGCCCACGAAGTGGTGGTCCTGGCCGGTCTGATCGAATGGCTGGAAGGGCAGGGTCCCTGCATCAGCCAGATTGTCGCCGGTCCGGGCGGTCTCTTGGGCAGGTACCGCAAAACCCATCTGTCTCCTTCTGAGAAAGGCACTTACCGTCCGGGAAATGCGTTCGATGTGTTCCCGTCGGGAGATATCCTTTTCGGCGTCCAATTGTGTTATGACGCCCATTTTCCGGAGATCAGCACGATCATGGCCCTGAAGGGGGCCCGGGTCGTTTTCATGCCGCATGCCTCTCCAAGGGGAGAATCTGAGGAGAAAAAAGATAGCTGGCTTAGACACCTTCCGGCCCGGGCCTTTGATAATGCCCTGTTTATCGTGGCCTGCAATCAGGTCGGGGTAACGGACCTCGGGTTTTCTTTTCCTGGCGTGGCCATGGTCCTGAACCCGGCAGGGCGACTTGTGTCCGCATACACCGGAAATGCGGAAAACGTATTGATGGCGGATTTGAAGATGGCGGAACTTGAGGAGATAAGGGCCCACAGAATGCGATATTTTTTGCCCCACAGAAGGCCCCAACTCTATGTGGACATAGGAACCGAGTTGAGAAAAACGCACTGATATCACGTCCTGCATTCCCCGTGATTTTCATGGGATGAAAGGGCTTTGACGGGGAGAGCGGCATAGAAAAAAGGCACAAAGGGAAAAATTTTTCCCTTTGTGCCTTTTTCAGCGAAAAGAAGACAAATACTTCTAAGACTTAAATTAAACGCAACCCGTGGGTTTCGGTAAGCCGGCCATCTTGCAGGCGCCTTTGCCCGGACCTGAAGGGAACAGTTCATAGATATATTTCAATTTAAAACCGGTTACCTTGGAAAGGATTCTCACCATAGGTGCGATTCCATTCTTCTTGTAATAATCCTGAAGGACGTTGATCACCTTCCAGTGTTCGTCGGTCAGGTCACCTATCCCTTCGGTGTCTTTGACATGACGCACCCAAGCCTCATTCCAGTTGTTGAAATCGTCGATGAAGCCGTCTTCATCCACATTGAAGGTGTTTCCTTCAAATTCGACTGTTGGCATATCACTAACCTCCTTTATAAGTTAAATTGATAACTTAATCCCTGTCGAATCTTACTTTATAACTTAAGATTCTGCCATTGTCAATCCTTCAATCCGAAGCCTTTTCAAAATTTTACTTCTTGGATTTTTTGTAAAGAAGTGTTGCTCCGAAAAAGTTCTTCCCCCATAAAGTGCTTCCAGCTGCATGGATATGAGTGTATGTGGCCAATAGATTCTTCCTGCAGAGTCCGTCTCTCTGCCCGTCAAGGCCTTTGCCCCGAATCACCCTGAAAATGGAGGGAACCTCTTCGGATATATCCTTTAACGGACGCGAATAATGGAACTCATGACCTCGAAAAATTTCCCCCTTTGGATAATAAGGATTTTCATGGGTGGTTTCAAGCATGGTGTATCCGTGGCCCTGAGGTTTTTTTTCCATTGAAAAGGCAAGGGGCAGTGCCCCCACCATGGGGTAAGATTTCCCATCGACGAGCAGCTCTTGCCCCATGTAGAGCAATCCCCCACACTCCGCGTAAACAGGGAGATCATCCTCGATTTTTTTTCTTAAAGATTCTCTGAAACTTTTGTTGTCGGCGAGTTCCCTTGCCTGGGTTTCGGGAAACCCACCTCCGATGTAGAGACCGTCGATTTCAGGGAGGGCTTTGTCCTGCAAAGCGTTGATTTCCACGAGGACTGCTCCCATCTTTTTGAGTTGGGAGAGATTTTCCGGATAATAGAACCAGAAGGCCCGATCCCTGATATAACCGATCC
>CAZXWJ010000214.1:0-3415 GCA_964644375.1 uncultured Desulfobacteraceae bacterium | reverse complement strand
ATACACCTGTATATAATTTATACATATTCTCAACAGCCAAACGAGGAAAAGCGGGACAGAAGGCCCGATCCCTGATATAACCGATCCTGGGGGAAGGATTCGGCGCCCGGTCCTCGAATTGATCCCTTTCCGGAAGACCTTCTCCCAAAAATGGTGAAGACTCACGGGCCACAAGCCAAAGGGCATCCAGATCGACATATTGTTCGACGGTGGTGCGCGCCCATTCAATCGCCCTACCGGCTTGTCCCCTTTCCTGATGAGGAACGAGCCCCATATGCCTTTCGGGGAAAGGGCTCTCTTTTAGTTTCGGTACGGATCCCAGGATGGGGAGGCCACAGTATTTTTCGATGGAATGCCTGATAAGTGTTTCCTGACGGGAGCCGGCCACCCTGTTCAGGATGACGCTCGAAAGGTTGAGTTCCCGATCGAGTTCCTGGCATCCCAGGACGAGGGCCGCCGTGGTCCGAGTGACCATGGTCACATCCACGATCAGGACGACGGGGCAATTCAACAGTTTGGCCAGTTCAGCGGTGCTGCAGCACCCGTCGGCGTCCAGGCCGTCGTAAAGTCCTCTGTTCCCTTCAATAAGAGACAGACCGGAAGAAACCGAATTCCGAATAAAGGATTGGGTGATCTGGCCATCCGTCATCATAAAAGAGTCGAGATTGTGGCAGGGGCGACCGGCGGCAAAGGACAGCCATGCGGCGTCTATAAAGTCCGGCCCTTTTTTGAAAGGGGCGACGCTGAGGCCCTTTTTTTTCCAGGCGGCCGTCAGCCCAAGAGAAAAAATGGTCTTGCCTGCCCCCCCCCTGAGGGCGGCTATAGCGATACGCGGTATAAAATGACCCATTTATTTTGCTTCTTTGATTTGATGGGGTGGAATCGAACCGGAAAGTCCGAGGTATTGAGACAAACCCGATGCGCATTCGGCTCGAAAAATCGACAGGCATCAAAAAAAGCTATAAATCCTTGGCGCTGGATTGTCAATAGAAAACAGAGGGTCAAGTGTCAATTCTGGAAATTTAGCGTCTTTTTTTATTGACAATCTGCAGGGATTCTGCGTATAAAATTAATCCTAGTCTGCTTCTTTGAGCCAGTAGCCCTCACAAAGCTCAAAATATTAAGATCAGTGCACTATCCACGCGGTATAATATCTGTTCAGCCTTTGCCCTTTTAATTTCTTTTGAATATCCGAGTCTTCACGCTGAGTTCCACGTCATAGACTAGTTTCGAAAATATCTTCCGCATTCTTGACCCTTCTGGGGACAAGTAGTTTTAAACACAATCAAATCCTGAAAATCCCAGATAGTTATGCCTGACGCAGAGGGTAAAGACATCCTGTTTCAGACAACGGGCAGTGTGATGAAGCCCCTGTTAAAATATTGAAATCATATAGGGAGGAGGTGAATCGAGCGGTTTTTTTTTCGGGAGTTTCTCCTAGCGTTTACGACAATGCAAAAAAAAGGAGGCATGAATAATGGCTTTTGAACCAAGAGAACCACAAAAAGAGCTGAAATACGATGAGCTCAGGATTTATTCCGACGAGGAATTGAACAATTATACCGACGAAGAACTGAAGAATTTCGAGGTCAAACATGATATTCCCATGTGCGAAGACCTTGAAAAAGGACCCTGGCCGAGCTTTGTGGCGGACGCCAAAAGAGAGGCCCTTCACAGAAAAAAACTGCCGGACGACCGGATGATGATTGAAAGGGACGTGGTGGATGACCTGCTGGGTCAACTGGAAGTCTCTTTCCAGGACGGTGAGACCCACTGGAAGCACGGCGGCATCGTCGGGGTCTTCGGCTATGGCGGTGGGGTTATTGGAAGGTATTCGGACCTTCAGGAAAAATTTCCTTCCATCGCCCATTTTCATACCATGCGTGTGAATCAGCCTGCCAGCAAGTTTTACAGCACGGACTATCTGAAAACAATCTGCGACATGTGGGAATACCGGGGAAGCGGCATGATGAATATGCACGGCTCCACCGGTGATATCATTTTTCTGGGAACCTTCACAGAACAGCTGGAACCGATCTTTTTTGAGCTGGGCCATGTGCTTCAACAGGACCTGGGTGGTTCCGGTTCCAATCTGCGGACACCCTCCTGCTGTGTCGGAAAAGCCCGCTGTGAATGGTCCTGTATTGACACGCAAGACATGTGTTATGAATTCACCCATTTTTACCAAGATGAATTGCATCGTCCCCAGTTCCCCTACAAATTCAAATTTAAGTTTGACGGCTGCCCGAATTGCTGTGTGGCCTCCATCGCACGGTCAGACATGTCTTTTATCGGGACCTGGAAGGACAATATCCGTATCGATCAGGAAGCCGTGAAGGCCTATATCGGTGGCGAGATCGCCCCGAACGCCGGGGCCCATGCCGGAAAAGACTGGGGGAAATTCGATATTCAGAAGGAAGTGATCGATCTGTGTCCGACCCAATGCATGTGGATGGAAGACGGAAAACTCATGATCGATGACAAGGAGTGCACCCGGTGCATGCATTGCATTAACGTCATGCCCAGGGCTTTGAGGCCGGGTGAGGATCAGGGCGTCAGCATTTTGTTAGGCGCCAAGGCCCCGATTCTGGAGGGCGCCCAGATGGCCCTGCTGACCATTCCTTTTATGAAAGCGGAGCCTCCTTATGACAATATCAAGGAGAAGGTGATCGAGCCTATATGGGATTGGTGGATGGAAGAAGGCAAGAACCGCGAACGGTTGGGTGAATTGATCCAAAGACAGGGCATCCAGAAGCTCCTGGAGGTTCTCGATATTCCGCCCATGCCGCAGATGGTTCGAGAACCTCGCGCCAATCCTTACATCTTTTGGAAAGAGGAAGATGTTCCAGGCGGATGGAAGAGAGATATTCAAGACTACCGCTCCAGGCATAAGAGATAGTTTCAGACAGGAGGGAGAAAATAATGGCATTATCTACAGAAAGAATGGGACTGTTCAATCCGGCCAAACCGATGGAAAATCGGGTTACCGACCTTGGACCGAGGCATTATTGGCAATATTTCCCGCCCGTTATCCAGAATAATTACGGCAAATGGCTCTATCACGACATTCTGGAACCGGGTGTTTTGGTTCACGTTTCCGAGACCGGTGACAAGGCCTTTACCGTGCGGGCCGGCGGTTGCAGGTTCATGACCGTAGAGCATGTTCGTGAAATTTGTGAAATTGCGGATAAGCACTGCGACGGGTTCGTCCGATTCACCACCCGTAATAACATCGAATTCATCGTGGACAGCCAGGGCAAAATGGAAGCCCTGAAGAAGGATCTCCAGGGCAGGAAGCATGTTTCGGGCAGTTATAAATTTCCTTTGGGCGGCACGGGAGCGGGACTTACCAATATCGTACACACCCAGGGGTATATCCATTGCCACACGCCGGCGACCGATGCTTCCTCCATGG
>CAZXWJ010000213.1:0-7574 GCA_964644375.1 uncultured Desulfobacteraceae bacterium | reverse complement strand
CTCCGCAGGACCGAAGGAGCGGATGAAAAGATCGCGGAGGGCCTGCCGGCCGTCATCGGACAGGAAGCGGGTTCCGGTCCCGGCAAACGTATCTGAGGTAATCACCGGTGTATTCTCAACCCATTGGTTGTGCTCCCAGGAAAACCACCCCTTTCGTTCCTGGTCATAGACGCTGAGCGGCCGGTTAAATAGTTTTGCCAACTCTACGCCCCAACCGGTACCACCCTTGACGGTGTCGTCCCCCTGTATCCAGCCGACCGCAATGACATGGTAGCCACTATTGACCATGTGAAAAATGGACTGGATGACTTTTCGGATCTTATCCGTCCGGGAGTAGGTGCGATTCATCCGCTTGGAAACGATTTCCATACTGACATCGCCCTTTTGCAGCTCTTCACGGTTCAATAACCGGACGCCCCGGGTGCGTGCGGCATTGTGTCCCTCAAATGATATATTCACCTCATTCATACGCCAGGCCTCTGCAAGTCTGCCGAATTCCGCCTCAGCCCCCTTGTGACCGCCACTGTACAGCGTGATTTTTGCCATGTCCCTCATGTTTTTATCTCCTGAATTTTTTAAGACGTTGTGCGATTACGCAAATAGATATTTTAACACAGTTCGACAGGGTGCAGACGAATTAATTCAGATTTTCTGTATGGCAACCCTGGCCGTCATATTTTTCAAACAAACCTGCCTTGAATCTTTGCGCCTCGAATTCCCGACGCCATTGCTTTTGTTATTCGTACCATGCTAAAAGAATTAAATGGCCCGGCATTTGTCAACACTTAAGTAAGGTGTCCCCGGAATGTCTTTCACCGCTGTTATGAAAGGTCTGCTCGCGTTTTCTCTCAGAGAGCCTGACTTCGCGGCGCGCCAGGGCTTCTTGATTACGCCTCCGCTCATCGGATGTTTCAAGGATGAGGGGAGGAATCGCCCTGGGTCGTCCGTTCTCATCAAGGGCCACAAAGGAGAGATACGCCGATGCGGTGTGTCGTACCTGCCCGGTGAAGAGATTTTCAGCTTCCACGCGGACGCCGATTTCCATAGATGTCTTACCCACATGGTTCAGACTTGCCTTTAGAGTGACAAGGTCTCCGATATAAACGGGATGATGGAAATCGAGGCGATCTATAGACGCGGTGACGGCATTTGACCGTGCGTGACGCTGCGCCACGGTACCGGCCGCAGTATCGATGTATTTCATAATCACCCCACCGTGCACGTTGCCTGCGGGGTTTGCGTCCTGAGGGTTCATTTGCTGCGCCAGCACAACAGCGCTTGCACCAGCTGTTTTTCCTGACATATAGTGTTCCTTTCTTTGGCGTTACAATCCTTCTTCTTTACGTCAGCAGAACTCCAGGGTGACTTCCTTCAGCAACCCCTTGAGCCCCTTTTCAAGCTCTTTTACCAGGTTGGTACGTATGGACATGTCTTTCGGCAACAAAGGATTCTGATAGTAAGGATTCATGGTTTGCCCTACCAGAAAATGAATGTAATCCGCATGAAACATCTCCTGCGCAAGAAGGACAGCGCCGTTCCGGGGCCACGTGCAGGCGATCCTTTCGCTGTTTTCGCGCTCGAGACAGTGTAAGGCCTTTGCAAGGGTGAGAATACCTTCGGTGACCAGATCGACTCCTTTGAGTTCCGCTATGGGAGGGACTTCTTCGCTCATGGTGGAAATATTGGTTTTCACCTCCTCTCCCATATATCGGGCGACGATATTGGCGGTGGTGCCTCCGCAGATGACCCGCCTTCCTTCAAAGTCGAAAAATTTTTTGGCATAATATTCATCAGAATTCTCTTTGAGAGGGGGGCCAGTAAAAATGATCAGTGATTTTCTCTCCCTCACAAGCACGCCCACAAATGTCGCGTCATCGCCGATCCGTCCGTTGTAGAGCGCAGCGGTCTTTTCCATCATCCGGTCCACGATGTCCCGGGCCCTTTTCCCTTCGGGGATGGCCTGCTCCTCCACGAACCGTGCGATTTCGTCCCTGCCCCAACCAAAATCGAGGCATTCACCTTCAGAGGCATAGAGGATGCCGTCGGAGAGGAGAGCGAAAAAATCACCCGGCTCAAACTCGCCTTTGGCGAAAGTGATCTCTTTTCCCAGGATGCTCTCTTTGCGTTCGGAGAGAGGAAGCAACCCGCCCTTTCTGAAAAGCATGGCGGGAGGGTTGTCAAAATTGATCACTTTGAACCCGTTGCTCTCCTCATCGATATCGAGCACGGTAAAGGTGGCGTAGGCGAGCTTGCGTTCTCTGCATTCCGGAAGGGTCCCGATCACGGTCGTGATGACCTCCTCAAAAGGCAGGCCTTTCCGAATCATGGTGCCGACGATTTCGGCGGTAAGAGTGGCGAGGATATTGGCCTTTACCCCGCTGCCCAGGCCGTCGGACAAGATGGCTACGGTCCTTTTCCCGGCCCTGTGAATCTTGACCCGGTCGCCGCAGAGTTCCTCGCCCGTCTTATTCAGGCTGGCCTTGTGGATATCGTAATAAATGGCCATTTAACTGTTGTCCCGGCGAAGCGTTTCCACCAGTTGGGCAAGTGTAACCTTTGTTTCCGCCGTGGTTTCCCCCAAGAGTCCGGCGATCTCCTGCGCTGCCCGCATCTGCCTGTCCACGACCCGGTTCAATTCTTCGAGGGTCTCCGCCTTGAGTTTAATGAACCCTTCTTTCTGTTTCCACTCCTGGGTCACGTCCACCATGATGCAGGCGATAATCTTCTCCTCCTTTATCGGAAAGATGACCTGCCGGACATGCAGGTCGTGACGGGGGAAATGCCTTTCTTTGGCCCTGATAATGCTGTCTTGTTCCCAGACATATCTAAAATCGCTCATATCCCCGATGACGTGAAAAGCCTTCTGCCCGATAAGTGATTCCCGGTCCTGCCCGAACATGGTACAAAACGCCTTGTTCACGATCGTGATGTTCAAGTCCAGGTCCACCACAACCAGACCGTTGGGGTCATAATCCCAGAGCATTTTCCATAGTCTTTTTTGGGGTTCGCTCACCTTATTCTCCTTCCAGATGGACCCCCTGTCGGAGCCAAATCATCCCCGATACTGCAGCAGTGCGGTCATGTCAACAGATCTGTGCCGACGTTGTTCGGACCGGCATAAACTGAAAGACACTCCAAGATCTTTTTCGTGTCGAGTCGGGCAGAGGGGAAATGGATGTCTGATTGAACCGGCGACAGCTCCCATTCTATTCGAGGAATGATATGGGACCCGGCTTGAAATGTAAAATCAGGAGGCAGTGCACCGTCTCGCCCTTTAGGCAAAATTTCGATTAAAAAGACAACCCAGCCTACTTGATAACATGGCCTATCATACAACGGTCTGAAGGGCCGGTTCAGGCACTTTCCCTGGAATCGACAAGGAGGTCGAACCTTGTTATAGCCAGGGATTCTTTCCTCAATTTTTCTATTATAGCACTTTACTTCCGTGGCGTGGCGAGATTAATTGGGCCGGTCGTATCACTTTGAAAAGCAAAGGGGTCAAGCCCACGCTTGCCCCCTTTCTACGTGCTATTTTTGCAGAGTCCGGAAGTTCCGGGGCCTCCGGCCCCGGAACTTAAAAACCCAATCAGACCGATTCTTTCGCCGCATGCTGACCGGCGATTCGGCCGAAAACCAGACAATCGGTTATGGCAACACTCCCCAGACGGCAGGCCCCGTGGATACCTCCGGTGACTTCTCCTGCCGCATACAATCCCTTGATTACCCTGTTTTTCAAATCAAGGGCCTGAGCACGGCTGTTGATCAATGCACCGCCCATGGTGTGGTGGACCTTTGGCCAGAGGCGCACGGCAAGATAGGGTCCCTTTGAGAGCGTCTTGGCATCCTTGGGAAACTGTTTTCCGAAATCTTTATCCGCGCCGGATGTGACAAAGCCGTTGTATCGGGCAACCTCCTCTTTCAGACTCGCTGCAGGCATGTCGTAGGCGGCGGCCAGATCGTCCAGGGTCTCGAATTTCTTAGCCACGCCCCGTTCGAGCATTTTGGGCAACAGCTTATCCACAATGGCGCCGTCCTTCATCATCTCCTGGTTTGAAAAGACCACGCAGGGGTGGCCGACTTTGATGATGGCATCGGCCCGCACCTTCCGATCGGCCAGTTCGTTCACGAAGCGTTTTCCTGTTTTCGGATCCACCAGCGGGCCGAAAAGAAAGGCCTGGGAAGAAAAATGGGGGGCCATGCCAAATCCCTTTTCCTCGGGGCTGGCCCAGGGCCCCAGTTGTATCCAACTGAGTTGAATGGGCGCAGACCCGCATTCGATCATGGACACAAGACCCTCGGCGGTTGCTCCGGGCTGGTTGGTGGAATCGACCTTCTCCGTCAACCTGGGATCCTGCATGGTCCGTAGGAGCATGTCCCGGGAAAAGCCTCCGGTAGCCATGACGACCGCTTTTTTCGCCCGGACGTTCTTCAACGTGCCACTCGCGGGATCAGACGATTTGTAGCCGCTCCTGACCTCGGCCCCGACAACGCGGCCCTCTGCATCCTGGTAAAGCCTGCAAAGAGAGGTCTGCTTGCGCACCGGCACGCCCAGTTCCTTGAGTTTTTCCAGTTCCTTTTTTACGATTCCGAAACCGGTATTGCCTTTGATGATACGGCTTCGGGGTACCGAATGCCCCCCCATACGCAGCAGAGGCGGTCTCGACTGGAACTCGACGCCCAGCTCCGACTTGATCCAGCGATAGACCTCGCCGGACTTATCCGCCACCATTTTGGCCAGGTCCATGTGATTGAGCTCCAGGCCGGCCTTGGTCATATCCTTGAGCATGATTTCGGGTGAGTCCTTGATCCCCTTTTCCTTTTGCATATCCGAACCGGCCACAGCCATCACGCCGCCGTTGATTGCAGAATTGCCTCCAAGCATTCTCATCTTCTCGAAAACGACGGTCCGGGCCCCGGCCCCGGCCGCTTCAATGGCCGCCGCCAGGCCCGCAAAACCACTCCCGAACACCACAACATCGAATTCTTCATCCCATTTTTGGGGAAGTTGTGCGGCCTCAACCTGCCGAGGCCTCATCAGAATGCCGGTGGCCGCAGCGCCGGCAAAGGCCGTGGCGCTCCCTGCCGCCTTTATGAAGTCACGTCTGGTCAGGTTACTGTCTTTATTTCTTGACTTTACGCCCATAAATATTCTCCTTCCAATGTTATTAATTGTATCGGAAAAGGTCCTTTATCACGGACAAGCCCGGCGAACAGCACGATCCGTTCTATTGCAAGAGCAAGGGGTGTGCCAGGTCGCCAGACCTTTAGACGGGATTAAGTTCTTGATAATATAATGATTTGTTTTTTTTGGAGGAGTGACGTGAAAATGGAGATGTCAGATTTTATAGCAATGCGAAAAATTTTCCGACAGCAGAAAATCGTTACTTTCTCCGGCCCTTACGGGTCAGAAAAAATGATGGATCTATGGGAATCGTTTTCCGGACCAGGGCTAAATTGACCGTTCAAGGCTAACAAAACTGGACTAAACGGTCGGCAGCAACACCGTTCATGTTTCAATCGTCCAACGCCGGCGGAATCAATACGAACTTGCCAACATGTTTCTTCTCCAGGAACTCGCGTTGCGCGTCCGCAATCCGTTCAAGGGGAAATGTCTTCGCCACGAGCGGCCGCAACTCTCCGCGTTCGATGTAAGAAATAAGATTTGGAAAAACGGGCTCGTCCCATGCCGTGCAACCTACCAGCGTCAGATCCTTCAGATAAACGGTGCGCATGTCGAGCGTCACAAGCGGCCCTCCGATCGCCCCGGAGGATACGTATCTCCCCCCTCTCTTCAGCACCTTCAGCAACCCTTCAAGGGCCGGCCCCGCAACGTTGTCGACGACAACGTCCGCAGTTTTCTCGCCAAGACCGGCGACGATATCATCACCGCGAGCAATGACACGATCTGCGCCTATCGACCGCACCTGCTCCATCTTCGCCTTCCCCGCAATCGCGGTCACGGTGGCACCACGCCGCTTCGCCAGTTGCAGGGCGGCTGAACCGACTCCTCCTGATGCTCCGGCGATCAACACATGCTCGCCCTTTCGCACCTTCACGCGATGCACCATGTTCTCAGCCGTTCCGTAGGCACAGGGGATCGTACCGAGTTCGGCGTCGCTCCAATCGCAGTCCACCGCGAAGACCTCCCCGACGGGCACTTTCACAAACTGGGCAAAGGCACCATCGAAATCGGAGGCCATCCAGATATTTTCCATGGATTCAAACCCCGACTTTCGCATGCACGCCCTCACCAACACACGCCTGCCTATGGTGCTTTCGTCCCCGCCCGGAGCAACGGCAACAATACGCCCGCAACAATCCGTGCCCTGAATGAACGGAAACGGCGTCGCCTCGTTCCACCCTCCGTCCGCCTTTGCGGTTGCGCTCTGTTCCTCGGCGGCCGCCGCCTCGTCCGTAGCCTTTGTAACCGAGGAAGAGTACCAGCCAACGCGAGTGTTGATTTCGGTATTGTTCACGCCTGCGGCAAGGACTTGCAACAGGACCTCGCCCGGCCCGATCGTGGGAACGGGCACCACCCGGCACTGGAGTTTGTCGTATCCGCCATTGCCGATGGTCACAACGGCCTTCATAGTTGCTTTACTGTCCCTTGGATCAAACCGGTCTTGTGTTAGAACCTTTTCGTATCCGTTTGCCATGCAGTTTCTCTCCTTTTGTCTTGCAAAAAAACTAGTCCAGATCCAACTTCGCCTTAAACTGATTACATTTTACCGCGCCCCGAAACACTTTATTCCCGCACTCAGGACAAATATAACGGGCTTCTTCATCTTGAATCCATTTTTCAGCACCCACCTCTCGCCAATAAGGAATAGCCCTTAAAATAACCTTTTTGCCGACGGCCATGGGGAAATTCTCAATATACCGACAAGGAAAATCATCGCATTGATGACACCCGGTGTACCCTTTTTCCTTTGTGCAGGCCCTGATCTCACACTGTCGGCAATGCATGAACCGTTCATCAGATAAGCACCCGCCGCACTGAATATCTTCAATGGTAAGGGTTTCACTGTTAGGAAGCATACCCTTACCGTGAACTTCTCCCCTGTAAAGTTTCAGTAACCGCTCCTTGAATTTTTGATTATTATCACGGTGTGCCAGATAAATGGCACAAACCCCGCAATAAAGTCCACAAGGAGAAATAAACTCCGGATTTATTGGCATCATTTCAAGCCCTCCTGATTTGCTGTCTTCCTTTATTACAAGTGCATGGGTAAAACAAGTGGGCATGAACCGCATGCCTCACTGAGTCGGTTCCATGCCCTTGTTGGACTTATCCATCCCGTATTGGCGGCAGAATTGCGCCGTAATCTGCCAAAGGTCGTTTGTCAGACACCCCCGCACCTTTTTCAGGATGCGTGGGGCCACAGGACCGTAGTAGGCCTCGGCAATACCCCCGGTAATGCACGCCAAGGTGTCGCTGTCACCCCCCAGGGAAATCGCGTTGCGTACAGCACCCTCGTAGGAGTCCGATTCCAGGAAGGCAATGACGGCCTCCGGCACCGTCCCCTGGCATGACACATCAAACGCGTAGGAAGGTCTGATGTCTTCCACGGTGC
>CAZXWJ010000212.1:0-7597 GCA_964644375.1 uncultured Desulfobacteraceae bacterium | reverse complement strand
TGTCCTTCGTGGTGAGTAACGGCCTTTCTCGCGGGTCGTGGTTGACGCCTTAACCGAGCTCTTTAAGTGCCTTTTTTGCCTCGTCCTTTCCGGGGAAACCTTCCTTGCTTCGAACCGCCTCTTTCAAAAGTTCCCCTGCGATCTTTTTTTCACCCAGCTTCAGGTTGATCATGCCCAGATGATAGAGAAAGATCGGATTTTTCATGTCCTTTTCATCGATTCCGGCTATGAGGTCCTTTGCCCTCACGTACTGCCCCATTTTATAGTAGACCCAGGCTCCGGTATCCAGGAGGTTGGCCACGTTTTTAAACTTTTCCAGAAGAGGGCTCATAAGCCTCTCCGCCTTGGCAAGATTCTCCTCCGAGGTATCGTACTCGGCGTAGTAAAAGGCCAGATTGTTTGCGGCCGCGGCGGAATCGGGCTTTTTGGCAAGGACCTCCTCGTAGAGGACCCTGGCCTTCCGGTGTTCCCCCTTCTGCTCCCGCAAGGCTGCAATCAACATGATCGTTCCCAAATGATCCGGATTTTTTGCCCGGATTTTCTCATACTTTGCGATGGCCTCGTCAACTGAGCCCTGAGACTGCTCCAGGCGTGCAAAATTATAGAGGATCTGGGGATCATCAGGATGCTTCTCAAGGGCCTTTTCAAACACCTCTCTGGCCTTGTCCACCTTCTTGTCTAACGCATAAAGCCTGGCCAACAGGATTTGATATCCCACGTTGTCTGGGCTTTTGGCCATTTGCTCCCGGCACCTTTGAATGGCCTTGTCCGCCCTTTTATTCCTCAAATGAAGGCCCACCAGTCGATTGAGGGCCGGGGCGAAATTGGGCTCGATCTTCAGGGCCTTCTCGAGCAGGGCAACGCCCTCTTTGTCTTTCTTTTCCACCAGCTTGATGATACCGTTTTTTTCGAGGGCCAAAGGGGAGTCAGGATCCATCTCCAGGAGCTTTCCCCAGAATTTTTTGGCCTTGGGAAGATCCCTCCGGGCCAGGGCAAGGTCCCCCAGAAGGGCCAGGGCCTGCTTGTCTTCGGCATTGATTTCGATCATCTTTTCAAGTTGTTCGCCGGCCAGATCCAGCCGGTTCTTCCGCCTGTTAATGTCCACCAGCCCCAGTCGTGCCTCCCGTGCCTCGGGGTTGATCTCAAGAATCTTCTTGAAGGTTTCCTCTGCAAGTCCCGGTTCCCGGTTCAACATATGCGCCTTGGCCAGGTTCAATAGGACGGAGATGTTTTCGGGTTCCTCGTGAATCACGGACCGGTATTCAGCAATGGCCCCGTTGAAATCCCTCTTGATTGCGAGAAGGTCCCCCTTGAGGGTGTGAGACCGGATATCCCCGGGGTTTTCCGTCAGGATTTCGTCGACAAGCACCAGGGCCTTGTCGATCTTTTTTTCCTGAAAACGTATGGTTGCCTGAAAAAGTTTGGCCTTGAGGTATCCCGGTCCGGTCTTTGTCCTTTCCATGAATCGGCTTAGAACAGAAAGGGCGGCGGCGTTATCCTTATCCTCCATGTGAAGCCTTGCCCGCATCTCGACGATCGTGTAATTTTCGGGCAGGTCCTTTATGGCTGCATCGATCGTTTTGATAAAGGCTTCCCTGTCCTTTTTCTTGGCATAGAATTGAGCCAGGGCGATTCGAAGATTTTCCCTGTCCGGATGATTCGATATCAATTGCTTGAGGATCTCTTCCGCCTTGTCCCTGCGATCCGTTCGGTCGTAAAAGCCCACCAGAAGCAGTTTGGTTTCATCCTGGTCCTTGTTCTGTTCGATAAAGGTTCGGTAGGCCTCTTCCGCCTTATCCCATTCCTTGTTCTTTTCAAGGATTTGCGCCAGAAGAATCCTCCCGCCCTTATGCTCGGGATTTTTTTCAAGGAGTTCATTCAGAAAACCCTTCGCCCCCTCCACGTCCTTGCCCCTGAGGCGGAGATTTGCAAGCATGATGTAGGCATCGGGGTTTTGCCGATATTCCTCCTTCACGGCCATCAGAACCCCTTCCGCCTCCGTGAATTTTTTGTCGGCCATGAGTGCACCTGCCTTCAGGAGCCGGGCACTCATATGCTTCGGGTCCCGGGAGAGGACCAGTTCAATCTTTTCCCCGGCCTTGTCCCGGTCTCTGGCCATCAAAAAAATCTTGCCCAGCTCCACCTGGGCATCCAGGAGATCCGGATCCAGTTCCACGGCCTTGGCAAAGGCCCCATAGGCCTGCTTCCAGTTTTTGTCTCTGAGCTCGATCCGGCCAAACATGTAATACCCCTTGGCGAACTTGGGATCGATCTGAAGGGCGTTTTTGAACTCCAGTTTCGCCTTGACGAAGTCCCCCTGCTCAAAGAGGACCATGCCCTTATCGAAGAATTTCATCTTTTTTTCCTCGGGGCCGGAGCAGGAGGAAATCAAAAGAACGGTCACCATCAAGCAAACGGACTTTAATATGTTACGCGTTAGTGTTTGCATTCAACCCCCCAAATAAATAGCAATGATGAATTGTAAATGTTGAATCCTTAATGAAAAATATTATGCTTCCGCGAGCCTTACCGCTCCATATGAAGGTCTCATTAACCATTCAAAATTCATAATTAAAAATTATTTCTTTGCCCTGTTTTTACAATTGCTGTCAAGATTTTTATCAACTCTTGTGACTCATTGATGAGGTTCGTAAGCTTTAAAGTTGGACAAATTTGGCTGTCCCGAATTAATCGCAACCAGTAATTTGTCTCCCTGGCCTCCTTTGAGGCAATAGCCATCTTGGCGATAAAATCCTTTTTGCTTTGTCCGGCGAGTGCCTCTTCGATATTGGCCCCTATGCTGGTCCCTGAACGCAGTAACTGTTTCGAAAGGACATATTCCCCGTCGGTTTTCATGGCCTGATACTTTTTTATAATTTCGAGCGCAAACGCATAGGATTTCTGCCGGACAACATTGTTTCTCATTTCAATTTAAATCTTTCCATTCATGGTTTGAAATGCATCACTCAGTATGATCTCTGCCCCAATTCATAATTCAACATCAAAAATTTATAATTTACAATTGAACTACCCCCTTTAGCCCCACAACCACCAGCGCCGCTATCGTAGCAATCCCCAGTTTTCCCACCTCTCCGCGCAGTTCACCAATCAGGACCTCGTAACTGAAGAAAAAGGCGATCATCTTGACGGCAATCATTCCCATGTGTTCGATGCCTGTTGCAAAGTCCGGCAGATTCGGGACCACCAGGGCGATGAAAAGGATCAGGAAATCCATGGGTGTGGTCCTGAAACCCTTCTTTCGTCTGGTGAATTTCATGGTCAGGATGGAAAAGGCCACCAGGAGGCCAAAGGAGAGGTTGTAGATTTGAATGGACCGCTCACTCATCACCGGTATCACACCGCCCTCTCCCAGGTACAAGACAAAGGGAATACTGAGATAAAGGGATACGCGAACGGCATTGGCCATATAGGACCGTTTAAAATACCAGAACAGGATTATGAACAGGGCCAATCCCAGGACGGAAAGGCCCAGGAAGGAAGGCACGGCGTTGGGCACCAGGCAGGAAAACAGGAGCAGGCATGAACTCCCATAGGCCACTAGACGGAAGGAAATCTTGATGAAGATGTTTCTGTCCTTCAGGACTCGGAGCTTTCCCTTGATGAAGGTATCGAGAAAATCGTAACGCTTGAAGCGCCATGCGGTCTTTTCCGTGACAAAGAACACCGAGAGAATAATGCCGGAAAAACCGATATACAGACCGAGCAAAAGCCACTCGGAGTAAAACCTGAAAACAAAGGCGGAAACGACCAGGAAGGCCTGGACGATATAGATCAGGACAACGGCCTCCGTGTGGAAGAGCCCCAGGCGCAGCAGCTTGTGATGAAAATGATTTTTGTCCGCCACAAATGGAGATCGCCCGTGGCTAACCCGCTCGAGCATCACGGTCAGGGTGTCTAGCACGGGAAACCCGAGAAGGATCAGGGGAAGCAGGGGGCTCAGGGCGCCGCCTCCCTGGGTCAGCCCCAGGGAAAGGGTAATGGCTGCAAAACCCAGAAGTTGACTCCCGGCATCGCCCATAAAGACATTCGCCGGGTAGGTATTGAAACGGAGAAATCCGAAAATGGCACCCACCATGGCAAAGGACAGCAGGGCGATCGGGATGCTCTCGGAGCGATAGGCCAGGTAACCGATCAGGGCAAATGAGAGCATCGAAATGCCGCCTGCCAGCCCGTCCAGACCGTCGGAAAGATTAACCGCATTGGTTACTCCGACAATGACCACCAGGGTCAGGGGGATTGCCAGCCAGTCCGGAAGGCAGACGTCATCCGGCAGCAGCATACCCAGGCATTGGATCTTGATCCCTCCGTATAAGATGACCACCAGGGCGGCGGCAACCTGACCCACGAACTTGGATTTGTAGCCGAGATCCTTGAAGTCGTCCAGGAGCCCGAAGAGGACCACAATTCCGGCACCGATTACAATCGAGTGGATAAGGACGTCCGCCTGGGGCCAAAAGATAACGGGGATGAGGGTGCCGAAGGCCATGGCCAGGCCGCCTGATTTTGGAATGGGATCTGTGTGAATCTTCCGTTCATTGGGAAAATCCAGCGCATGGACCCTGAACGCCAGCATTCTGAAGATGGGGATCAGGGTCAGGGTGATAAAGAGGGAAAGCAATAATGTGGTGAGGAAGATCATAGATGAGATTTTAAACTTATGAGTTGAAGGAGGCCGCCGCCTCACATTTTGCCACAGGAAAAACCTGCGATATGAATCAAGAAAGACTGTAATTATCTAAAAAAATGCGGAGCAAAATAGTGTCTTTGGTTTTTAGGCCTGTTGTGAGGGTGTTGTTTTTTAGGTGCAATGAAAAAGAAAAGAAATTTTACCATGAAGGACATGAAGAGCACGAAGAGAATGGGCACCGATGCTTTTCACTGAGCGGCGCAGCCGCGTTAAATAAAATCAGAAACTGATTTTATCGGTAAAGAAAATAGGAACCTATCAGCTTCTTGTATTCCCCCAGAACCTTGAAAAGGTATTCTTTATCCAGCCACCAGGGGGCCATGCCGGAAGGCCTTTTCACACCGTGGAAACAAAATTGAAAATCGCGCCCCTTCACGGCCCGTTTAAAGGCCAGTCTTGACCGGCGGACATGATAACCGGAAGTAACGACAACGGCTGAGGTGATATTTTTCTCTTCCATGAGCCGGATGGTCATTCCAGCCTCGGTGAATGTTCCACCGAGTTCCTGGTTGATTTTCAGATCCTTTACACTGGCCCGCCCAATCAAGACCTTCTCTTTCGGAATCTTACTCGAGATGCCATATTTTTTGACCAACCATGGCCACTTAATGGTCGGATGCCTCAAGGGGAAAATCAGATAATCGGCGCCCTTTTCCTGAAACACAACGGCCCCCTCTATGACGCGATCGGGATCCTCATGGGTGGACCCCGCAAGGACGACCACTACCTGGGGCTTCTCGCAGTCGCCGTCATTCGTATCCGCAAGAAAGCCTTCGCCCTGCCAGGCAAAAAAAGCGGCCACTACGATGAAAAAAATCACGAAAAATGTAAAGAACCTAAAAATGCGGATGCCCTCTATTCCGTTAATTCACGATTTATAGTTCAAAAGATTTATTTTATCTCCCGCAGAGGCGCAGAGGCGCAGAGGCGCAGAGAAAAGCGTAAAGACATATCTATTTTTGTTTTAACTCCCCCTGTTTCCTCCGTGGGCTCAGTGAGAGCCAGTCTTTTTTTTCTTGTCCTTCTCTGCGGCTCAGCGCCTCTGCGGGAGAACCTACTTTGGCAGGAACTCATCCAACACCGGCACCAAGTCCTTCACGAAGGCCTGCAGTCTCTTGTCCGCGTCCTCGACTTGCTCATGTTCAAACACGGGCGTTATAACCCGAACCAATGCTCCATCCGTCCTCTGGCGGGTCAAGGCATCCCAAAAGTTAAACAGCTTCATTTGATAGGCGTTTGTTAATACCCTTCCCCTCATGGGAAACCAGAAATAGGACAGTTGCTTTGTGGCGCCCTTCTGCATGAACGCCCGATTGACGGGCATATAACCGCGGTCTTGACCTGATAAATCAAGCACCGCCTTTCCGGCCTGGTTGAACTCCCACCCGCTTCCGGGAAGGCATGTGCCCGGAGAATGGATGGATTCCCCCTTGCTCTGGGTCTCGTAATAGGCCGCGTAAAAATTGACATATCGGCCGGCAGGATTCTTATAGTTGACGATCACATAATCACTCAGATCCAATGTATCGATGAATTGCTGTTCCATGGCCTGAGGCATGCCCGACCACTGGCCGATTTGTTTGGGAAATTCGTGAAAAGGCTTATTGATGGGAATCTTTTCTCTGAACTCGACGCCCTGAGAGATGGCGAGGGTCAGCACCAGGAGAACCACACCGACGATAAATTGAGGAGGGGAGAAGAAATTTTTAATTGTGAATTTTGAATGGTGAATGTGAGCCAAGGCTGTGGGCTCTTCCGGTGATAGCGCCTCAACTTTCGAAGTCTTCCCTGCGGTTGATTCCTTCCAAATCAAACTCAACAGTTTCATTTCAGCCAACAGCACCGCCAGGGTGAACATGAAGAGAAACCACCCGGAGAAACCATGAAAGAATCCCTCGGCCACTTTAGCGCCCCACAATTCATACAGAATGCCCGTTAGGGCAATTCTAATGCTGTTGCTCACAATGGAAAGCGGGACCGTCGAGAGAACGATAATCGCTCTCTTCCAAAACGACGCCTTGTAAAAATAGGCCAATAGAAGACCCACAATGATGAGAGGGAAAAAATACCGCAGACCGCTGCAGGCATCCACGACCTGTAATTGGGTAAAACCCAGATCGATGACATTCCCTTCCCTGTATGCCGACATCCCGTAAAGCCGCATGAGATAAACCCCCAATTGGGAACTCACGAGCTTCAATTGAAAGGTCAACTTATTATTGATGAAATGCGGGAGAGGGAACATGGCGAGCATGATGATCAGAGCGAAGAGAATGGATTTGAGTTTCTTCCAGCCCAGATGCATCCAGCAGAGACCCAGAACAATCACCCAAAAGGAGAAGTACAGGATGAAAAATTCCCCGGACAATTCCCCCATAAAATACAATCCGAGCCCCATAAACAGAATGAGAACCCCAACCCATGACGCCCTACCGCGGATATTTTGAAGCCGTTGACGGTTGTCCCACAGGATATAGAGAACCACAAGGGGAATGAGCCACCCATATGAATAGTCCTCTCTGACCCAATCTTTTGTAAGAAGCCAAAAAAAGGTTGAATAGTAGATTCCAATAAGGAGAAGGCCGTATAGAGCGGTCTTCAAAACATCCCGATAGTCCATTGAATTTTTTGGTTCCATATTACCCCATACTGAAACAGCCTGAACGATTTACCCGCAAGAAATATCCGTGATTCCGATCCAGCCTTAAACGCTTTATCTCTTTTCCGGTCTTTTTCGCCGCCCCTTTAACATCAGCTTGAGCTTTTCGAGCATCACCAGAACGACAAATAGTGGAAGCACCCTTTGTCGCTTTAATCGTGTCGGTTCAGTCATCAGGCGGTACAACCACTCCAGCGAGTGTCTGCGCCAGAACTCCGGAGCACGCTTAA
>CAZXWJ010000211.1:0-7610 GCA_964644375.1 uncultured Desulfobacteraceae bacterium | reverse complement strand
TGTCCCTGATCACGGGCTGTTTTTCATCCAGGGCCGGCCTGTCCGTCCGATAGATGACCCCGATGGGAATTCTTTCTCCCCATTCCTGCGCCCTCTGGAAGGCCGGCCCCACGTCCCGAGGATCGTACGACGGATCATCTTTGATGTCGTAAACCCGGCTCTTGTACCATTGAAAGGTGTTGACCTTGTTGAAAGAAACGCAGTTCTGAAGGATGTCGATGAACGAAAAACCCCTGTGCTGGATCCCTTCAAGGATCAGGCTGGCCAGGTGCTCCGGTTCCCCGGAGAAGCCCCGGGCCACGAAAGTGCAGTTCATGGAAATCGCCAGGAGCAGTGGATTCAAGGGAGGAGAAAAAGATCCCATGGGGGTGGTTTTGGAGACATACCCCAGATCGCTGGTGGGCGAGGTCTGCCCCTTGGTAAGCCCGTAGACCTGATTGTTGTGGACCAGGTAGGTGATGTCTACATTCCGGCGCATGGCATGGATAAAATGGTTGCCGCCCTCCGTGTATCCGTCCCCGTCTCCGCCCTCGGCCAGAACCGTGAGCCCGTGGTTGGCCAGTTTAATGCCGGTCGCTACCGGAAGGGCCCGTCCGTGGAGGCCGTTGAAGGCGTTGCAGCGAAGATAATGGGGTGCTTTCGAGGCCTGGCCGATGCCGGAAACGATGACGGTTTCATGGGGATTTCTGCCTGAATCGACGAGGGCCTGCTTGAGCGCTTCAAGAATGGAGTGATTGCCGCAGCCCGGGCACCAGGCCACGGGATCATCGCTGTAATAGTCATCTAAAGTAACCATTTTTTCCTCCTTAAAGGGACCTGTGGACACGGGTGACGACATCCCTGGGAGAAAAGGGCCTCCCATCGAATTTGAACACCTGGTGGTCGATCGGGATGCCGCCTTGTCCGGAAAATAGCCTGGCAAACTGGCCCGTGCTGTTGTTCTCCACGGAAATGATCCGCGTCTTTTGGGAAAGTTGGGCCAAAAGATCGGCATCGGGAAAGGGAAAGAGGTCGCAAAAATGCCATACCTCGGTCTTGAGGCCATTTTGAGTCAGGATATTCGCGGCCTCCATCAAGGCCCCGTAGGTGCTACCCCAGCCTAGAAGCACGAGATCGGCATCCGGTTCGGCATGGATCTCCGGCGGACCCATATCCCGCCGGAGTCCCTCGAATTTTCGCAAGCGTTTGACCACCATGCCTTTTCGCACCATTGCGCTCTCCGTGATATGCCCGGCCTCGTTGTGCTCGTCGCTGTCGGCATACAGGACAGCCTTCCCCTGCCCGGGCAGGATCCTGGGCGAGATGCCCGACTCATCCCACGCATACCTTTTGTATTCCAGGGGAGATGCCATGTCTTTTCCCTGGACGATTTTGCCCCGATCGATCGTCATACGCCCCATGTCCAGGTGATCCACCGTGAAATAGGAATCGTTTAGATGCTGATCTCCCAGAACGATCACCGGGCTCTGGAATCGATCGGCCAGATTGAAGGCCCTGGCCATGGTGTAAAAGGCCTGCTCCGCATGGCCGGGCGCAAAAACCGCCCTCGGGAACTCACCATGGGAGGCGTGGATCACGAAATCGAGGTCCGCCTGTTCGGTCCTGGTGGGCAGCCCTGTCGAGGGACCCGCCCGCTGGGCAACGACGATCACGGCAGGTGTCTCGGTCATGCCAGCCAGCCCCAGGCCCTCCACCATCAGGCAGAAACCCCCTCCCGAGGTGGCCGTCATGGCACGGACCCCTGCAAAGGACGCCCCGAGCACCATATTGATGGCCGCGATTTCATCTTCGGCAGGCTCGACGATGATGTCATGTTTCGTGCCGAGGGATGCCACGACCTCCATAATGGACGTGGAAGGGGACATGGGATAACCGCTATAGAATTTCAATCCGGAACAGACGGCGCCCAGCGCCATGGCCTGGCTTCCCGTCAGCAGCAGTTTTTCTTTTTTAAAAGGTGCGGGCGGGATCTTTTTTGAAAAAGATCCCTTGAAATGGTTTTGAATGTATCGGTATCCTGAAATGACACAGTTTCGGTTTTTTTCGACGATCTCCGGGCCCTTGGCCGAGAATTCCTCGTCCAGGCGATCGAGGAGGGGCTGAAGATCGAACCCCAGCAGGGCCAGTGCCGCTCCGGTGGCGACCGAGTTGGCCATGATCTTGTTCTTTCCCACCTCCAGGGCCAATTGTTCCATGGGAACGGGAAGGCGGGCGGGGTTGTCCGATGTAAATCCCTTTTCCTGTACGTCAAAGATCATGATATCGTCCGGGGCCAGGTCAGGTTGATCCCGATCCATGGAGCCCTTGTCCAGGGCGATCAGAAGATCCACCTTATCACTGTGAACATAAACAGGTTCGTCCTTGATGCGGAGCTGGACAAAATTGTGACCCCCCCGGATCCGGGACTCCACGTCCTGACGGATGAAGACATAGTATCCGTGCCGAGTAAAGATCTTGCCCAGAATCAGCCCGATGGACTGCATCCCCTGACCTGCACGGCCGCCGATTCGGATCGTGACATCCAATGCCATGTGGACTCCTTTCTTTTTGAAGGTATGCGAATTGAGGACTAATACCCGAATTTTGTTCATTCAATCCTGTTGGTTGCCTCGTCCCCTGTCGCAAACCGGTCCGGGGCGGTTCGGGTCCTAACCCTGAAGGATCAGAAAAACAAAGCCGATGCCGAATAATGTATAGGAAAGGGCGGTGCCCATGACCGCGGCCGCCTCGTCCATTGGGTCGTTCCTTCTGTGGAACGGATTCGGATCTTGTGCGGAAAAACGATGATGCCGATACGCTTCGAAGGTTCGATTCCGGCAGTCGATTGAAATGTAATACAAAATGGGCCTTTTTGCATCATATTTCATCTGCTAAAAATTGCAAAATAAATTTTGTGTAGGAGGAAAGGGATGATTTTCGGGGAGTCATATCCACCCAAGTGATGCAGGAATTCTACGTAGCGGCCACAAAAAAGCTCAGGGCGGATGCACTCATCGCCAAGGACATCCTACACCGGTTCGAACGATTCGAAATTGTCTTGATCACCCCGGAGATTATAAAAGATGCTATTGATTGCAGTATTATTAACCGTATTTCCTCTTGGGATTCGCTCATTGTGGTGACGGCCGAAAGCGCCAGATGTGCAAGGCTTTGGACGGAAGATTTAAACAACGGTCAAATCATACGGGGCGTTCGGATAGAGGATTCACTGATTTGCTGGTCGAGATTCCTTCGGCAGCCGAACCGCTTGCGACCTTACGTTCATAAAGAGATTCGGCCGGGATTCCATTCGCGGCACCGCATCTTTAGAAATCCATGACGGTATCCAACCCGCGGTGGAGCCCCTTCAAGGTGCCGACCTTCCGAATGGCCAGGAGTGTTCCGTCCACATAGGGCTGCGCACCGGTGCCGGCATCGTGACGCAGGGAGAGCTGCATTTCCGGGAGGCCGAAGATGGCCTCCACCGAGGCGACGTAGCCGGGCAGCCGCAGGGAGTGCACCTGGCAGCCGTTCAGGTCGGCGCCCCGGCTCTCCCGTGGTCCTACGGTCTGATCCACGGGCACGGCCAGCTCCGGTTGGCGCACCTCGCCGAGCCGGTAGGCCAGTTCCCGGGCCGTACCGCTGGGGGCATCGGCCTTGGTTGCGCCGGCATAATCGATAACCTCCCAGTGGGGGATGTAACGGGCGGCCAGGGTAGCGAATTTCAGCAACAAGACCGCCGTCAGGGCGAAGTTCCCGGCCGCCAGCACGCCGCGTCCCGCGTTTTTGGCCGCTCGGTCGATTTCTGCATAATCTTCGTCGTTGAGACCGGAAGTGCCTACCACCACGTGAGCGCCAGCGGCCAGGGCATGAAGCACGTTCGCCTTGGCGGCTTCAGGCGTGCTGAACTCCACAAACACATCGCAGGGGCTCGCCAGGGCCTCCTGCGCCGTGGCGCTAACCACAAGATCCAGCCCGGGGATATTGAGGACTTCGCCCAATGGCCGGCCGGCTGCGCTTCGCGCAATAGCCCCGCCGAGGTTCAGGTCCTTTGCTGCGTGGATGGCTCTAGAAAGATCCGCGCCCACCCATCCGGTGGCCCCGGCTACACAGACATTGATGCTCATGGTGGATTCTCCTTTCTAATAAAAAGGGGCCGCCCATCTTCGCGCTGAAAAGCGGAGTGAAGAGCCCCCCTCAAACTGGTTCAGAAATAGATTTCGACCAAGGGGTAATCGTTGAAAACGATAAATTGTTTGGCCGTAGATTCCATTCGCTTCACATCATATCTGGTGATATATATCAGTATAGACAATCATGAGAGACTGTCAAGCATGGTGGTCAATCCCTGATCCACCGCCTAATTTGCATCTAATATCTGGAACCAGAGGAAAGTTTAAAACATGAAGATGAACAAGAAAGCCCTGGCTATACTCAGCGCAGGCCATTTCGTCACGGATATCAATCAGGGGGCTTTGCCAGCTCTTCTTCCTTTTTTTAAAGAGGCCTTGAATCTCTCCTATACGATGTCCGGGACCATTCTCCTGGCCGCCAACATCACCTCTTCCATTATTCAGCCGGTGTTTGGACACCTGTCCGACAAGCGCCCAGTTGGCTGGTTTATCCCCCTGGCCCCTTTCATCGCCTGTTTGGGATTATCTCTGACCGGGTTCTTCTCCAGTTATTCCCTCATTATCCTTTCCGTTATTCTAAGCGGATTTGGAGTTGCAAGTTTCCATCCGGAGGGGTTCAAGACCGCCTACTTTTTTACCGGGGACAAAAAGGCCACGGGAATGTCGATTTTTTCAGTAGGAGGAAATCTGGGAATTGCGGTTGGACCGATAGTGGCCCTCTCTCTGGTGACGCATTTCGGCCTCGGCGGAACGCTTGGATTGATCCTGCCGGGGATCTTAATCGCCACCATCCTGCTCTTCCACATATCTATGCTGACCGATCCTGTTGCGTCTGCCCACAAAGAGGCCAACGAGAGAACGAAAACGCCTCTCTCGATAAATCAGAAGGTATCCTTCATCCTTCTTGTCGGCATTGCCACGATAAGGGCATGGACACAATTTGGGCTGGTGACCTATATCCCTTTTTATTACATAGACTATCTTAACGGAAATCCCCTCCATGCGGGGAAACTCGTTTCAACTTTTCTGTTGGCAGGCGCCGTTGGCACGCTCATAGGTGCGCCGCTAGCGGATAGGTGGGGTCACAAGAAATTTCTTTCAATCACCCTTTTGTCGTCATTCCCTCTCCTTCTCCTTTTCTACTACAGCAGCGGGCTGATGTCTTTCGTCATTTTGGGCATTGCCGGAATGGTCCTGATCTCAACCTTTGCCCTGACAACCGTTATGGCCCAGGCCCTCCTGCCGAAGCATCTGGGGATCGCCTCAGGGATGATGGTCGGTTTCACCATCAGTGCCGGGGGAATCGGCGTGACCCTGCTTGGAGTGATTGCGGATACCTGGGGGGTGCCGATGGCCATCAAGGCGGTCTTCGTGTTACCGCTCATTGCCTTCGCCCTCACGCTGCTGGTGAAGTATCCACAGGAAAGGGAGTAGGCCCCTGGCATCCAGGCGTCTACACGTTTGATATTGTGGTCTTCCAGTCCTGATACTGAGAGAGATTTTATGATTAAAATTAGCCGTTGTTCAACCGAATCAGAATATGCCCTGGCCTTAAAAATGACCAGGGACTATATCGAATGGCTCCATATGGATCTGGCGTTTCAGGCGATCGATGAGGAGTTGTCTCATTTTTCCTCGATGTACGGTCCGCTCGAAGGGATGTTTCTGCTTGCATGGCAGGGGCAGGAACCTGCAGGCGGTGGGGGCCTGAGACGGTTCGCTCCGGGTATTTGCGAGATGAAGCGATTGTATGTCTATGACCGGTTTAAGGGTCGGGGGGTAGGCCGGAGGCTGTGCGTCGATCTGATCGAGGAAGCGAAGAGGATGGGTTACAAAAAGATGCGACTGGATACCCTGGGCCGTATGGGGGCGGCAAGGAGCCTCTATAAAAATTTGGGGTTTATAGAGATTGAATCCTACCGTTTCAATCCGGACCCGACAACCACATACATGGAGTTGAATCTCTCCTCAGTTCATGCCTGAAGTAATTGGACATGTTCGGTTAAGCATTATGCGTCGGCATGAACAAAAGAATCCTTAATATCCTCTCCCGCAGTGGCCCCGGGTGCAGAGTAAACGTCTGTTTTTTGTGCCCCTCCGCGACTCTACCCTCTCTGCGGGAGATATTTGTCATTGGGTTTTTCATCGGCTTTTTTGTCACGCATCCGGCAGGCCGAGCAGGAATCGCCACGCCGGAACGACTTCTATCTTCCCGCCGTTGATTTTAATGGTATCGGCTTCGTTGCGTGTTACAATCGTTCCGGACTTCAGGTCCTGTTCGGTCATGGCCTCGCTCAAAGCCGCAATTTCCCGTTTTCTGGTTTTCGGTTCGACCATGGATTCGCAGACCTGAACCAGCAGTCGGGATCGGTCCTGCAATTGTGCGATGAAGTCCACCTCCAGCCCGCTTTTTGTCTTGCAGTAATAAATGTCGGGCGAAACGCGTCGAAGCGCCGTGAAGACAAGATTCTCCAGGAGATGCCCGGCGTTGATGAGAATACCGGACGCCACTGATGTGACCAGGGCATGATCAATGCAATAAATCTTTTTCGGGTTGGTTTTGCTACGGGCCAGGGAGGCATCGAATATCCGCACGGTGAACAGAAAGTATGCATCCTCGAACCAAGCCAGGTAATCCGACACTGCCGATTTGGGCGCCTTATGACCCAATGACTTCAAATAGCCGGTCAGGCTGTTGCCGGAATAAAGCGATGCAGTGTTATCAATTAGCCGGTGCGCCAGATCAGTCACAGCCTTGGGATGGGACACGTCATGGCGCTCGACCAGGTCTCGGAACAAAACGGCTTGAAAATATTCCTGATGGATTTTGATTCGCAGATGCCGGTCAAGGCCTGCGACTTCGGGAAAGCCTCCGGTTTCCCAGTACTCATCGAACGCGTTCTGAACGGTAAGCCGGTTTTTTGTAGATAAGGGACCAGCGCTTTTGATTCCCTTGTAATCTAGAAATTCCCTGAATGAAAAGGGAAACAACTCCCAGGATAACGCTCGGCCGCGCATCTGGGTGGCGATTTCCCTGGAGAGCATCCGTGATGAGGACCCTGTGAGATAGACTTCGCACTTTTCGGTTCGCATCAGTCGGTCCAGGAAAGGTTCCCACCCCTCGACCGCCTGTATCTCGTCGAAAAAGCAATGGACCGTCTCGGTGTTCTTTTTTTCCGGATAGATCGAATAATAGGCTTCGGTGATCAACCGGAGACCATCCCTCTGAAGATTGTGCAGACGATCATCGAAGAAGTTCAAGTAAAGGATGTTCTCACGTGCAACACCCTCACTCAGAAGCCTATCCATGACCTGGAACAGGAATGTCGACTTTCCAGCACGGCGCACACCGATACAGACGGTGGCCTTGCCGGGCAGCGTTGCGACTTTTAATCGCCGGGGCACCCCAGTCTCAAGACCAATCTCCTGAAAATCCAAGATGATTGCTTTTACGGTTTCTATCATGCATCATCCATCCGGCTACGAAAATTACCTCTT
>CAZXWJ010000210.1:2713-7719 GCA_964644375.1 uncultured Desulfobacteraceae bacterium | reverse complement strand
TGAAGGTCTTTGGCGCGGTTCCCGTAAATATGCCCGTCCCCGAAACCTATACGGCGCTTGAAAGGGGCGTGGTAGAAGGGACCGTGTTGCCATGGGAAGGAAACTTCGTCTTTAAGTTAGCGGAATTGTTGAAATGGTCCACGGAGGTCGATTTCTACACCATGACCATGATGGTCGTCATGAACAAGAAAAAATGGGATTCCCTGCCCGACGATGTGAAAAAAGTGATTGATGAGACCACCGGCATGGTTATGTCTAAGGAGTGCGGTAAGGTGTATGACGAAGTGAGACCGATTATGAAAAGCCTTTGTCTGAAGAAAGGGATGCAAGTAGTTGAGGGAGGGCTCCCGCCCGCCGACATGAAAAGGCTGCAGGACCTCACCGTGCCGCTCAGAAATGAGTGGGTCGAGGACATGAAGAAGAGAGGCCTTCCTGGAAAAGAAGTGCTCAATGCCGCGGTTCAGTTTATCAACGAGTAACAGGGGGCCGATCCATTGCAAAAAACCTTTGGCTCGCGGCATCAAAGAAGACTCTTCGGAGGAGGGGTATTTCTATAACCGGTTTTGCCTCTCCTCCCGTCGTCTTTGGCCTAATGTTTCCATCTTAGCGTTTCCGGCTCGTCCGACCGGAAATAAAGGGGGGTTTTAAACGGCATGGACGCGAAGGAGCTCTCGAAAAAACTTGGGGTGTTCAGCACGCTATTGAAGTATGTGGGGGCATGCGCGCTATTTGTGATGATGTGTCTCACCACGGTCGACGTGGTGGGACGTTATGTTTTTAATTCCCCTATTATAGGCGCTTTCGAACTGACCGAATTCCTGGTTTTGATTCTGATTTTTTCTTTTCTGGCATACACACAATCTGAGAAAACCCATGTGTCAGTCGACCTTCTCGTCTCACTCTTTCCTGAGAAGATTCGGATTTATATCGAAATCTTCAACCACCTGGTGTGTCTTCTGCTGATGTTTCTCATGACGTGGATGGGGACCAGAAAAGCATTTGAATTAAAGGAAGTGGGGGAAGCTTCCCCGAACCTTGGGATTCCGGACTACCCCTTTGTCTTCTTCCTCGTGCTCGGCAGCGCGATCATGTGCATCGAATACATAAGAGATCTCATCCGTTTGTTCGGAAGTAGAAAGGAGCGTACCGGGATATGAGTTCAGAAATGATCGGCATCCTGGGGATTGTGTGTATGTTTGTCCTTTTGGCATTTAGGATGTATATCGGTATGGCCATGGGCCTGATCGGATTCATCGGATTATGCTTTATTGCCGGTGTGCCTGCTGCATCAAGCATTCTCGAGATTGTTCCCCATGCGGAAGGTTCGTCCTACACATTGAGTGTGATTCCCCTTTTTGTCCTTATGGGGCAGTTCGCATTCATGTCCGGGATCAGCACGGACATTTACAAGACGGTGTATGCATGGATGGGGCGTTTTCGAGGCGGACTGGCCATGGCGACTGTTTGTGCCTGCGCCGGTTTTGCGGCCGTATGCGGATCCTCCCTGGCCACAGGAGCGACCATGGGGATGGTGGCCATCCCTGAGATGGATAAATATAAATACGATCAGAGGCTTTCCACGGGCTGCGTGGCCGCCGGCGGGACCCTGGGCATTCTGATTCCACCGAGCATCGGGTTTGTCATCTACGGAATTTTGACGGAAGAATCCATCGGTAAGCTTTTTATGGCAGGCATTCTGCCCGGCATTCTGTTGGCTGGCCTGTTTATTGCGGCAATCTATATCCAATGCAAACTCAACCCGGCGATGGGTCCTCGCGGGGATGTCACAACATGGGCCGTGAAGATCAAATCCCTGGGGGGCACATGGGGCATTTTGCTCCTGATTTTCATTGTCATGGGCGGCTTGTACCTAGGGATCGTCACACCTACGGAAGCGGCTGGTGTCGGTGCCTTCGGATCCTTTGCTATCGCCTTGCTCAAGAGGAAGCTCAATATGCGGGGCCTCATCCTGTGCCTCACGGAAACGGGCAAGACGACGGCCATGATTTTCTTGATCATTATCGGTGCGAACATCTTCTCCGCTTTTCTGGGATTGGCAAAAATTCCCATGGGTCTCGCCGATTTCATCGCCGGTCTTGCCCTGCCGAAGGCCGTCATCCTGGCAGCCATTATCCTGATCTATGTGATTATGGGTTGTGTAATGGACTGTTACGCGATCATGATTCTGACCGTACCCATCATTTTTCCGGTCATTGAAGCATTGCAATTCGATCCCATCTGGTTCGGTGTCCTGATGGTCATCGTTTTGGAGGTCGGCCTGATTACTCCCCCGGTCGGTCTCAATGTCTTTGTGCTGAAAGGAGCAGCTCCGGATGTGCCTTTGACCACCATTTTCCGGGGCATTTGGCCTTTTTTGATCGCCGCCCTTCTGGCCATTGTCATTATAGCCATCTTTCCTGGAATTGCCCTCTTTATCCCGTCACGGATGTAGGTGGAGGAAGTAGAATGAATATTTCAACAAATTTGGAACGGTCCGCCTTCTATTTTCCCCTTCGGCCCGCATTGAGCGAAGAGGGGATCGAAACAACCTACGCCCAACTGAACGATCGGGCAAATTGCGTGGCCACGGCACTCATCCAGATGGGGATTAAGCCCGGTGAACATATCGGACTCTGTGCCCCCAATTCCGGTGATTGGATTATCTTCTACTTCGGTGTAATCAAGGCCGGTGCCGTGGCCGTGACCTTATCCAGCCTGCTCAAACGGGATGAATTGTCTCTTTTAATCAACCACTCGAAGCCCAGGTTCCTTTTCACGCAGGACGAAAAGTTGGATGAACTGGCCGGCCTGAGGCAGGGTGGTACCCTTGAAAGAATCATCAGTCCGAAAGGGGACATGAATTTTCGTCAATTGATGGAGACCGGAACAAAGCGTTTCAGGGCAATCGAAAGAGAGCGGACCGATACCGCTGCCGTTCTTTATACCGGAGGCACAACGGGCATTCCCAAAGGGGTCGAACTCAGCCATGAGAACATAAACGCCGCCATACATACGGTGGTTTTTAATGAACGTTCCGTTGAAACCGACAGGGCCCTATGCTTCCTGCCCTTCAACCATGTCTTCGGCCAAATGCATATCATGAACGGGACGATATTGAGTGCCGGTTGCCTGGAAATTATGCCGGTTTTTGATATGGACCGTGTCCTGCACTTAATGGAAGCCGGGCGGGTGACCAAACTCTTCGCCGTACCCACGATTTATGTTCGGCTGTTGGCCCTGGAGGACCTCAAGGTAAAACTTGGAACGGCTCGATACTGTTTTTCAGCCGCTGCCAGCATGGCTGCAGACCTCGTACGCCAGTGGAAAGATCGAACCGGACTGTCCATATATGAAGGCTACGGAATGACCGAAGCGGCACCCACAGTCACCTATAATCATCGTCACATGCACGTTATCGGTTCCGTAGGAACAGAGGTTCCGGGCGTGGAAATTCAGATTCGCGACGTAAAGGGAACGCAACTGGAACAAGGCCGTGAAGGAGAGATCTGCGTCCGGGGGCCAAATATCATGAAGGGTTATCTCGATAATTCGGAGGGGACACGAGAAGCCTTTTGGGAGAACGGATGGTTCCGTACCGGTGATGTCGGCCTTTTTGATGACCGTGGTTACCTCTACATCGTAGACCGGCTGAAAGATATGATTATCACCGGTGGTGAAAATGTCTATTCCCGTGAAGTGGAGGAAGTCCTTTATACCTGGCGGGAAGTCCAGGAATGTGCGGTCATAGGCCTCCCGGACGAGGAGTGGGGCGAGCGGGTCGCGGCGTTCATCATACCGTGGCCGGATGAATCCGTCGACAAGGAAAGGCTCAAGGTTCATCTGAAATCTCACCTTTCTCCATTCAAGGTGCCGAAAGAGTATTTTCTCGTAGATGATTTGCCCAAGAGTCCGGCCGGAAAAATCCTCAAGCGAAAGTTGAAAAAACAATTTTTGAAGCAGTCTGAGTAACGATTCAAAAATACCCAGCCAGTCATTTTATTCTTTTTGTCACGGAACGGACTTTCTTCACAAGGTAAAATATCTCCCATATTTTAAAACCTTGCATTGCCCGGCATCACAGAAATCGGGTTCATCCTACTGTTTTTTAAAACATATTCTCATGACCTCTGTGTCTGGAAATTCAATTTTGCAAGTCAAAATTGGCAACTTTTGTCTTTATTTTCGAGTATCAAAGGGGGGGTAATGCAATAATAATTGACATAATAATGAATCGTATATATTGATAGTAAGTGTGTTGAATAAAAGGTTGTCGCCGGTATTTTTCGAGATGAGTGGCCAAACAAAGCTCAGTCCGTTTGTCCGGGCGCTGGCACAATCCAGTGGAAGGATTTGTCATCGAGACGAGAAGCTGAAGTGAAAAAGTCAAGTGAGGACCATATTTTTGGAGGGGAAAAACATGACAAGTAAATTCACGTTGCGGGAACTGAGCCGGTACCAGTTGGGGACCTTCGCAGACATTGTTTACAGAAATGCCATCCTTTACCCGGATAACGAGGCCTTTGCGTGCGGTTCCGAGAGAATGAGCTTCAAACGTTTCAATGAAAGGGTTAACCGCCTCATCCACGGCCTTCATGCCATGGGAATCCAAAAGGGTGATGTCATAGGTGCCCTATCGTGGAACGGGCTAGAATATGCCGAAGTCTTCGGTGCGGCCATGAAGGGAGGATTTATCCTGGCCCATTTAAACCCCCGTTTGAAGGCGGAAGAACTGATCCATGTGATCAATGACTCTGAGGCAAAGGCCGTGTTTCTGGGCCCTGAATTCGTCGAAATGATCGATGGCATTCGCAAAAATCTTTCGGAGGTGGGGTCTTTCTTCGTCTTTGGGTATGCGGAAGGGGAAATAACGGCTTATGGGGAGATGCTGGAGAGCCAATCCAAAGAAGAACCGGAACCCGTGGTCAGTGAGGATGATCCTCTGGTGCTCTTTTATACCAGCGGGACGACCGGGGTTCCTCGTGGTGCGCTCTACACCCAAAAACAGA
>CAZXWJ010000210.1:0-2613 GCA_964644375.1 uncultured Desulfobacteraceae bacterium | reverse complement strand
TATACCAGCGGGACGACCGGGGTTCCTCGTGGTGCGCTCTACACCCAAAAACAGAGGTTGGAACATGCCTGCATGAAGGCTCTGGATATCGGGGTGGCATTCGGTGACCGACACCTAGTGGTGATCCCGATGTTTCATATCGGAGGAGACAGCCATGTGTGGCCGTTTTTTCTGATGGGTGGATGTAACGTTATCATACCCGAACCTTCCTTCGATCCAATGAAGACCCTGAAGATCATCGCCGAGGAACGGATTACGGATGTCCATATTGTCCCCACCCAGCTCGTTTCCCTGCTGAATCTCCCTGATCTCGAGAAATATGATCTTCACCAACTCAAGCGTGTGTGGTACGCAGCATCCCCCATGCCTGTGGAGGTTTTGAAACAAGGCCTTTCGGCTTTTGGACCGGTTTTTATTCAGGGCTACGGTCTCACCGAGTCCGGTCCCCACTCGACGGTTTTCAAACAGGCACACCACCGCGACGCAATGGAAGAGACAGGCGACAAGAAGGTGCTTGCATCCTGCGGCCAACCCTGCATCGGGGCCCATGTTCTCATCGTCGATGAAGCGGGTCGGGATGTCGAGGTGGGACAGATTGGAGAGATCCTCATCAAGAGCAGGCGAGTCATGACGGAATACTGGCGTAAACCCGATGACACAAAGGAGGCGATTCGGGACGGATGGCTCTATACCGGGGATATGGGATACTATGATGAAAAGGGTTTTATCTATATCGCGGACAGGAAAAAAGACATGATCGTTACGGGCGGTGAGAATGTCTACCCCAAGGAGGCAGAAGAGGTCCTTTACAGATATCCGGCCGTCAGAGAAGCCGCCGTTATTGGTATCCCGGACCCCTTCTGGGTGGAGAAAGTCCATGCTTTGGTGGTCCTGAAGGAGAATGCCCAGGCAAAAGAGGAAGACATCATCAGCTTCTGCAGGGAGCAAATCGCCAGCTACAAGGCCCCCAAATCCATTGAGTTCGTGCAAGATCTGCCCAAGAATCCGCAGGGAAAAATACTCAAAAAGGAGATCCGGTTGAAATACTGGAAATAGGCGGCTCCGGACTGTATCACTATGGCGGTGGACTTGATTGTTTTAATGATGATGGACTCTTTGATGCGCCAGTAGACTGGGTCGAAAACGAGAGTGAGCTCGAAGTGATCGTCGGATCGCGAGCCCCAGTCCCTGACTTGGAAGTGACGGAGAGAACCCGGCCCATGTGTCCCTCAAACCACCTTCTGCTTTGCAGATGATGCCTTGATGGTAATCAGAGTTGTTCCTGTCCGTGACGAAGGCCTCCCAGGCATTGAAGAAAAGGAATCATTGCTTCAGCTTGAAAAATATACTATGAGTAAGGCAGAGCATCCACGGGGTATGCCGAAAAAAATAGCCTCTATTGGCATTCGCATTCAACCGTTTTTTCCCCGGAGACGGCTGCCTGAAAATGAGGAGTCATGATCATGGCAAACGAAAATTTGCTGGACGGCAAGAGGATTCTCATTGTTGATGATGAACCGGACGTATTGGAAACGTTGGAAGAGCTTTTATCCATGTGCAAACTGGTGAAGGCGACCACTTTTAATGAGGCGAAAGAGTATCTCGAAACACAGTACTTTGATATGACTATCCTGGATATTATGGGCGTCGACGGGTATCAGCTCCTTGCAATTGCCAAAAATAAAAGGGTGATTCCCGTCATGTTGACCGCACATGCCCTGAGCGTCGAAGACACAGTGAAATCATACAAAGAGGGGGCGGCCTCTTATCTTCCCAAGGACGAGATGGATAACATCTCTACCTATCTGAATGACATCCTGGAAGCCAAAGACAAGGGCCAGCATGTCTGGTGGCGCTGGTTGGACAGGCTGGGTTCCTTTTATGAGAAGAGATTTGGTGCAGACTGGCAGGAAAAAGACAAGGATTTTTGGCGCCGTTTTCCGTCCGTGTAAGTACTTCCTGCAGGGATGTGATAGAAACTCGAGCGTAAAGCCGATAGAGGAAGTTGTGATCCTTTTTACAGCAAGTATGCGGGTGGAGAGGAGTGCTTACCCGATCTGCATATTGTTTTTGATGAGTCGTCTGGTGTAAGACAGAATCTGATCTTTTTCCTTTTTTGAAATGCCCTTCAGAAGGATTTCCAAACAACGGTCTTTTTCTTTTTCAATGGTTTTTAGAGTTTTTTTTCCTTTCGGGGTGATTTCGAGTATGGTCACCCGTTCATCTTCGGGATCGGCCTTTCTCATGATAAAGCCTTTTTTTTCCAATCTTTTGGCGATACCTGTCATATTGGCACCCGGAACGAGCATGATTCGGCCCACATCGCTGATCTTGTTTTGACCGTTACCGGAAGCATCCAGGACCCTCAGGACATTGTACTGCGGAAACGACAGACCATAGTCCCTGAAAATGGCGGAATGTGCCCGCTTAACAGTCTCGGCGGCCCTTACAATGGCCATCAGGACTTTCTCGCCGATACTCAAATCACTGACATATTTGGCGCTTTTCACGGTCTTCCCCCCAGAAAATGCCCTCTATTAAAATAAATATATTTGTACCTGTTCAGGTTGTTTAGGCTGTAAGCTAAAGGCTATTAGTTTCCGAACCCTTCGC
>CAZXWJ010000209.1:0-7733 GCA_964644375.1 uncultured Desulfobacteraceae bacterium | reverse complement strand
GTAAACTCAGACTGGATATTCTGCTCGTAGACAAGGGCCTCGCGGAAAGCCGGGAGAAGGCCAAACGGATGATCATGGCGGGCCTTGTGGAGGTCGACGGGGGCCTGATTGACAAACCCGGACATCCCACCCCTCTTTCATCTTCCATTGTGCTCAAGGCAACCCCGCCCTATGTCAGCCGGGGAGGATTGAAGCTGAAAGATGCTCTCATGACGTTTTCCGTGGATGTCAAAGACAAGACGGTCCTGGATGTGGGAGCCTCTACGGGCGGATTCACGGACTGTCTGCTCCAGCATGGCGCCGGGAGGGTCATTGCCTTGGACGTGGGGTATGGCCAGTTCCACTGGAAGCTTCGAACGGATCCCAGGGTCCGTATCCTTGAAAAGACCAATGCCCGTTATCTTGGACCTGATGATTTAAAAGAAGACATCGACGGTGCGGTGATCGATGTGTCCTTCATCTCACTCAAGCTGGTGGCCCCGCCGGTTTCGGAATGCCTGACCCGACACGCCTTTATGATCGCCCTGATCAAACCCCAGTTTGAGGTGGGGAAGGAACAAGTGGGGAAAGGGGGCGTGGTCCGGGACCCGGCCCTTCATCGGCGGGTGGTCACCGATCTCAGTAGCTTTTTCGATCTGTCGGGGTGGGCCGTCATCGGCCATACCCCATCACCTATCCTGGGTCCGAAAGGGAACCGGGAATTTCTGATCCACCTCGAAAGATAGACAGACTTCACCCTCTCAAAAACAGGCCGTTCGTTAATTTTGCGAGGTTATGAGCGAGTTGTGTACGGTTGGGTTACAGGCGCGACCCTTAGCGTCCCCCGCGTTTTGAGGCCTTAATTGGATTCAGCTTAGCGCCCTTGGTTCCCTTCGAAGACTGAACATGAGTGGCCATACTGCAGGTTCCGAGTCGCCATTTGATGGCAGGATCGGGGAAAATCATGCAGAATTTGCCGGTAGGAAGATCCATGACTTTTTGACAACCTTCGCACTGCTCAACGACAGGGTGGCAGGTCCCTCCGTTGTATTTGCATCCTTGCTTACCCATGAAAGAGCATTCAATCCCTTGCTTTACCGTTACGCAAACCATAATTACACCACATCCTTTCAATAATTTTTTTATCAATCAGGCCAGCTCTATGCCCTATGAATTCCATTTTGTCAAGGTCAAAACTTAATCACTGTCTTCAAAATGGTCAACAGGGTGTCTGCATTCTTATATCGTTCCTGGTCACTTTTGCCGGAAAATCCGCACTCATGCCGCAACTCAGCCCAGTGCCCTTCGGCCTGTATCCCTTAAAAGGAGCGGGCGTTTCACTATTTGAGCAGTGAAATTCCCAACTCTTTAAGTTGATCTGTGCCTACACCGGAGGGTGCTTCGGTCATAAGACAGGTGGCGCTGGCGGTCTTGGGAAATGCGATGACTTCCCTGATGGAATCCACTCCCGTCAGAATGGCCACCAGACGGTCGAAGCCCAGGGCTATTCCGGCATGGGGCGGAGCGCCGTATTTCAAGGCCTCCAGGAGAAAACCGAATTTTGCCTCGGCCTCTTCCGGGGATATCCCCAAGTTCCTGAACATCTTTTCCTGGACTGCTGTGTTGTGAATTCTGACGCTGCCGCCGCCGATTTCACTTCCGTTCAAAACAATGTCATAAGCCCTTGCATGCACCTTTTCGGGATGATTCTCCAGGTTGGGGAGATCCTCATCCAGGGGGGCGGTGAAGGGGTGGTGAACGGCCACGAAACGTTTCTCCTCGTCATCGTATTCCACGAGGGGAAATCGTGTTATCCAGAGCAGGGCATAATCCGATTTCGTGATAAGATCCAAGCGCCGGGCCACCTCCAGACGAAGTGCACCCAGGGCCTGATTGGCGATGTCGAGGGTGTCCGACACGAAGAGAAGAAGATCGCCGGGGGCGGCCTCGAGTCTCTGATTGATATGGTCCCTGGTTTGATCTTGGAAGAATTTACTCAGGGAAGACTGCCATCCCTCTTCGTTGACCTTTGCCCAGGCCAGACCCTTGGCCCCATGATCGGCGGCTATGCGGGTGAGTTCGTCGATAGCCTTCCGTGAAAATACCGAACCGCCCTGTCTGACGTTGATGGCCTTGACTACGCCACCGGATTCGATGACGCTCTTGAAGACCCGAAAATCGGAGTTTAGGGCAAGATTTGTGATGTCCTTTAGTTCCATCCCGAAGCGGATATCCGGCCGGTCGGTCCCGTAACGGTCCATAGCCTCACGGTATTCCATGCGCGGAATGGGCAACTCGATCTCCATTTCCATGACCTCTCGGAATATCGTCTGAAGCATGCCCTCAACTACACCCATGACCCCTTCCTCGTCAGTGAAGGCCATTTCCATGTCCACTTGGGTGAATTCGGGCTGCCGGTCTGCCCGAAGGTCTTCGTCCCGGAAGCAGCGGACGATCTGGTAATAGCGGTCAAATCCGCCGATCATCAGGAGTTGCTTAAAGAGTTGGGGTGACTGAGGAAGGGCATAGAAAAGCCCTCGGTTGACCCGGCTTGGGACCAGGTAGTCCCTGGCGCCTTCCGGGGTGCTCTTGGTCAGAAAGGGGGTCTCGACCTCGATAAATGCCTTGTCATTTAAAAAATTTCTGACACAGGCGGCCGTGAGATGTCGCTTGCGGAAATTTTCGAAGACGCGGTTTCTTCGGAGTTCAAGGTAGCGGTATTTGAGGCGTAAAGACTCCGATCCGTCCACCATCCCGTCCACCTGAAAGGGCGGCGTCTCCGTCCTGTTGAGGATCTTCAATTCCCGGACCTTCAGCTCAACGGCGCCTGTCGGAAGCTTGGGGTTTTCCTGACCTTCTAACCGGGGTGCCACCTCACCTTTGACGGCGACGACCCATTCATTCCTGAGGACGTGGGCCCTTTTGTGACTTTCCTCCGCCACTTGGGGATCAAAGACGATCTGGGTGATGCCTTCCCTGTCTCGGAGATCGATAAAGATGAGATTGCCCAGATCTCTTCGGGTGTTGACCCATCCCATCAAGAGCACCTCACGGCCTAGGTCTTCGGCGCGCAGGCGGCCGCAATCATGGGTTCGCTTCCAATCGTCCAGTCTGTCAATGGATACTTTTTCGGTTTCGTTCATGGTTTTTGACCACCTTAATAGAACGAATTCGCAAAAAGTCGAATTCGTCGAATATTACTCTTCACATGAGTCTTCTGAGATTGTCTTCAAGGTTGTCCAGTGCCACTTCGACCTGGTCCTTTGTCTCCATATCTCGCAGAATCCCTTTCCCCGTGGCCAGTTCATTCTCGCCCACCATGAGCACTTTTCGTGCTCTCAGGCGGTCGGCCCTCTTCATCTGGGCCTTGAGTCCCTTTGAGGCGTATTCCATCTCCACCCACATACCCGATTTCCTGAGTGCATTGACCCAAGTGAAGGCCTTTTCACCCGCATCCTCCCCCAGGGCGGCCACAAAAAGGTCCGGAGCGGGTGCTTCAGGTGCCCGGTCTTCTCTCAGAAGACTGACCAGCCTCTCCACGCCGATCGCAAAGCCGATGGCCGGGTGGTCCGGTCCGCCCAGTTGGCGGACCAGGCCGTCATATCTTCCACCGCCGGTTACGGCGTTTTGGGCACCAAGTCTGTCGGTCTGGATTTCGAAGGTGGTCCGGTTGTAATAGTCGAGCCCCCGAACCAGCTTGTGATCCACGTTGAAGGGTATTTGGGAGCCTTTGAGATAGTCCTGGAGAACCTGAAAGTGCTCTTTGCAGTCATCACAGATGAAATCAAGAATGGATGGGGCCCCGGTGACGATCTCTTTGCACCTCTCGACCTTGCAGTCAAAGACACGGAGGGGATTGGTCTCCACCCGGCGCTGACAATCGGCACACAGCACAGGTGTGCTCTGAGCGAGATATCCCCTGAGTTCCTCTCGGAATCGGGCCCGGCATTCGGGGCACCCCAGTGAATTGATGTGAAGAGAGAGGTCCGTCATTCCCAGTGTCGTGAAAAGGCACATGGCCATGACGATCAGGTCCGCATCGGACCGGGGGCCGGGGTCCCCGAAGATTTCCACGTCTATCTGGTAAAACTGCCGGAATCTGCCCTTCTGGGGGCGTTCGTGCCGAAACATGGGCCCGATGGTGAAGACCTTCTGGACCGGGTTCTGTTGGTAGAGCTTATGTTGAATATAGGCTCGGACGAGTGAGGCCGTGGCCTCGGGACGCAAGGTCAGGCTTTCTCCCTTGCTGTCGGGGAAGGTGTACATCTCTTTGCTGACAATGTCGGTATCCTGACCGATACTCCGGCTGAACAGCTCCGTCCTTTCGAGGATCGGAGGTTTGATTTCCTGGAAGCCGTACCGCCTGAAAACCTCTCTGGTCTCGGCTTCAAGCCATTGCCAGATGCCCACTTCTTCCGGTAGAATATCTTTGAAACCCTTTAATGCCGTAAAGTCCAAGAAACATAGTCTCCTTTTTCAGATTTGAGGCACTTCTAGCAGAGCCCTTCCCGTTTCGTCAATCCTTTTCCCGCAAAACAGGGGGCCGGATCTTATTCGCTGTTAAAAACCCGGTCCTTAGTGCCCGGTCAGAGACAGTTGGCTATGCCGGAAAAATGACTTGGAGTGTTGGAGTAATGGAGTATTGGAAAAATGACAGGCAGCCGTGGGATGCTTAAAATGGTGGTTGTGGCATGCTGCCTTAGCCGTTAGGTGTGTTTTTTCCATCACTCCATCATTCCAGTCCCGCTGAAGGCGGGATCTACGACGCTCCAACACTCCGGGAGTCTTGAAATTCAAATAATATAAACCCTTTCGGGGTTAGCTCAAAGCCGGGCCCTCAGGACCCGGCTTTTTTATTCCACTTCGATCTTTGTGGCCTTTTGTGGGCCCTTTAAGGCGGTCTTTTTTTCGATATCTTCTATTTTGGCATCCACCAGGGATTTTACGGCCCTGAGTAATTCCAGTCGGGATTGCGTCATATGTTTGCAAAATGCAGATTTTCCTCCTACCGCCCTTTCAATATCCTGAAAGAAACGTCCCAGGGGACACATGAACCTTTCGTTGTCAAATTTTTCGTTATCCATGATTCACTCCTTTGAAAATGATGCTCAGATCCCGGCCTTCCAGGCGGGCCTTAATGGATCGGGATGCGGCCACCCGCCTGGGGAGGAGGATATGGCGTTTGAAGCTTCCCACCCTGATCACCAGTTCCTCAGCGACCTTGTTCAGTTCAACTTCGTTCTTGCTGACAAAGGGCAGTCTGATTTCCAGATGATAGTCGCCGTCTTTCTTCATGAGGTTATAAGGTTCCCCTTCGAAAAAGCGATCCAGAGGATTTCTCTCCGGATAGATCTCTTCGGACATCATCTTGAGCCGGTCATAACCCAGGACTTCCCCCTTGAAAAGATTGACGGGAAAGACGGGAATCGGTAGAAAATACTCCCGGGCTTTTTTAATATATTCTTGCTGGCTGTCTTTCCAGGTCTGGAAGTAGCTGTCCTTCACGTCGTCCGGCAGAATCCGGTTCATAACAATCGCGTCGATATTCATTTTGTAAAGGGAGAAGTACATGAATGCCCTTTGGGTCTCCTTGAGCACGATTTTTTCCGGGTTGGTCACGAGGCGGACAGAGGTGGTCTTTGGATCAATCAGGATGCGATCCACGCCCTTCAGCCTTTGAAAAAGGTCCTCGATGGCATCAAAATAGTCATCTCCCGGAAGCGGGACGTCGTATATCTTCTTTGCTACGGGGCGTATATATTTTGCCAGGGTCTTTTCGAGCTTGAAGAGCTTCTTGATATACCATTCCAGGGTGGTGGGGATACTGATGAATCGAATGGATTCTCCGGTAGGGGCGCAGTCGAGAATGATGACATCGAAATGGCTTTCCTTGGCATATCGATTGATGTATAGGAGCAGGCTCACTTCTTCCATGCCGGGGAGTATGGCCAGCTCTTCGGCCAGGATCTCATCCAAGCCGGTGGTATTCAGCAGCATGGAGAGATACCTGTGGATGTCGCCCCAATTCCGGCTGATCTCTTCCTGTATATCCAGTTCCTGGATCCAGAGGTCTTTTCGAATTGAAATGGGTTTGCCCCTGTTTTGATCAAGCAGCCCCCTTTCCAAATCAAAGATGTCCGAAAGGCTATGGGCGATATCCAGGCTGAGGACGACCGTCCTTTTTCCCATTTCAGCCGCCCTGATGCCGGTTGCTGCAGCGATGCTCGTCTTGCCGACACCGCCCTTTCCTGCAAAAAAAATGATTCTCAAGGGAAACGCCTAACCCGGACAAGCCGGAAGGGACCGACTGCCGATACTCAGGTGTTGGCAATCGGTTCGGTATTTTGAAACGCATTCAGCCATGGAAGGGCCATGTCAATCTCATTTCAACAACGAAAAAACGCTGCTCGGGAATCCGCACAAGATCATCGTCAAGGCTGGAGGCGCGCCTCTCCAAACTATGCCATGCCAGAGGTCTTTGCCCGAGCATTGGGTGGCGAAGGTTCATTGTCGTCCCCGTTGCCCCGTTTTTATAGAGCTTCCCGTCAGGCCCTCGTTTTCGATGTTGAGAGTATTCTAACACGGGGAGGGGCGTTTGGGAACAGGAGCGGATGTCCCTGATCCACCGTCAAGAAATCATCTGTCCCGCACATCGTGGGTTTGTCCTCTTTCAGGCCACAGGGAGGCGAAGAGCGCATGGGTCGGTGGGAATGGAGGAAAGACGCGTGTTCAGATAGGAATATAAGGCGTCAAAGATATCGTTGACTTTTCGGGTATCCGGCAGGACTTTTCGGATCTTGTCAAGATAACCCCTTTCGATGGCCCTCACGATGGTGGGTTCGAAGTTGAGATCGTACGCCCATCCCACCTGAAGCAGTTTGAAATCATTCAGGGTCCTGAGATGGTTAATGTCTGCGATTTCCCCACGGATCAAAGCATGATAGATGCCGGCGGAGATTTCGGGCCTGTCCGGAAGCCCCAGTTCGATGGCAACACTTCGTTTGCCTTTACTTCGAAGATAGTACCGGGTTAACACCCTCCATATGTCCAGTTTGTCCGCATCCCGAATCAGCCTGGAATAGAGTAGACAGGTTTTTGTCTCGCCCTTCGGGACGGTTGCGCGGTTGTGATACCGTATCGACCGGATAACCAGGTCCTTGGTGCCCTCCTCCCAACCGTTCAGAACCTCGTTTTTTTGAAGCACCTGAACCCCCAGTTCCGCGTGATTTTCCGATTTCCCGTCCACAAAGGTCCTGTATCTGGCGTATTGATCAAATCGACCTATATCGTGGAGCAAGGCGATGGCCTCAGCCAACCGGAGTTCTCCAGCGCCCAGTCCTATTTGTGTCGAGATGTAACGAATCTCCTCGCATACGCGCAGGCTGTGTTCTATTTTCAGTGTAATGTTGGCCTGATGTTGCGGGTCTGATTCCTTAAAAGATTCCACATAATCGTAAAACCACGCCTTGAGAATTCCTGCTTTTTTCTTGTTTAAGACGATTTTCATGGGTCGGATCTAAACCTTTCCGTGATGCATATCGTTTGCTTTTCCCTCTCGGTGCCGCACCCGCTCAGTTTCTGTTTTCTGCGAAGAAAGATCGAAGACCGCTTTCTTGAAACCGATTTTCAGCTATCAAATTTTGAATCGTCTCACGTTACTGCTTTTAAGGGAGGAAATTCAAGAAAAGATTTTTTTGACTTAAACTTTCATGATGACATAAAATCGGTGATCAAATGAATGCAAAGAAGGGCAA
>CAZXWJ010000208.1:0-7736 GCA_964644375.1 uncultured Desulfobacteraceae bacterium | reverse complement strand
AAGCGCGAGAAAATCTCGCGAAAATCTTTCGTGTCCGCGCTGCTGCGCATGGTCGCGTGAAAAAACAATGGGCAATTACGGTGAAACTTTAGTTATATAGTATAATAATACGAAAAAAAATTAGCTGGAGACTTCTTTCATCACATGAAATCCAACAGGTGATCCCACAACAATAGCAAGGCAAGATGATAGGAAAGGGCCGGTCGAACTTCACGTTCTAAAATATCACGTGACGCTTCCAACAGACCCTCTGCCGGCAGTAAGAAACACTATTTTCCTTCGGAAATCGTTTAGCTTTCGGTTCCCTTGGTATCTGAATTTTTTGCCCTTTTTTCATCCAGTTGAGCTTTTTTCGCTTCAGCACGTGCAGCCTCTCTCCTGCAAACGCTGCACTGCCCTTCTAAAAGTCCGTGTTTACATCTGATCATCATAATTCTGTAACTCCTTTATAGATTATCACTATTTGAAAAAAACTCCGCCGCCAGCACCATGGCGGAAGATTCAGCGCGTTCCCACAAGCATCGGTTTTCCTTGACCTGAAATCGGCTGGCACCCTTCATGTCGACAACCACCAAGGCACCCGGTGAAGGCGAAAAAAAAACCGCGTCCACTGGACTCGGTTCACATTTTTTTGGAAATACGGGTGCTTTGGTCTTCATGCTCACAAGGACCGGGAGTTGACATCCCGATCCTCGTAAAAGACTTTCTTTTGTCTCCATTGATTCCATTACCATATACCTTTTTTCCATTGCCAATAGGCCTACTTCCGTTCCTTTTGGGGCTACCGTGTCAGGTCCGGCACCCACGGTCGGTAAGGACAATTACAAAAGATATTCCACATGTCAAGAGGAAATATCAGCAACCACGCTTCCCGCTGCACAACAAAAGAGGCCCCGTGTTCCTATGGAGATCAAAATCGGATTATTCCTGATTACTCTTGTATCCGATTTGTCGCATGAGACACAACACACTCTGATCACCTAAAAGATGTCCGGCCCCCACTATGACCAATGCGTCGCCCTTTTCCACCATCATTTTTTCAAGTTTAGATACCCACATTATATTTCTCGCAACAAACAATTTTTCATACATATCCGGAAAATTTGTGAAGCTATTTTTAATAAGAGAATCAATTTCTTGTACATCTCCCTTAATCCAATCTGACAACATTTTCGCAGCCGTATTTTCGATCATTTCGATATCGGCCAAAGCCTGACTCAAAACGGCATTCGGGTCGAGGTTCCCTAACTCGTCAAGTAGCCGCACCTGATAGTCGACCGGCTCCAGAAAAAAAATTTGCTTTCCATCTTTCTTTGCCTTTTTATAATAATAGATATCAACACCATGTTTAGGTTCAAAACCGAGTTTTTGATAGGTCGCAGCTGTAAGAGTAACGGCACAAAACCATGCCTTGAATCGTTCGAACCCGGCGAGAGGCAACCCGACTGCATTCAGCTTCTTTTTAAACATATCGTAAGTTTTAGTCGATACGGTCTCCTGCAACTCCTGTCCTTCGGGAAGAATCCCGGCGCTCAGAAATCTTTTTTGAAAGGCAGGATTCTGAAAACTCTCAGGATTCGTCTCCAGGACGATTTTCTCACATCCCCTGTAAGCTTTCTCGATTTCCCCGGCTAGCGGATAAACATCGCTTCTCATCACATGTAAAGAACCTAAGAAGTAATAAATATTGCCGTTTCCCTCCATAGACCACAGAAAATGTCGGTTTGGAGAGACCTCTTTTTCCAAGGCAACGCTCGTGGCAAGACATATCGGAACAAGGACGATGCCGAGGAGGATAATCAACCATAAACATTTTTTCACGAGCGCAAATAAAGCGGTTCTCATTGATTTTCCCGTTTGTTCCTCAGTTTTGAAAAGGTAAATGGGCAGACCAGGTTACTCCAAAAGGAAAGACAGGCAAAGAGGTGGGGAATTTTGGACGGTAGTGATCTTTCGCATTCGGTCTGTAGCGAAAAAATCGGTTGGAAATCAAAGCCAAGGAAACAGATCCAAGCATCTGGAATGGTACAAAGCCCGTTATCTAAAGCGGTTGACCTTCAAAGCCCTCCCGTATTCATATACCGTGAGTATCTGAGAATCCCTAATCACATACCGTTCATGATTCTCATCAATATATTGTTTCACCGAGAGACCCAATAAAGTCTCCCGGTGATTCAGTTTTTCGTTTACGGCAAATTGAACATCGAAAGCAGATTAACCCTCTTTTTCGTATCTTTCAATCCAAACCTGTGCTTCTTCGCTCGTCATCTGATCCGCTCTTTTTATGTTCTTGCCTAAATAGGAGAATGAAAAACCAGAAAGATATTGTAGCATCTCCATGTTCTTGTCATCTGCCATTTTTACGAATTTTTTGCACTGTTCAGCTGTTGGTTGGCCCATTTTTCCCATCCTTTCTTGCTTTTTTTAATATCGAAAAAGAACCCGTAAATGTTTCAAGCCCTTTCTCGTGAAAAGAATGAACAGGACCCGTCATCCCGCATTCTTTTTTCCAAGATGTTCAATGGTGAAACCGTTCAAAATCCAAGCAAGCATTCAACAAAAGTACAATTTTTGTCCTATTCTTACCCAACCATTTAATTTTACAATAAATCAAGAAACCAGATAGTAGCTACTATATAGCTACTTACGCAAAATGTCAACAAAAATAGGGCCACAGTTATCATCTCATTATCTCCACCTCGAAACGTTTTCATAAGGCGCTCATGTGCCCTGAAATAAATTGACTAGATCACCCCTCGATGATATTATGTTGCTTATATGGTAGCAACAGGAGTTTTTATGAGTACTTTTGAAAAGTTAAGAGATCTAGGTTTTTCTCAATATGAAATATCCTGCTATCTTGCCCTGATTGCCAATCATCCGGTCAACGGTTCTCAACTGAGCAAATTATCGGGAGTTTCACGGTCGAGGATTTACGACGTTCTCCGCAATATGACAAAAAGGGGTCTTGTTCTTGAATTGGATAACGGCCTCTATGTGCCCTTGCCCCCCGATGAGCTGATGAAGCGGGTAAGAGATCAATTCGAATCCAATTTCTCCATTCTGAAGGAGCAATTGGAGGAAGCCTTTCAAGAACCTGCCTATGAATATATCTGGATTATTAGAGGTCATGAAGCGGTCATGAAAAAAGCAAAGGAAATGATTGCTTCATCCAACAGGGAACTTTATGTCCGCCTTTTTCCCGCAGAGGCACGAATTCTCGAAGAAGACCTGCATGAGGCATCGGGAAGAGGCGTGAATGTCCGCTACATCGCTATGGGAGAGACTCCTTTGACATTTGAAATCCAGGTCACCCATCCCGATTCGAATAAACTCATAGACACCATCGGAGGGCGTTCATTCGATATCATTTCCGACAAATCCGAATCACTCGTAGGTATCTTTGAAAATGGAAATGAGGACCAATCACCCTTCAACTGGACGAGAAACCGCTGGTTCATCATTGCCAACAGGGACAGTGTGCGCCACGATTTCTACCATTACTATCTCCATAAGACATATGACCTGAAACAAACCCTGACCGAGAGAGAAAAATGGATTTACGAATTTATCAAGGCAGACGACTGACACTTTCGGCGGGACATCTTTTCAATCGTTTTGCAGGGGGGGGTGCTTGAAAACCTTCTGCCCCCCCTGAAATGATTACCGACTTCAGCGATCGCCCTATTTTTACGCTATCTGAAAGGAGTTGACATGAAGAATATACTAGTACTGGGGGCCGGATTGGTGGCCCGACCGTTGGTCCGATACCTGCTTGATGAACCTGAATTTCACGTCACTATTGCCACCCGCACCATCAGTAAGGCTGAAAACCTGATCGACGATCATCCCCGGGGAACCGCGATTCACCTCGATGTGGAGAACAAGGAATCGTTGAAGGAATGTATTCTTTCCGCCGATCTTGTCATCAGCCTCTTACCCTGGACCCACCACATCGATGTGGCGAAACTCTGTATCGAATGCAAAAGGCACCTCGTTACAACCAGTTACGTGAAGCCTGAAATGCAGGCGCTGGACTCAGAGGCAAGGAAGCGCGGTTTGCTGTTCCTCAACGAAATCGGAGTGGATCCTGGTATCGACCATATGGCGGCCATGAAGATTATCAATGGAGTCAAAAAGACGGGCGGCGAAATCGTCAGTTTCTACTCGTATTGCGGTGGTCTCCCGGCCCTGGAAAGCAACAATAATCCATTTGGTTACAAGTTTTCCTGGAGCCCGGTGGGTGTGATGCTCGCAGCAAACAACGACGGGCGATACCTCAAAAACGGCAAGGTCGTTGAGGTGTCGAGCAAGCAACTTTTCGAGCACTACTGGTTGCTGGATGTTCCGGGTTCAGGAACATTCGAGGCCTATGTCAACCGAGACGCGTTCCCCTATATAGACCTTTACGGCATCCAATCGGTCCACAGCATGTATCGCGGAACCTTACGAAATATTAGCCATTGCGAATCCTGGAATTTTTTCAAAAAACTGGGCCTCTTCGATCAGGATCACCGGTTTTCTCTTCAGAATCTCACTCCACGCCGCATGATGGCCGAACTGGTCCGGAGTGATGGAAAACACCTGATACAAGATATCGCATTTTTTCTCAATATTCCCGAATCTTCCGTGACCATCAAAAAAATGGCCTGGCTAGGCCTATTGAGCGACGCCCCGATTCCCCTGTCCGAGCCTTCCCCGTTCGAGCTCTTCGCCCATCTGATGCAGAAAAAGCTGCTCTATGCAGAAGGGGAAACGGATCTTCTGATCCAACACCATGAATTCATCGTGACATACAACCGGATCAACAAGGAAATGATCACCTCGACCATGGCGGAAAAGGGCATACCCGGAGGTGACAGCGCCATGGCACGCACTGTCGGTTTACCTGCCGCCATCGCTGCCGGTCTTGTTCTCAAGGGCAAAATCTCCCTGACCGGCGTTCGGGTCCCTGTGGTGCCTGAGGTCTACGAACCGGTGCTGGAAAAATTGAAGGCCCTGGGTATCGGATTCAAGGAGCAAAGCTCTCAAATTCAAAATTGACAACAGTAAAGTGACAATCGGGCCTATGCCAATCGGCGACGGGCACAATTAAAGACGGAGGGCAGCCATGAAGACATTACTCATTCGGGCCGAAGACAAGAACGTTTGGGAACGACGGGCGCCCCTGGTCCCGAAGGACCTGAAGGAAGTCGTCAAAAAAACCGGCCTCAAGGCCTATGTGCAAAAATCAGAGAAAAGATATTTTCCGGAAGAAGATTACGTGTCCGCGGGGGTACAGGTCTGCGAAGATATGAATCCGGGAGATATCATTCTGGGCATCAAAGAGATTCCCAAGGAAAAAATCCTTGATAACAAAGTGTATGCCTTCTTTTCCCACACCATCAAGGGACAAAAAGAAAACATGCCCATGCTGGCGAGGATTCTCCAGGGAGGATCGACACTGATAGACTACGAGAGGATCACCGATGATCAGGGACGGCGAAAAATTTTCTTCGGAAACTATGCGGGCCATGCAGGGACCCTTGATATCCTCCATCTCATGGGCGGGTACTGGGAACACCACGGCATTAAGACACCCTTTGCCCTTGGCAAAAGGGCCATGGACTACACCTCTGTGAAACAGGCACAGCGACATATGATTGAAATCGGTCGAGATGTCGAAAGGCACGGACTGAACGAAAAACTAAGCCCGCTGGTCATCGGCATCCTGGGTTACGGCAACGTTGCCAAGGGGATTCAGGAAATCCTTCACTGTTTGCCCGTGCATTTCGTGGGCCCTGAGAAGCTCCCCGGTCTCTTTGAAAAGGGAGAAGGCGATCCAAACAAGGTCTATGTTTCTGTCTTCAGGGAAGAGCACCTGGTCAGGCACAGGGAAAACAGGCCTTTCGACTTACAGGATTACTACCAACGTCCTGAAAACTACCTTTCCGAATTCGAAAAATTTCTCCCATATATCTCCATTCTCATCAATGCCATATACTGGGAAAGCCATTATCCGCGTTTTGTGACCTGGGACGCGCTGAAAAGGCTCTATGAGGGCACCACAACACCCAAGCTGTCCGGAATCGCGGACATTACCTGCGATGTGGAAGGCTCGATCGAGTGCAATGTCAAGACGACCAACAGCGGCATGCCCGCCTACCTTTGCGATCCTCTAAACCGCTCCATCGTGGACGGCCACAAGGGTGACGGCATCGTCCTGATGGCGGTCGACAACCTGCCTGCCGAGATCCCGAACGACTCTTCCCGGTTTTTCAGTAACCAGTTAAAGGTCTTCACCGGTAATCTGGTCAACGCCGACTATGACAAGCCCCTGGAAAAATCCGGGCTTTGTCCGGAAATTCAACGGGCTGTAATCGGTTACAAAGGAGAGCTTACGCCCCCCTATAAAAACCTCGCCCCCTGTGTCTCATCATTGGCGTCCAAAATGGAAGCTATTGCCGTTCCAAGACATGAAACTGCATGAATAAGACTAACATTTCATTCTTTTCAACGTACCATCAAACGGCAACCGGTTTGATATGTCGTGCTTCAAATACTCTCCTTGGTTGTTATCCAAAATAATAGAGGAAGATAGATACGCTAAGAGGGGAACCGGTTCGCGTCTATTCCGGTTCACGATAAAGTGCGAGGATTCCGGATCTGGCAAGCTTTCGAATGCCCATAGGTTCAAGCAGACGGATGAGGGTATCGATTTTTTCCGCCCCGCCCGTAACTTCAATAATGTAATGCGTCAACCCCGTATCGACAATCCTACCCTTGAAGGTCTTGACGAGGCTGTATATATCTTCCCGATCTTTCGGATTCGCCTTGACACAGATCAAGGCCATTTCCCGCCTTACGGCTTCCTCTCCGGTCATATCTCTGACCTTGATCACATTGACAAGCCTTCGCAAATGTTTCAATATTTGTTCGAACTGTTCCGGATTTGTCTTCGTTGTGATTGTGATGCGTGACATATTCGCATTGCCCGTCGCTGCGCCACAAATCGTCTCGATATTATAACCGCGACCGGCAAACAATCCCGAAATCCGGGCCGTTACACCGGGTTCGTTTTCGACGAGCATGGTGATGATGTGTTTTTCTTCCATCATGGTCATGGTGGCTCCTCAAATATTACGGGTGGGCAGGTTTTAGTTATTTTGAGAAATCACGTTCTTTCCGCGTAAAGGGATCTCGTCTTTTTACGTTGAATATTACCTTAGTCCTTTACAGTCAAGTTGTTTCACTCTAATCCACAATCAAGGCATCATCACCGTAACCGAATGCTGAGTCAATTTTTCACGTCTCAGCATATCAGAGAAGCTCTTCATAAAAAAAATACTTGTAATTGCATCTGGGATGGTTATTTTTTACGGATTAATTGTATCGAAAGAATGATAAATTTACGGAGACCCGACAACATGTCGAACGCATTGAAAAACGATACCATAAGGAACATTGCTATCATCGCCCACGTCGACCACGGCAAGACTACCCTCGTGGACGCCATGTTCCGCCAGAGCGGCCTTTTCAGGGCGAACCAAGAAGTCAACGACCGACTAATGGACACCATGGACCTGGAAAGGGAACGGGGCATCACCATCGCGGCAAAAAATTGTTCGATTTTATGGAATGGGGTCCGCATCAATATCATAGATACCCCCGGCCATGCGGATTTCGGCGGAGAAGTGGAGAGGGCTCTATCCATGGCTGACGGCGCGATTCTCCTGGTCGACGCCTCGGAAGGCCCC
>CAZXWJ010000207.1:0-7814 GCA_964644375.1 uncultured Desulfobacteraceae bacterium | reverse complement strand
AGCGTTCCCGATGCGTTCGGGTCAGGTCCGCCGAACGCACGGCGACCACACCGCGTTCTTGCAGTTTTCGCAGGAACGCGAGGGATCCGGCCAGCTTTTCATGTGGAGTAGCCATGACTCTTGTTTTTTATTAGCTTTTGTTGTTGTGCTGGATTTAGCTTTAACGGTTGTATTTTAATTAGCTTATTGTGTCAATCATTAATTAGCTTATTCTGTGGAGAAGCAAATCGTTTATGGGGCAAAGCCATTACGCTCGGCCTCCCTTTCAATTTGCAGGATGGATAAATATGACGGAGCTCTTTGACGAGTGGCCCGAAAAATATGATTTTTGGTTTAAACGCGCATGGGGAGGTGGATCAATGCCTATGATAGCGAAGGTGTCCTCCGGATGCTGCTGCCGGCTTCCGGTGAGGTGTTGCCATTGAAGAGCTATTCCGTATCACAAAACCCGGAGAACGCAGCGTTGCGGCCACCCTGAACGACCTGAGCTCCCGGGCGCCACAAAGGGAGAAAGCGGACAAAAAAGGCCATTCCCTCTTCAGTCGTGCGGTCTTCAGGCCTCCTGACGAGAGCAGGGGCCTGTATCCCGTGGAAGGTATAGTTCAAACGGCCATCCATTTCGAGAAAGATGATGACCCGGATATGGCTCCTAAAATCGAAAAACCTGGAAGAGCGAGGGGCCTGAACATCGGTGCCTTTCTGGTGGCATGCTGGATAAAATCGGGATAGATCCATTTGAAATCTTGAGGTCAACCTTGACGGCTTCGTAAAAAGTCCAACTGCTGCGTTACGCTTCATCTTTCGTCGCTGCGGCGTACGGTAAGTACGCCTCACTCCTCAAGATTCGCAAGCCTTGCATTTGGATCTTTTTACGAAGCCATCTCATGGCTGACTTTTTACGAATGTATCAACCTCGTAATCATCGGGTGAGAATGCCTTTCATGCGGTGAAGAGGCCACCGGACAAATCGGAGGGTATCCTGCCGTTTATAAAATGAAAAAATATCCTCAAGATGCACGCATGCGTAACCGATGAAAACAAAAGGAAGACCGGATCCCTGTTGTGCGGTATCTGTGATTCATGCCCTGAGACGGTCAGGCCCCCGCGGTATCGCCCACCAAAACGTATCGTAATTTTCACGTATCCCCGGGAAGGTCCCTTCTTATCCTTTCCCACCAGGGTCCGGTTGCCCCATGCATTCTTATTAAGGAATCAAGTCTGCTGATTTTTATAACAAGGAATTCAAAAGCTTTAAACTTTCTCCATATATTGGCGGTGGTATTGGATTAGCGTTGAACTCCGCTGACGATTTCAGTGCGAAGTTTACCCACGGGCCAATAGTGACATGGGAGGGTAAAACAACTACTTATTTCGTTTGGAATTTAACGGTCGGAGTTGGATTTGACTTGAAGAACGGATTTATTATTGATACGGGATATCGCTATGCAGATCTTTGTGACATTGAGTCTGGAGACAACATACTCTCCGGCGTTACAGGAATTCTTAGACAGCCTGCTAACGGAGATTTAACATCCCATGAGTTGTATTTGGGAATAAGATACTATTTTTGATAAATGCGTTTTATAACCCGTCACTGGAGAATGGTAAAAGGGTTAGCGGTTTGCATCTTGAGCCTCCTGCCCTTGATAAACGATAGATACTAGAGGAGGAAATCGTCAAATTTAATCATTGCAACGGCGGTGGTTATTGTGGCTGTTAGGGAAGGGAAAAAAATAATTGTGACTGTATCCTTTCTGTTTAGAAAACCAAAATTTCCCATAATATGCGATATAGATGGATATGTGATTGCTGCAAAGTCTATATCAGGCTTTGAACAACAACTATCGGCATATAATATCTATAAAGGGGGCCGATATCCAATAATCGATATCACAGGGGAAGGATGGTCATTTTATCCGGAGCATATGGTAATATCCCCGCTCACAATGAAAAAGAAATGGTTTAAAAAGGACGTGATTGCGATATTTAACAATCGGAAAAACAACTCCTCCAACGTAATCTATACCGAAAAATCGATTTCGGCTAAGCGGTATGATAAGCTTTTTCAAGATATAGTATTGTTATTATTGACCAATCCATAACATGTTAGTCCGGGTGACAGCCAGGGCCGTGCCGCTTTAGCAGATCGACGTAAAACTGTATTTTTTCGTCTTCATTGAAGTTGGCAGCGAAAAGCTCCATGAATTTCTTCAGATGGCTTCAGATGTTGCTTCAAAAGATGCTCATTAGGGCCTTGTGCGTATATTAAATATCCTTTTTTCGCGGATAGATATTTTTATTGTTTCCTTTCGGGATATAAGGTAACCTAGGCCGCAATCCAGTGAAATCCCTGAGTAAAGGCTTCAGGTCGGTTATTCTTTCGCCGGCGTTGGAATTTTCGGTGTTCATGAATCCACAATTCAAAAGACAATCCAGTCCGATACCACGATCAAAACGTTCAATTTTTTAAAAAGGATTTTCGAATTTTACCCGATTTCAATATGTTGAATCTGATTCGAAAATTCAGGAGGAATCTCATGCCCATCGAGTGCAAATTTGATCCCGAGCGATCCCTGCTCGTCTGCACGGTTACCGGCGAGCTGACTTTCGATCAAGTGTTAGATATTCAGGAAGGATACCTCGAAAAATATCTGGCCGAAAACTTTATATTGGATCTCAGCCTCGCGTTGACCAAAAAACTTGAAACACGGGATGTGGAGGCTATCGTCGATAGGTCTGAAATGAGAAAGGAATTCCGACGCAAAAATTCAAAATCGGCTATTGTCGCAACATCTCCCCTGACCACTGGGTTTTCGAGGATGTATGCGATATTTTTTGAATTGAAGGAGATGCCCTGGCAGTTGAGCATTTTTGAGTCGATGAACGAAGCCCTTGAATGGATCGGGCTGGACGATATGACGGGCCCGGAAGACACCTTTCAATCCGCGCCGGTTCACAAAGGGGTTTGTAGATTTAACTGTGTGCTTTGAAATTCTCGTTGAAATTTCCCCCCAAACGCACAAAAAAGTATTCATTTGACCAATCGAATTACACGGCCGGCGAGATACAGGTAAGGGGTAAAGGGTCAAATCTGCTGTTGATACTCATTGGCAGCTAAAATCTCTACCTCTGATGGAGTATCCGTTTAGGTTTTACCTTTCCGGGTGAAAACATCAAAACAAAAATCGAATCACGAAATGCGAAATACGCAGCAAATTCAAAATTTTAATTCCCAATGTTTAAAACTAAAAAGCTTTGAATTGCAGATGGATACGGGCAAGTCTACACAATATTAGATTTTTGCTTTGGTCCTTCGAATTTGTTTCGGATTTCGACATTCGGATTTGAAACTCGAATGGGTTTAAAGGTCCCCTTCGACACCCCTCCTCAAAGTTTGACGGCGATTGGACTATCGCTGAACAAAAACAGCACATGCTTAAGAAATATAATAATCAGGAATGTCTCATCATCGCCCATCGGGGCGCCTCTTATGATGCGCCTGAGAATACTCTGGAATCATTCAGGTTGGGAATACAACAGAATGCAGATGCCCTTGAATGTGATATTCATGTAACCGCAGAAAATGAAGTGGTTGTCATTCATGATAAAACAACCACTAGAACGACCGGGTTGAATAAAAGAGTAGATCAACTTACAGTCAACGAAATAAAACAACTCGATGCCGGCCGCTGGAAAGGGAATGAATACAAAAATGTAAGGATCCCGACACTCAAAGAAGTTTTTTCAATACTTCCAAAAGACAAGAAAATATTTGTTGAAATTAAAAGCGGTAAAAGTGCTATTGGGCCGATAAATCTTCTGTTGAAAGAAAATATCATAACCCATTCACAAATAAATATTATGGAATTTGATCTCGACACACTCATCAGGCTTCGAAAAATGTTTACTGACATTGAGATCCTATGGCTTTATGAATTTCCGGATGTCAAGAAGAGTGATGACATAAGAAAACAGTTAGAGTCGATAATACATGTCGCCAGAAAATATATGTTTGATGGGATTAGTCTTCAAAATATACAGGAGTTGGATGCTGATTTTATTCAAGCATGCAAAGTCAACAACCTCAGGTGTTACTGCTGGACGGTAAATGATGCGGAAAGAGCAAAATACCTGATGAAAAGCGGAATTAGCGGCATTACAACCGACCGGCCCGGCTGGTTGCGTGAACAGTTATCCCTATAATTGCATAAATAACATCGCAACATGGGATTAAAAGCTATAGATAAAAGGGTTCAAGAAGTTATTTGCAAAGGTGATGAAATCTGGAAAACAATGAGAACAACCTTTGTTGTTACCCTTCGGAAAAACTGATAATAGAGTATCTGCTGTGTTGTAAATGGTTCTCGGTAAGGTATTCTGCCTCGCCCCTTTATTCCTTGAATCTGTACCATTCTTAGGTCTTTTATCATTAGGGTCATCATAGAGAAAAGCATAGGCTGACGATCTTAATCCTATTATGAAAAAAATATTGATTGCCATTCATGGACTTGGAAACAAACCCTCCCGAGACTTATTAAGCACATGGTGGTTGAAGGCGATCCATGAAGGATTGAGGCGGATCGGCAAAAATTTCGATAAAGTTCCGTTTGAAATGGTTTACTGGCCTGATGTCATTTATACAAATCCACTGGACCCTGAAATTCAAGACGTAAAAGACCCACTTTATCTGGATGAACCTTACACTGCCAGCGCATTCATCGAGAAAGAAAAAAAATCGACAATAAAAACAAAAGTTTTTCAATATATTGAAGATCAACTGGATCGCTTGTTTCTCAATGACGATTTAAGTATAAATTTCTCAAGAGTAACCGATAAGGTGCTTCTCTACTATTTTTCTGATCTTGAAAAATATTATGCAACAGACTCTATCGCTCTAAATAACCCGAAATATTCTGTCAAGCATGAAATACAGAACCGGTTTTATGAGGTTCTCCGGAAATACCACAGATATGAAATTCTTCTGATCAGTCATTCCATGGGATCCATTGTGGCTTTTGATGTGCTTGCCAAATTTGCAGATAAGCTGAAGATCAATACGTTTGTCACGATTGGGTCTCCTCTGGGCTTACCCATGGTTGTCGACCGAATCTTCCGTGAGCAGAAAACGTTAAATCATCCCTTCAAAAAGATTCATGTTCCGGACTGTATCGGGCTTTACTGGTATAATCTTTCAGACCCCGGAGATAAGGTTTCACTGGATCATACCTTAGCAGATGATTTTGAAGAAAACAGAAAAGGCATAAAAGCGACCGATATGCGGGTTACTAATGACTATGAATGGAATGGCGAAAAAAACCCCCACAAATCCTATGGTTATCTTCGAACGGTAGAAATGGCGACTATTATTGACGCTTTTCTTACAGTAAAGGGTCAAATTTGCTGTTGACTCTTATTTATTTCAAACTGTGTGGTTAACAGTCATCGGCAGACTCTACCTCCCGCTTCAGGAAGTTACCGTGGTTTGGCCCCAAATCCAAAATGCCATCAGTCGCTCACACGAGAATACTCGTTTGTCCGCCTGCTGCTGATCCTCTGCCCCGCCGTGCCTCACTAGTCACGCTTGACGTTAATCACGAGATGCGTTGCTATATGGCAAATGATCAGATTATTTAAATGTGAAAATACTGAAGCGCTCAAGCCGCCCATGACACAGAGGTAGCCGAACGCACTCTTGGTCCATCATTAAAAAAGATTAAACCCTGGTCGGGGCATGCGGTCCAACAAGTAAAAAGGGGCGTTCGTGCAGAACGTGCATGAAGACTATATTATGTCCACTATAGCAGGTTTCTCTCCAGGTAAAAGAAATGCGTTACCTGGGATTTTGTAACACCAGAATATCCTGCAATCTCTGCTTCGGAATATCCCAATTTATGTACCGCTACCCATGAAAAATATCCTACGTTATTCCCTAAAGCTCGTCATGAGAGGCCGCCAGGGGTAACCTTCCAGTTCGGTGAGCAGTGTGGTAGAAAGAATGAAGGGGAAGATATCCGGGATTCGGCAGATTATGCAGCATTTAGAGGCCGAATTTGAGACAGTTCTTTGTGGAAGCGTGGTTCGGAATCCCATAAATCCCAAGCATTTTGGGCGTTCATCCAGAATTCGGGGGAATTTCCGAAAAGACGAGATAGTCTCAACGCCATCACAGGCGTTATGGAGCGTCGCTCTCTCAAAAGCTCGTTAATCGTCTGGCGTGATACACCCAGGGCGGCCGCCATGGAGGTTGTATTCAGATCAAAATCGGGCATGAAATCCTCTCTAAGCATCTCCCCGGGGTGGGTTGGGGGGATTTTCCTTTTGTTGGTATTCGAGGTAGCCATGGTTAATCTCCTTAATGGTAGTCTGTTATTTCAACATCATAGGCATTACCATCGATGAATCGGAAACAGATTCGCCATTGTTCGTTAACTGATATTGAATGCTGCCCTTTTGGATCTCCTCTAAGTGCATGTAACCGGTTGCTTGGCGGCATCCTGAGATCGTTCAGTGTTATTGCATAATGGATATATTCCAACCGCCGTATGGCCCTTTTGACCAAATCAGGTGACAGCCGTTTCGACTTGCCGGTTATGAAAAACTGCTGCGTTTCTTTATCGCAAATGTTTTTATCATGTAAGCATTGTAATTTGTCACGTGACAGTTGTCAAAAGCCGGTTCCGACATCTGGCAGGAAATGAATCAGCTCTTGAAATCTTGAGGTCTACCATGTAATCACCGGGTGAGAATACCTTTGATGCGATAAAGAGTCTCCCGGACAAATCGGAGGGTATCCTGCCGCTTATAAAATGAAAAAAATCCTCAAGGTGCCCGCATGCGTAACCGATGAGAACAAGAGGAAAACCGAATTCCTGTCGTGCGGTACCTGTTATTCATGCCCTGAGACGGTCAGACCCCCGCGGTATTGCCCACCAAAACGTGTTGTGATTTTCACTGACACCCGGGAAGCCCCCTTCTTATATCGTCCCGCCAGGGTCCGGTTGTCCCATTCATTTTTAAATCCATATCAGGAAACAGCATCATGGAAATTGCCAATGCCTGGTCCGCGAATCCGGACTCGGAAAGCGCGGCCTCCGAAATTTATGAAAAGTTGACCGAAAACCTCGGGGGACGGCCCCATCTCATTCTGGTCCACAGTTCATGCGATTATGATAACCCTGCGATTATAAAACGACTTCGCACGCTGGCCCCCGGCGTTCCTCTTCAGGGAGGAACCACCTGCATGGGGGTGTTGACCGGGGAGGGTTTTCACACGCAGGATAATCTGGGAATCGGCGTCCTGGGCATATCCGATCCCGATGGCGGCTACGGTGTGGGCGTCGCCAGATACGGCGAAGATCCTGCCACAGCTGCCATTTCGGCCCTGGTTCAGGCTATCGAGGAGGCAGAGCGACCCGGGGAGCTACCTGTGGCCGTCATCATAACCGGTTGCCCGGGAAACGAGGAGACAACGATCCGTGCGATAGAGGAGTACCTCGGCACCACTGTTCCCATCCTCGGGGGAACCTCGGCGGACAACGACATGAGCGGCCGGTGGCAGCAGTTCGGCAACGACCTCGTCATCGGGGACGGGGTCTCGATTGCCGCTCTTTTCTCTTCAGGAGATATCGGATATGCCTTTCACAGCGGCTATGAGCCCACGGGGCATCGCGGCATAGCCACCCGTGCCGCCGGACGGGTGATGTACGAGATCGACAACCGTCCCGCCGCGGAGGTCTACAACGAGTGGACAGGCGGTCTAATTGCCGATGTCCTTCCTCAGGGCGGAAGCCTGGTCCCCACAGCCACCTTCACAC
>CAZXWJ010000206.1:0-7942 GCA_964644375.1 uncultured Desulfobacteraceae bacterium | reverse complement strand
CTAAGCCTGCCACCCAGCTTGTGGCATCTTTTTCATATAAAATTGATTTATCCGTTTTTGGTGCGGACCATTCTGAGGTCTTCATCAATTGGGCGACATCGATGCCATAACCCGACATAGATGGGCGAGCAATCTCATCATGAAGGCAGGGTTTACCTTCTACTAGAACCCGGCAGTTTTCTTGATCGTCACAAAATAATTCTTTACATGATCCGCCAGCAAACGCTTTTGACTTCCCAAAACCAAGTTCGATGGCTTTTCGCTCTACCACTGCTACAATTTGATGCAGCAGTTGAATAACCCCCTTGCGCTCCTCGGAAAACATAACGGAGGTAGGCAGTTCGATTCTCACGGTAATGGAATATTTGCTCTGTGCCTGCCATTTTCTAAATTCGGCTGGGCCTTCCACATAGGGTGGACAGCTTGCAGCAAGACCATAATTTGGACATGTATATTCTCCGTTACATAATGCTGCTAAATTATTTTTAACCTGAATATCTTTGGACGAGATAATAGTGGCAGAATTTGCACTCATACGCTTTGCTTCCTGCGTTAACCGTTCAAGCTGTTGTTTAGATATCATCTTATTTTTCATTGTTGTGTTAAAATACCATTGTTTATCTGCTCAAGGGGCACGCGGTCGCCGGACTCCAAACCGGAATAAGCCAGAATTAATCCTGCCTGTATCAGTAAACTGTTGGTCTCCATCCAGGGTCGGTATATTTTTCCTTCGTAATCCATATCTATCTCATAAATTTGTTATCGTGTTATATTTGCTAAAACTACCTCGATAACGCGCACAATCTTTTCGTATTTTTGTGGATCTAAGGCATCGGGATGGGGTGAGGCAAACTGACCTGAATCGTTGTCGAAATACTGGCCGGAAGCAGCAGCGAATTCATCTGCCAGAGCCGCGCGGCAGAGAATTTTCGCGCCGATGCGGAGATCACCTCCAACCACACCATAGGCCTGTTTCACCATCTTGCTACCGAGCATCGACCTGGGATTAACCGCAATGATGGCCGGGCCGGCCTGCTTGAGCGAAAGCGCCATACTGCGAGACCACATGGTAAGTGCCAATTTGCTTTGCGCATAGGCTTCACCGTCGGACAGGTTGCCTTGTCCAGCCAACGCTTCCGGATCGACCGGAGACTGAGCAGCGGAGGACAGGTTGATTACCCGTCCGGAGGATCCAAGCAGCGGCAAAAGCCGTTGCGTTAACAGATAGGGCGCAATCGTATTGACAGCAAACCGCACATCAAGCCCGTCCTGCGTGATGAGATCGGGCGCGCTATAGACGCCAGCATTATTGATGAGCACATCGAGTTTAGCGTGCTTTTCAGCAACAGCCTTCGCGAGTGCCTCTACATCGGCCATACGGGATAGATCCGACACGTAGCTTTCAACTCGCCCACCATTCGGCGGCACTGAGAGCGTTCGTTCCATTTTTTCCAGTTTTGCCGGGTTGCGCCCGTGCAATAAGACGTTGTGGCCCAACGAGACCAACATCCTGGCTGTTTCTGACCCGATGCCGTCGGTCGACCCTGTAACAAGAATTGTTTTTTGCATAGTCATAGTCTCCTTAAATATGAGTGGCTTCTTCGAGCGTTTTGGCACTAGCTTTCCCGAGATTGTTGTTCACTGTGGAAATCAGCGTGCCGTCGTCAATAAGTTCCGACACCCGATTCTGTAATTCATGCTGTTTTTCGATATCGTCCGTTTGATACATCGAACGCGCAAACATGAACTCCCAACTGAAACTCAGGGCTTTGGGTTTGATTGAATGGATGTCCAGGGTCAGAGGATCATCGATCAGTGCGATATGACCGCGAGGTTTGATAAGCTCGACGATGGCAGGAAACTGTCCTTCTGTCCCATTAAGGGAAGCGACGTAGCGTGGCTCAAGCCCAATAGCCTTGACTTGATCAACAAGTGATTTACGGTGATTGATCACATGATCGGCGCCCATTTTCTTAACCCACTCGGTGGTTTCGGGACGAGACGCTGTCGCGATCACGGTCAGCCCCGTGAGTTTCTTGGCAAGTTGGACGAGGATTGACCCAACGCCTCCAGCGCCGCCGATAATCAGTAGACTTTCCCCTTGGCCTTCCCCTTCCTTAAGTGCGAAGGAGTCGAACAGGATTTCCCAGGAGGTAATAGAGGTCAGGGGAAAACCTGCTGCTTCGGCGAAGCCGAGGGATTTTGGCCTTTTCCCGACGATCCGCTCATCAACGGCATGGAGCTCGGAGTTAGTGCCCGGCCGGGTGAAATCACCGGCATAAAAGACTTCATCACCCACTTTAAATTTGCTGACGTCGCTGCCGGCTATCCGAACAACTGGGTTTAGGTTTAGGGGAGGGGTGAATTATTCTTCTATCCTGATTTACGGCTATTTCAGAAGTGTTGGCAACTCAATAAGGTTTCGGATTTCAACGTCTGGATGTCCAGGAAGCCGTTCTTCGCTCTGCCCAAACCGATTCACCCATGCCACCTTGAATCCAAAAGCGGATGCTCCTGAGGCATCCCACGCGTTGGATGACTGAAATACGATTTCTTCAGACCGGACTTTCAAGCCATCAACGGCAATCTGGTATACTCGAAAATCGGGTTTGAATATGCCTACATCCTCAGCAGAAAAGTTCTTTTCGATCAAATCGTCAATCCCTGATTTTTTCACAGCGGCCTCAAGCATGGTTGGTGTTCCGTTTGACAGGATGGCCAGTCTGAAACCACGGCTTTTCAAAATCGAAAGTGCCTCGGGCACTTCCGGATAGCTATCCAATAACAGGTAAGCCTCCATGAGGTCCTTGCGCAGGTCGGGATTGTTGATGCCATGCATATCAAAGGAAAAATCCAGCGCATCCTGTGTGCATTTCCAAAAATCCGCATGATGCCCCATCAGGCTGCGAAGCCAGGTGTATTCCAATTGCTTAGTCCGCCACAGATTAGAAACCTGATCAGCGATATCTCCCAGTCGATGCCGATGCTTTCCAACGACTGAATGGACATCAAAGAGAGTCCCGTAGGCATCAAACACACACGCCTTTATTCCCTCGATGGTGTTATTTTCAGTCATAAGGATATCCTTTCTTGAGTGGGATGAACTGCATTCTTTGTCTTAGAACTACTTGCCGCTGCAGCCGGCGGCAACCTCGAAGATCTCGTCAAAGTAGACCACCATGTAAGCGGCGACGACCGGGTCTTGGATGTGAACGGCCTTTGTAGCTTCAAAGGGGCCGCTCAGCCGGTGGGGCCCACTCTGCGGGTGGGCCATGAGAAAGACCTCGCGATCATCGAAGATAGCGAAGTTCATGCGGGGCATGTTCCTATTCCCCTCTATCCTCTTCAGCCCCAGGTTCGTCGCTCCGCTCTTCCGGGTGCACTCTTCCTCGAACCAGCGCTCCATGCCGTCACCGGCGACATTCACGACACGGTAGAGAACCCTTCCCGAGGCGGCATCGAGCCACTCCCCAATTTTTTTGTACAGAAGGGTTGTCTTTCCCGTCAATAAGTCATCGGCTGACATCGTCCGCAGCCGGGCAAGGCGGATTTCCTTCGTCGATCGCTCCTGGGCTGCGATCAACTCACCGTACAGATCCGAGGCGCGCTCGATTTCGCGGATCTTCGCAAAGCCCTTTCCCCGCAACGCATCATCGATGATTTCACTGAAAAAAACATCCCGCCTGGCCATCTCGCGGGCGACTTTCTCCACCCGTCCGGCGATGACGGCTACAAAAACAAGGACGACTATGAGGATCGTCTTGACCTCGAGAATTTTCTTGAGCTTCGAGTCCTTCATTCCGGGAAGAAAATGAACGGCATAGGCAACGACGAATATAATGACCAGAAGAAGATATGCCACTTCGTGCCAATGCAGAAGAAGGTAGCTCATCCCATTATCCTCCTCAGCAGCGGGTTGATAAGCGACGCTTTTTAAGCCTGTTTTAAGGTTAGTAGAAAAAACGCCAATTAAAAACATGGTTCCTTTTCCGTCTAATGCGTTTTTTCGGAATATAACCTGTCCCTACTGCACTCATACCCGTTATCGTATGATATAAATGTTTCCCGGATTTCTAATCTGAAAAATTGCTTTACGACAAATCCAATACCAAAGGAAACCTTACTGGAAACCTGCTGCTTTTAAATTTTCACTCATGCGTTACGGCCAATTTTTCAAACATATGCGCCAGCCCTGTAGTCAATGTATAAATGTTTTCAATTGGCAGGTTTTTGTCAGCCGTTGTATCGAAGAAAAGGTTCAAATCCGATTCCAGGCCGTCTTCGGGATTATTGTAGCAGATAAGTATAGGCAAAAGCGGCAGTGGTTGGATGATCAGGGAAATATCCGCATCATGAAGAAACCTCCTATTACTTTATATAAGGTTAGTAGTAGACAGCTGTATTCGGAAGCAACTTTAATTAAGCTGTCCGTGTTGCTGTTTTTGATAAAGCTGCAGGGGAACCCAATGATTTGAAACGGCATATAGGTGCCCTAAATGAAAATTTTAAAAATGAGCGGTGATTTCATCATCTCTCTGCAAGCGTTCGCCCATGCGCCGGCCTCGCCGGGCGGTCTCCGAATACACCTTTTCCTGATCCTCAACCCGGGTATATCCAATTTCGGAAGTAACTGTTCAGGTTGTTTAGACTGTAGGCTAAAGGCTATTAGTTGCCGAATTCTACGCTATCCGCGCATTGATCGAAGCAGGGCGCCCAAAACCTTTCAAGAAGGGCTTAGGAGAAACCCTCGATTTGGCCATAAGGAGGATAGGCACGGATAATCAAAGCGTTAGCGGTTTTGATTTTTTCGGCAAGCTCTTGAAAATCGTCCTTCACTTTTGTGGATGGTCGCAATAAAGTGAGCCAGTCTGGAAAGGGTCCGGGATTGTTAGTCTTTTATCAGATTTAGTCCCAGGCTGAGATAGGAGATTGGCTTGAAAAAAAGGAGACCATTCTTGGCATACTGATGCTGAGCAGAAAAGGAATCAGCCAGCGGAAGATCGCAAAGAAGCTGGGAGTGAGGCGGAACACAATGAAAAAGTATCTGAAGCATTAAGTTTCTTTTCGATACCATAATTATGCCATAACTGCAAATATATTAAGGGTGTCTGGACCAAACACTCTTGCCAAAAGCGCCCAGTCATAGCAAGGCAGAATCAGAACCACAATAAGCTTGATATTACAATGCGTTACGGTAATTGACAATTTTATGCTTCCCCTTCGGTCGATATTTCGGTCTCTGCATCGCCCTGAATGATCCGCTTGACGCGCTGAGGAATCTCCCGAAAAAGATCCTGGACCTCATGACAAGGGAAGGGGTAAAAGCCTTCCAGAGCCCATGCCCAAATAAAGGGTGACGGGCCCTTGACAAGAGACGGAGGTTTTTACAAAACGTATTTTAAGGACCTTACGGAACTTGCCTACGATATATTTCAGAAACATATGTCAAGAGCAGATGTCTTGACTGCCCATTGTTGCCTCGCTCCACCTAGACAAGCATTTCATAAAGATACATGATGAGTGGTATCGATATGACACTCACGATTACTGAAGCAGAAATAGCGCTGGATGTAAATTCTACATCTAATTCCGCGACAGAGGCAAAAGAAACAGATACAAACCCGATCGGTGCCCCGGAGCATAGGGTGACAACGATAAAAGTCGCCCCTTCCAATCCCATGAAGTGCGCTAAAAGTGCACCTATGCACATGCCGATGAACATTCGAATGAAGAGCGTCGTGAAGACCAGGCCCAGGTGCTCAACCTTTGGACTGAAAACAATCCCTAACCCGATCAGGGTGAGGGGCCCGGTGAGATTGCCGATGGGGTGAAGAAAGTCTCTGATGACGGAGGGCAGGGGAAAGGAGAGTAGATTGATCATTAAAGCGACAATGACAGACCAGAATAAAGTGGATTTGAATAGTTTTGCAGATACGGATGCGGAATGTCGTTTGTCGGGATTGTACCGGAGGGCTGTTACATAGGTCACTGTCGATACCATGATTGCATTGCCAAAATCAAACAGGACCGCGTCAGCAAGTGCGGACTCTCCAAAACGGGCAAATATGATGGGGAACATGTAGACATTGTTGATGATCATCGTACTGACCAATATGGAACCTTTGGTCCGATTTGGAATATGTCGCATCCTGAAAAACAACAATGCCGAAGTCATGCATACGAGAATTACGGCGACACTGATAAACGGCAGGTAAATTTTCTCTATGGTAAAATCGACCTTTGAAATAGTCGCCAGGATGAGAGAAGGCAGAGTGACAAAGGTTACAAGTTTAAGCAGAAACGCTCCCTGCTCTGCGGTTGTAAAGTGAACCTTCTTTAGGAGCACTCCGAGGGCAAAAAACATGAACACCGGAACAAGACTGATGATTATATCTGTCATTTTTTCTATAGGAGAGGTTGGAAGTTAGCAATAGCAGGCGATAGGAAACCCCTTTTGGGATGCCAAAACATAGGCGATTTGCCGTTATGTGTCAAACGAAAATCCATTACAAGGTTATTTGATAGTCACCTATAGGTTATTCAATCCAGTCAAAGGTTCGCGTGACGGCCTTTCCCCATTCCTTGCAGGCTTTTTTCCTGATTTCCGTTGCCATGGCCGGTTGCCAGGTTTTGTCTTCCGCCCAATTTTGCCGCAGGTCGTTGAGACCGGACCAGAAATCCACGGCCAGGCCGGCGGCATAAGCGGCTCCGCGGGCCGTGGTTTCCGTTATACTGGGCCGGATCACCGGTACATCCAGGATGTCCGCCTGAAACTGCATCAGCAGTTCATTTCGCACCATGCCCCCGTCTACCTTGAGTTCGTTCAGTTTCACGCCGGAATCCTTGTTCATGGCCTCTACGATATCACGGGTTTGAAAGGCACAGGCCTCCAGGACGGCCCGTGCGATATGCCCCTTGTTGGCAAAGCGCGTCAGTCCGGCGATCACTCCCCGTGCGTCCGAACGCCAGTAAGGGGCAAAAAGACCCGAGAAGGCCGGTACAAAGTAGATGCCGCCATTGTCTTCAACCGAACGGGCGAGGCATTCAATCTCCTTTGCATTGGAAATAAGCCCCAGGTTATCACGGATCCACTGGACCAGTGCCCCTGCAATGGCAACGGATCCTTCAAGGCAATAGACGGGTTTTTGTTCGTTGATTTGATAGCCCAGCGTGGTGAGCAGTCCATGCCTGGAGGTCACCGCACGCGCACCCGTGTTTAGCAGCAGGAAACAACCGGTACCATAGGTGTTCTTTGCATTCCCCTCATCAAAACAGGCCTGCCCCACAAGGGCTGCCTGCTGGTCTCCCAGGGCGCCACATATCGGGATACGGGCCTGAAACGGTCCGGCTTTCCGGGTCGTCCCCCATGTGCGGGAGTCGCTGGAGGGAACGATGCGGGGGAGGATCTGCTCGGGAATCCCAAGAATGGCGAGAATTTCCCGGTCCCACGTAAGCGTGCTCAGATTCATCATGATGGTCCTGCTGGCATTGGTGACGTCCGTGACATGGGCCCCGCCGTCAGGCCCGCCTGTGAGCCACCAGATAAGCCAGGTCTCCATGGTACCGAACAGGGCGTCCCCCTTCATCGCCCCGGACCGGGCCTTCGGGACGTTGTCCAAAATCCATTTAATCTTCGGTCCCGAAAAATAAGCGGCCATGGGAAGGCCGGTCTTCTCTCTAAACCGATCCTGTCCTCCTTCTCGTGACAGTTCCTTGCAGATTTCATCCGTCCTGGTGCATTGCCAGACAATGGCATTGGTATACGGGCGTCCGGTGTTTTTGTCCCATAACACGGTGGTTTCCCGCTGGTTGGTGATCCCTACAGCTGCCAGATCGGAACCGGAAATATGGGCTTTATTTAGGGCACTGGCAATCACTTTTTGGATGTTTTTCCAGATTTCATCCGGATTGTGCTCAACCCAACCCGGTTTGAGAAATATCT
>CAZXWJ010000205.1:0-7960 GCA_964644375.1 uncultured Desulfobacteraceae bacterium | reverse complement strand
GGACGCGTATTGTCCGGTGCACAGGCCAAGGAACTGGGCCTGGTCGATGTTCTGGGCAACTTTCGAGATGCCGTTGAACTGGCCAAGGATATGACCGGTATAGAGGGAGAAGTTACGCTTGTTTATCCCAAAAAAACGCATTCAAGATTATGGGACTTGTTCTTGGAGGATACTTCCAAGGCTGTTCAAAGGGCTGTCAAAGGTTTTTTAAATACCCGGATTGAATACAGGTGGCCCGGATTTTCCCAATAGCGGTGTCATCTTACAAAAAACTGCTTACATCCCCTTTTCCAACACGAATGACTTCCGGAATATCCCCGATGAGGGAAACCACACTGGAAGCATTCGGGTAAACCCCTCCCCCATCGATGACCACTTGGAGATTGCGGCCATAGGCTTCTTGAATGGCAAAGGGGTCATCGTACCCCGCACTTGTGCTGATAATAGGCCGGCCAAGGGTCCCCACGATATCCATGCAAATTTTATTGTCGGGCACACGGATACCGACCGTTTTTCTCTTCGTCAGCATGATTTTGGGAACGAGCTTCGTGGCTTCCAGGATAAAGGTATAGGGTCCGGGAAGATATTTTTTCATGGTCTTATAGGCATAGTTGGTGACCTGGGCGTAGCGGCTTGTCTCCTTGAGACTGTCGCATATAAAGGAAAAGGGTTGTTTCATCGGGCGATTTTTCAGCCGGTGGATAAGCTGTATACCCTTTTTGTTTAACAGATCACACCCTATGCCGTAAAAGGTGTCCGTGGGATAGGCGATCAGACCGCCCCTCTCCAGGACCTCGCAGACCCGGTTGATCAGACGCATTTGTGGATTATCTGGATTAATGGTAATTAACATCATACTATCATATATTCTTAAAGGACCACATCTGTCAATCTCTTCAGAAATAAGGTGGTATTTATGGCGTTAGGTTCTCTTTTGACGATATTTGCTCTCCTGTTTGGTCTCGTGATAGGCAGCTTTCTCAATGTGTGCATCTATCGCCTTCCCAGGCATGAATCCATTATACACCCTCCTTCCACGTGTCCGCAATGTGGGAAGCGTATAAAGTTCTATGATAACATTCCTCTGGTCAGTTACCTCCTGCTTCTGGGAAAATGTCGATTTTGTCGCCATCCGATATCCCTTCGATACCCTGTAGTGGAACTCATCACCGGATTGCTGAGTACCGCCCTTTTTATCAAATACGGTTTGCATCCGCAGTATCCTGTTTATCTGGCGTTTTCGGCCTCTCTCGTGGTTGTAAGTTTTATCGATATTGACCATCAGATCATTCCCGATGTCCTTTCTCTGCCGGGAATTCTCTTAGGTGCGGGTCTGTCCGTTTTGAATTGGACGGAAATTACCTGGTTGGAATCCCTCATCGGCCTGGTTGCGGGCGGGGGAGGACTGTTCGTCGTGGCCTTTGTCTTTGAATGGCTTACAGGAAAAGAAGGCATGGGATTTGGCGATGTGAAACTACTGGCCATGATCGGTGCTTGGATGGGGTGGAAATCTCTTCCCTTTATCATCTTGATTTCGTCTATCGCCGGGATCTTTATCGGTGGAGGGGCGCTTTTACTTTCCGGGCGCGGATACCGTGCCAGAATTCCCTTCGGCCCCTTTCTTGCCCTGGGGGCTTTGATCTTTTTCTTTTTTGGAAACGATTTGGTCTCGTGGTACTATCGAATACTGGTCTGAGGAGATATCTTGAGATTACCGCTATACAGCCTGAGGACAGGCATCCTTGCGGAATTAATTTTTCTGATTGTCGCGGCGATGCTTCTCATAAATGTGGTTATGGTGAAATTTTCGGAAAGGGACCTCATCGAGGCCAAGATTCAGACATCCCGGTTTTTCGTTCATGCCATCGAAAGTCACGTTGGGCTTCTCCTCTCTCAAAAAGGGGATCCGGGGGCGGCGATCTCAACTTCCCATTTTATTCGGAGTACCGAAGCTCTCATTGCAGACGGCGGGCTTTCCGATGTCTTGCTCATAGATTCGAAAGGAAAATCAATCGTTTCATCCGGTGAATTCAGGCGATCGAGCAAAGACGCCTCAGTCTCGGCCCTCGAAGCGCTGAGAACAAAATCCGAGGCCGTCTCCTTCCGGGGAAAGACCTGGGGCGTGTTATGGCTTGAATACAGAGAATTGCGTTTGACTGCTCCTCTTTTTTATGAAAACCGGGTCGTGGGAGCAATTCATCTGCGAGTGAGTCTCTTGCCCGTCTACCAGAGTCTTCGGCAATCTCAGAAGATCATCTTTATGTATATCCTCCTCGATGCCCTGGTCCTTGTCGTGGTCGGTATCTCTCTCCTGTCCAGGATCGTCGTTAAACCTATCAAAAGTCTGCTCAATTTGACCTCGGAATACACGGAAGGTGACTTGGTGCCCTCCGTCGAGGCTGCAAGCAGCAATGAAATCGGCGAGCTGTCTCGTTCTCTGAATAATATGCTAAGACGCCTTGAACAGAACAAAAGAGAATTGAAAGACAATGTCCTTTCTCTTGAAAAGGCCAACCGTGAACTGCAACAGGCCCAGGATGAAATTATCAGATCGGAAAAATTCGCCTCCGTTGGGCGTCTTGCTGCAGGGATAGCCCATGAAATCGGAAACCCAATCGGCATTGTCCTGGGCTATCTTGAACTCCTCGCCAAGAATGATGTGACGGAAGAAGAGAATAAAGATTTTTTGGAGCGCATTGAAGATGAGATTACAAGAATCAACAGGATTATTCGACAGCTCCTGGATTTTTCCAGACCGTCCGAGGGGGCCAGAGAGCCGGTGTCGGCTCATGAAATTGTTCTCGAAACACTCAATATTCTGAAGCCTCAGCCTATGATGGAAGACATTGAGATAGATATCGAGACCGGTGCGATTCGGGATACCGTTGATGCCGATCCGCATCTATTGCAACAGGTCTTTTTGAATATTATTATAAATGCTGCGGATGCGTTCTCGGATGCCGCCCTTTGGGACGCAGGCCGGTCTAAAAAATCTCTGAAGATTCAAAGCAATAATATCGACGAGAACATTGAACTGACATTCGAAGACAACGGGCCGGGAATTCCCGAAAAAGAACTTGGACATATTTTTGATCCCTTTTACACTACAAAAGAACCCGGGAAGGGAACCGGTCTCGGGCTCTCCGTCTCCTACAGGATCGTGGAAGATCTCAGAGGAACTCTTCGGGCGGAAAGCCTTTCGGGCAGGGGTGTAACCATTAGAGTGACCCTCCCCCTTACAGAAAAAACGGTGGCCGAGGACAGACATGCCTGAAAATCGGGTTTTGATTATCGATGACGAAAAGAACATGAGGCATATGCTTCAGGTGATGCTGAACAAGGCCGGTTATGCTTCTAAGACGGCGGCCAACGGACTTGAAGGACTTGAACTTCTGGGCCGGGAAGACTTTGATTTTATCCTCTGCGATCTAAAGATGCCGAAGATGGACGGCATGGCCTTTTTGGAAAAGTCCAGGGAGAAGTACCCTGAGAAGACCTTCATCATGATGTCCGCTTACGGTACGGTGGATACAGCACTGGGCGCGATAAAACTGGGGGCCTATGATTATATTTCCAAACCCTTTAAACAGGATGAAGTGCTTCTGACCCTGAAAAAGGCGGAGGAAAGGGAACGACTCAAGGAAGAGAATCAGGAACTCAAGACAAAAATAAATGAGATCGAGAAGAAATATTCTTTCAACAATATCATTGCTCGAAGCGAGGCCATGGCGGAGGTCTTCGATCTTGTTCGCAGAGTTTCGGACCATAATACCACGGTGCTTATCACCGGCGATAGCGGAACCGGTAAGGAACTGATTGCCAAGGCCATCCATACGAGCAGTCCGCGAGTCGACCGCCCTCTCGTGAACATCAACTGCGCAGGCATTCCCGAAACCCTTCTGGAAAGCGAGCTTTTCGGGTATAGGAAAGGCGCCTTTACCGATGCCGTTCGGGACAAGCCGGGCCTATTTGAAGAGGCGGACGGCGGAACCATCTTTCTTGATGAAATTGGAGATATGGCCTTGTCCCTTCAGGCCAAACTTCTGCGGGTCCTGCAGGAACAGGAAATTATGCCCCTGGGGGGCTCCCATTCCAAGAAGATCGATGTCAGGGTCATCGCGGCTACGGCAAAAGACCTGCAGGGGGAGGTGGTCGAGGGAAGATTTCGTGAGGATCTTTTTTACAGGATCAATGTCATGAGTATCCATTTGCCGCCTTTGAGGGATCGGCGGGGGGATATTCCTCTTCTTTTCGGGTATTTCATTGACGTCTTCAATAAAAAATTGAACAAAAATATACAGGGGCCCTCTTCCAAGACGATGCCCCTCCTCATGGGGTATTCATGGCCGGGAAATGTGAGGGAACTTGAAAATGTGACCGAACGGGCCGTACTGCTTGCCGAAGACCGGTGGATCACCCCGAATGATTTGCCTACCAATATGATATCCGGCGATGTCTACTCTTCCTGTGGAGAACCGGGTCATACGCTCTCTATCAAGAAAGCCTCGAAAACGCTTGAGCGGGATTTGATTCGAAAGGCCCTTGACCTGACCGGTGGGAATCGATCGAAAGCCGCCAAGATCCTTGAAATCAGCCGCCCTATCCTCCATGCCAAGATCAAGGAATATAAGTTGTCCTAAATCTACTGCCTCTCTACAATGATTTCCCCTGCTCTTTTTTGGGCAATAAGAACAAAATTGAAGAGGTCACGTTGGAGGCAGATGATGGGGTCCTCTCTTGGCAGGTAGGGTTTTTCTCCGAGTATGAATTTCTGGGCGGTGGGCTGAAAGAGGATCTCCTTCAGGGCCTCCAGGGCATCATAGGGGTGGCCCGTGAGAAGATGTTCGAGGTACTCTGCGCAGGCCTCGTCTTCCGGTGCGGGCCTTTGCGCTCTCTCCCCCATGGCCACCAGGGTGACGAGATCAGGGCGCTTGGTCCGGATGTAAGCGGCGCTCGCACCGGCCGTCAGGAAGGAGCCCAAAAGGACCTCTTCAGCCGTCTCGAGGGCGGTCGCGGCACCTGTCACGCCGGCCGTGGTCCGGTGGATGACCGTCCGGTCGCGAAAAAATGCCGGCCCCTTGAGCAGAATCTCCGAAGGGGAGTTTCCCAAGTCGGCTCCTTGGAGAGGCACTTCGTTCTGTTCACCTACAAGTATCCAATCCGGATGATCCCTTTTGAGGGCGACGGCCTTTTCGGGGTCGGCCTCAAGGATGATTTTGGCGGCATGGAAATGAAAAAAAAAGGGTTCGCAAGAAAAAGCCCTGAAGACATCGATGATTACCGCTATTCCCTCCGCACCTCTAGCCCCCCGGGCACAACGCTTCCTGATGATTTTCATTGATTTTCTCGATCGTTCCCTGTCTTTGAGTATGCATCAAGCTTTTTGAAAAGAGATGGACTTGACCCATCCAAAGCTGAAGGCGTTTCAAAAGGTTAAACGGTTGCCGCCTTTTTAAATTTCAGGGTTATTCTTCAAAAGAGAATTTGTTGAACTCTGCCCTTTCGAGGTCCATGTGAAACATCGTGTTCCTCGAAATTTTTTTCTTTTTGAGGATGACATTCAGCACTTCCATGGCCTGAAGGGTTGCGATCAGGGCGGGTGTGAGCGTGGGAACGCCCAAGATCGCTTCCGGAGTCAGGGTGCCATTGTCTGTCGGCTCGTCGCGGCCGTAAAGCAGCGCCATGCCGTCGTCCTCTGGAAAGATGGTCATGACACGACCCTCAAAACCCGCCACGGCTCCATGAATGAGCGGAATTCCCAGGCGTTTGCTCTCTTTTTCCAAGATGAAACGGCCCCTCACATTATCCAGGGCATCCACCACAACGTCGGAACCCGCCAATAGTTCACTTGCATTTGATTCCTCAAGCCGGATTCGATGGGGTGTTACATCGACCCCGGGATTAATGCTAGCGATGACTTTTGCCGCTTCCCCGGCCTTGGCCTTTCCCAGGGTTTTTCCTGTGCACAAGGCCTGTCGGTTCAGGTTGGTCTCGTCAAAGACATCATGGTCCACAACCGTGAGATATCCGATCCCCATTCTCGCCAGCAGAAGGATAACCTGGCCCCCGAGCCCGCCTGCGCCCACAATCGCAACCCGGGACCGAATAAGGTCGAGTTGCCCGGCAGGAGGCAGGGCCTCTCTGTTCCGGATGTAGCAATAGGGGTAAGTGCCAAGCCCGAGTGCCGATTCATAGACCTGTCTCACACTGCAGGCACAGGTCTTAGCAATGTGCAGGGCATGCCGTTGTTTCAGCACCCGGATCTCGCCCCCGGCCGGATGGTCGACACAATGGGATTCAAGCCGGACAAGATCTTCCAGGATCATTTTTTCGTCGGATCGGGGCGGAGTTTTCATCGTCTTTTGAATTCCTGCGATGGGTTTCGAGGTCTTCAAGGGAAAACACTGTGGCCCATTCCGGGTGTTCAAGGTGGGGTACAATCAACTCATTTTTTCCCTTTTTGTTCGTTCAATGTTCTCTCGAACCATGCCCAGAAAGACTCGGTAAGGTCCCGGAGTTCCCTGGGGAAAGAAGGCGACACGGTCTTCGGGAAAGACGGTATCGTAAATATTGATGACCTTGCCGTTCCGAAAAACCGCCTCGATCTTTTCTGGGGGAAGATTGAGACTCGAGGCAACGTCGCGGGCGGAACATCCCTCCTCAGGCACCTCCCTTTCCAGGGTATAGGGGAGTTCCTGCCTGTCCATATATGCCCTGAGTGAGCCGAATATGGCAATGCAAAGGGGATCTGCTTTTTTGATATCCGTCATTTAACCGCCTCCCACGGGTGGAAAGAGCCCCACCCTTTCATTTCCCTCGAGGACCTGGTCCAGGGATTTCCCGATGCCGTCAACCATGACGATTTTAATGGGTTCAGTCGGTATGTCCAGCTGCCGGCAGACCTCGGATACGCTCATCCCTTTTCGGATAACGAGTTCGACACCAACGGCAGGGTCATAATTCGGGACATATTTTCGCAGCGAAGAACTTAAAAAAATTTGGAGTGACATGTTTCTTCTCCGAATAACCGGACACCGTAAATAATTATTTCGCAAAGGGGCCGTCATGTCAATCAAGGGTTTATTTGTCTATCTGTCACGATGGATATAAGCGTTTGAGTTCCTTATATATTTTGCTTGCTGGTCTTCCTTTAATATGACAAAATAATTAGTATATGTCTAGTTTATCCATCTTTAGATACTGAAGGAGGTTGCCATGTCCAAAATCCTCAGAATCAACATGTCCGATCTTTCGATCAAGAGCGAAGAGGTCCCCACAGCCTATCAGGGACTCGGTGGGAGGGGGATGACCTCGGCCATTGTCTCAAAGGAAGTAGATCCGACCTGCGTCGCAATCGGACCGAACAACAAGCTGGTGATTGCTCCGGGCCTGCTTGGGGGAACCAACTGTGCCAATTCGGGCAGGGTATCGGTTGGTGCCAAGAGTCCTCTGACAGGGGGTATCAAGGAGTCCAATTCCGGGGGACAGCCCGGCGGCTATTTGGCCAGGCTCGGAATTGCCGCGCTGGTTTTCGAGGGTTTGCCTCAGGAGAAAAAACTCTATAAACTTTACGTGGGGAAGGACAAGGCGGAACTCACTCCGGCGGATGACCTCCAAGGGTCCGGCAACTATGCAACCGTGGAGAAACTCAGACAGGAATTCGGGGATAAAGCGGGGTATGTCAGCATCGGCCAGGCCGGTGAGTGGAAGATGGCTTCCGCCAGCATTGCCTTTACGGATAGAGATCTTCGCCCTAACCGCCACGCAGGGCGCGGTGGCATGGGTGCGATCATGGGGTCAAAGGGCCTCAAGGCGATTATCATAGATCCCACAGGAGGGGAGCCGGCGCCCATTGCCGACGGTGAGGCCTTCAAGGCGGCGGCAAAGCGGTTTGCAACGGCGATTCAGGAACACCCGGTTACCAGCCAGGGGCTCACCAATTATGGAACGGATATCCTGG
>CAZXWJ010000204.1:0-7973 GCA_964644375.1 uncultured Desulfobacteraceae bacterium | reverse complement strand
CCATTGCAAATACGGCCATGCTGGGGGCGGCGCTCCTGCCTGAAATGAGGAAACGTGGCTATAAAACGCCCATGGCCGTCGGGCCCATCATCGGGGTGGGGGGACTGGCCATGCTTGTTCCTCCGTCGTCATTAGCTGTTGTTTTGGCCAGTATCGGACATATCTCGGTTGGAAAAATTTTGGTGGCCGGTGCTATCCCCGGTCTTCTTATCGGTATCTTGTATGCAACCTACATTGTCCTTCGATGCCGGCTTAATCCTTCTCTTGCTCCCCGGTACGATGTGTCGAAAACCGCTTGGAGGGAGAAGATCATAGGCGCGATTCGCTATACCCTGCCGCTGGGATTCATCATTTTTATGGTCCTGGGCCTGATGCTCCTGGGATTTGCCACGCCCACGGAAGCGGCCGCTTCCGGGGCCATCGCCACCATCATAGTGGCGCTTGTCTACGGGCGTTTGAACTGGCCGATGATGAAGGCTTCACTGTCGGGAACCCTTGAAATCACGATCATGGTCTTCATGATCATTGCCGCCTCCAAGACTTTCAGCAGTATCCTCGCCTATACCGGAGCCACGCAGGGTCTTCTCGGGGTCATCGAAGGACTGCACGTCCATAGTATCTTTATTCTTCTCGGCATGCAGTTGTGCGTATTTGTCCTGGGCATGTTCATGGAGACTATCTCCATTATGATGATCAGCCTTCCTATATTCATGCCGATCGTCAATATGCTCGGCTTTGATCCCGTTTGGTTCGGTATCATTATGCTCATTAATTTCGAGATGGGCATGACGACTCCCCCCTTCGGGATGATGCTCTTCGTCATGAAGGGCGTGGCGGAAGAGGATATCAGCATCAAAGAGATCATCAATGCGGCCATACCCTTTCTCTGCTGCGATGCGGTCGCCATGGCCATGATCATCATCTTTCCGCCACTGGCCCTGTGGTTGCCGAGTCTGATGGGGTGATACGAGACCGACCCGTTGAGCTTGGGATTACCGCGCCTAATGCATTTCATGGCTGATAGGGTTCAACGAAATTACGGTCACAATGCAGATTTTTTTGAAAAATTGATGTACGATTAAATTTTGCTAATTTTTTTTAAACTGGAATGATGCCTTTTTTAAGAGGGCGTGGCCAAAAGGCCACATCGTAAAATTCATATCATTAATGACTCCACGCCGAAGCCTTGGTGCAGACGGGTCTAGGGCATGCGGTAGGTTATCCCTTCCCATCGGACCTCCACCGTTTTCCGGGTTCCTATCTATGGTAACCGAAAATCGCTTGTTGTCATCAACAAGCGCATATGCTATCTAAAAATTTTCAAATTGTAATACGATTTTGAAAAGGAGATAGACTATGGAAATCAAAATCATCCCTGCAGACCCGCAACAGTTGAAGGAGAAACCTTCAGACGACTCTAAACTGGGCTTTGGCGATATCACCACCGACCATATGTTTCTTGTGGATTATGAAACAGGGAAGGGATGGATCGATCCCCGGATAGTGCCCTATGGGGATCTGCAGATCAGTCCTGCTGCAATGTCCATTCATTACGGTCAAGAGATTTTTGAAGGACTCAAGGCCTATCACGGCAAAGACGGCGGCATCTATCTGTTTCGACCCACGGATAATTTCAAGCGTATGAACCGATCGGCGGCCCGGTTATGCATGCCGGAGGTGGATATCGATCTGGCTATGGAAGGACTGAAGAGGCTTCTTTCCATCGACAGGGAATGGGTTCCTAAGACCGAAGGAACCTCCATGTATATCAGACCGACCATGCTGGCCACCGAACCCCACCTGGGTGTTCGTCCTGCCAACAACTATCTTTTTTTCATCATTCTGGGACCTGTAGGTGCCTATTATAAGGAAGGTCTAAACCCTGTAAAAATTTACGTGGAGGACAAATATATTCGAGCGGCCGTAGGCGGAACGGGAGAAATAAAGACGGCGGGTAACTATGCCGCCAGCCTTTTTGCCGCCGAGGAGGCGAAGAAAAAGGGCTTTACCCAAGTGCTTTGGCTGGATGCGGCGGAGCACAAGTATGTGGAAGAAGTCGGAACCATGAATATGTTCTTCGTCATTGACGATGAAGTGATTACGGCCCCCCTGGACGGGAGCATACTCCCGGGCGTGACAAGGGATTCCGTACTGCATATGACTAGGGATTGGGGCATGAAAGTGTCGGAGCGCGTCCTGTCTATCGATGAAGTGACGGGTGCGGCTGAAAACGGCAGACTCAAGGAGGCCTTTGGGACCGGTACGGCGGCCGTTATCTCACCTGTCGGCCAGATGACCTACAAGGAAAAGGATTACATTTTTGCGGGAGGGAAAATGGGGGAACTTTCCCAGAGGCTATACAATGAGATCGTGGCCATCCAGTACAATGAAAAAGAAGACCCCTATGGCTGGAGAATAAGAATCGACTAACGGCATGCAATCCGCTCATTTTAACAGGTCTGACCCAGTTCTCTCACATCTGAGCGAGGATTTTCGAAGGGCACAGGTTTTTTTTATGATTCCAACCATTGAATGGCAGGGAAAAACGGTCCGAATGATCGACCAGAGAAAAATTCCGGCAAAGGTCGAATGGTATACGTGTAACGGGTACAGTGATGTCATCGGAGCCATTAAAAAGATGGTGATCAGAGGGGCTCCGGCAATTGGCGTGGCCGCCGGCATGGGATTGGCCTTGGGCGCCCGGTCCATTAAAGCCAAAACCCATGAAGGATATATGCGTGATTTTAAAAAAATGGCCGACAGGATGCTCGGCGCGCGTCCGACCGCAGTAAATCTGAGGTGGGCCGTGGACCGGATGTCGCTCCTTGCAGACCGTATGGCCGACCGGCCCGTTGAAGAAATAACTGCGGCCCTGAAGCTGGAATCGGAAAAATTGCTCGCCGAAGATATCGAAATCAATCAAAGGATGGGCAGACACGGTCTAGAGCTTGTCCCTGAGGGGGCAACCATTTTGACCCATTGTAACGCCGGGTCCCTGGCCACGGGGGGGTATGGTACGGCTCTTGGCGTTATTCGCGCCGCTCACGAAGACGGAAAAAAGGTTAGAGTTATCGCGGATGAGACACGACCTTGGCTCCAGGGCCTGAGGTTGACGGCCTTTGAACTGATGGAAGACGGTATTCCCGTCACGGTTATTGCGGACAATGCGGCAGGATTTTTGATGCGGGAAAAGAAAATCGATCTTGTGATCACCGGCGCGGACAGGATCGCAGCCAACGGGGATGTGGCCAACAAGATCGGGACCTATCAGTTGGCTGTTCTGGCCAAAGAAAACGGTATTCCATTCTATGTTGCCGCACCGCTTTCGACGATCGATGTGAATATCGGGAACGGCGACATGATTCCCGTAGAAGAAAGGGCACCCGAGGAGATATCCGTGTTTGGAAATCGTGAAATCGGGCCTAGGGGCGTCAAGGCCTACAATCCGGCCTTTGATATTACCCCCAACCGATACCTCAGCGCTATTATCACCGAGAAGGGCATTGTCCGGTCCCCCTACACGACGGGGATCGGGGAAATATTCAATGAAAATCCAATAGAATCTTGACCTCCCGAAAAGATTGAAATATACTTCGCCGCATTCAAAATGTATCCAAATATCCGCCGGATAACCGGACCAGGCCCACAGCATTGGGCTTGTGAAGAAGGGAGTTGGAAAATTCGACACATAAATTAAAATGAAAGGGGGTGGGAACAATCTATTCACTCTTGGACCTTGTTCTCATTGACCTCTACGAGTGCAACCATGAAAGCCTCCTGGATGAAGGCCGGATTCGCGTGGGCATGCTGCAGGCGGCAGACCTCATGGGTGCACAAGTGGTCGCAGAATCGTTTCACACATTCAACCCGTGGGGTGTCAGCGGTACCTTGACCATTGCAGAATCGCACCTTGCCATTCACACCTGGCCCGAATTCAATTTTGCGGCAGTGACTTTTGAGACCTGCGGCGGAAAAATGAATCATCGAAAGGCCTACTCGTTTCTTGGTGAGTTTTTCGATTCCAAACACCCAAAGATCACCCATCAAAAAAGGGGATTTATGGATACCTCGAAAGGGGAAATCTACTACAAACAGGAAGCCGGTTGACTGACGAGTCGGGCTTCTGTGTGTTTGCCCTATTTCTTTTTGCCTGTCTTTAACCCCGGGGAGGCCTTTATATCCTTAGCCTCCCAAGGGATATCTTTGCCCTCCCTCCTTGTTTCAATTTACCGGTAAAAAACCATAAACTTATAATCAAGGGCCGTGCCGTCCGATTTCGTCCAGCCCGGCGAATGGGTAAAATCAGGTTTGCGTTTGGTCCTTTAAAAAGCGAACGTCCTTTGGACATGACCCGTCCACGGCCGAAGGCTTTTTGAAAAAACTAAACCGTTACCAGATTTATAATTTTCCACTGCCCTCGGGCGCAGCCGGGGGGCAGTGGAAAATCATGTGATCGTGATTTTTAGAATGGCTTTTGTGGCAGGGGTAATTTTAAACCGGTCGTCGATACGGTAGCCGCACACCCAAACGGGAATATCCCCGAAGGCCAAAATGGGGGTTTGCGCCCTTTCCCCGGAGGGAATCTTGAGGTCTATAAAAAAGTCCTTGATTTTTTTCCGGCCCTTCATGCCCAGTGGGATGAAGCGATCCCCGGGTTCGAAGTTCCGAAGCAAAAGGGGAAACCGAATTTTGCCGGCGTCAAGAAGTGCTACGTCGGGGGCGGTCTGGCGAGTCGGATCAATCCCTGCGTCCAGGTATTCAAGGGACACGGAGCGAGAGATCCTCTCGAGGTGGAAGGTGCCCGGTCCGTGAATGGGAATGCGAAACTTGAATTGTCTGGGTTCTTTGAACCTTGAAAAGACCAGGCTTTCGTAGGCCTTTTTGACCCTGAGGCCGCCCGGTAAATGGAGTTCGCCTTGTGGGTCAGGACTCTCGGCAAGCCGGTTCACGGAAAGGATGTGAGCTCCGGATATCCTTCGAAGGTTCTTTTGGACCTGAAGAAGCAGGCCGCGAGTAACACGATTTTTGAGGGGTCGGGAAAGATCAAGGAAACGGGTGACCGATATGGCCATCGACCCCTCCGGTGCAGGCTCCGCCTCATTTTTTAGCCATTGATCGGCCTGCATGTCCATAAAAAGGTTCTCATCCCGGAGGAGTTGTGCCAATCGGCCCAAATGTTCGATAAGACGGGGTTGGTAGTCCAGGAGCCGGGGCATCAGGTCGAGTCGGATTCGGTTTCTCAAAAAAACCCTCTGGAGATTGGAACTGTCTGTCACATAGGAAAGATTCCCGGCCTTGAGATAGGAGAGGATTTCTTCTCTTGAGATATCGATCAGCGGTCTGATGATCTTCTTGTCTCGAACCGGTGGGATTCCCGCCAGGCCGGAAGGGCCGCTGCCCCTCAAGAGTCGCATGATGACGGTTTCCGCCTGGTCGTTGAGGGTGTGTCCTACGGCGATTTTTTTGGCCTGGTGCCTGTTCGACAGGTCTTCCAGAAAAGCGTACCTCGCATCCCTGGCTTTTTCTTCGATCGATACGCCGCCCGTTTCGGCCGTGAGACGACCCTTTTCGCTTTCAAAGGAAAGCCCCATGGACAAGGCGAGATCATGGACAAATCGGGTCTCGGCTTCGTCCTCTCGGGGCCTGAGACCGTGGTCGAAGTGGGCGACCAGAAGTTCAATACCCATCTCCTCCCGCAGACGGTGAAGGATATCGAGAAGGCATACGGAATCCGGCCCTCCTGAAACGGCCACAATGATGCGATCTCCCTTGTCAATCATGCCATGTCGGTTCAGGGTTTCTCTTGCTCTGCCGATGCTCTTTGCCCTGGGTTCCACAACTTTTCCCCGACTTTGATTCCGTTTCTGTCTCCCCGAACCTAACATAATTTTATCGGCCTGAATAGGTGACATTTTTTTCTTGACTTAAGATCTCTCGATATTTTAAAAATAAATAAAGTCTGACATTAAGACTTTATACATGGGTTCTGAAATTTCTCGGCCCTATACTCGCCCTAGAGAAAGGGGCGCTTTCAATAAACCTCTTTGCGTAACATAACGAGATGATCGTTATGTTATGCCATTCCGTTCTCGTGAATACCCTCTCCTGATTTTTCAACGGTTCTGCAGATGTCTAGACCGGAAAGGCCTTTTTGAATAACACGGTCAACCCTTGATGCGGCCATAGTCATATGATTCTCTCACCTTTAGCCATTAGATTGTAAAACCGCTTTTTCTCCTTCAGAAATAAAATACTTGATGCCATAAGACAATCCCCCCATAAGGGGAATCCGTACGTATCTTTCCATTGCCCTCTTAAGACAAGATGCTGCAGGTTAACCCCGAGCACAAGGAAAAGAGAAAGTGGGTGCGGCCGGTGCGATGCCCTATGATTTGAATGCACGGTTCAGGGACATGGATCAGCTTGATGATTACGCTCGGACCATTTGTCTGGCCTTGTCATCCATGGAGAAACAGGCCGGTTCGGATGATTTTTCGGAACGCACTTAGGCGACCAACGACGGCATGGCGGAATACGTGATGAAACTTAGAAATGACCCATGCTTTTACGTTGATTGCGGTGGATATAAAGGCAACACTTATAAGTCTGATAAATAGACTGAGGGCGACGAAATGGCAGAGCACAATGTCCTTTTCAATCCAGTAAAAGGCAGCAGGACATTCGAGAAGGTTTCCTTTGAAATCAAGAAGCTCGTCATCCAGGGCGTTCTTATCCCCGGAGACAAACTTCCTCCGGAGACGGAACTCGCCCATCAATTCAATGTGGGACGTCAGACGATCCGGGAGGCCCTGCGTATTCTGGAATTATCCGGTTTTATTTCGATCCAGAAGGGGTTTGGTGGCGGACCGTTCATCAAGGATACCATTTTGAATCGCATCAGCGCGCTTTTTCTCGATGCTTTCCAAATGGAAAAGGTCAGCATAGAGGAACTGACGGTGGCCCGATTCAAGATCGAGAAGATTGTGTTGAATGACGCGATAGATTTTGCAGATGAACAGGATATTCAAGCCCTTCAGAAAAATATCGAGAAGGCCCGAAAGAAAATAGAAAGAAAATTAATGGCCACGGATGAGAATATCGAATTTCACAATCTTCTCGCAAAGGCATCAAAAAACCATGTCTTTGTCATTGTTGCGGGATCCATACTGGCCCTGCTCGAAGACCTTCTCTGTCGCTTGACACCGAACTTGCAGGTATCCAAAAAGGCGCTGAATTTTCATGAGGATATCCTGAAGGCCATCATCGCAAAAGACAGGGTGGCGGCTATAGAATACCTTGAAAAACACTTGATGAAAGTGCAACATCACCTGAAATCTCTACCCGAAAAAAGTTTATAGCAACCGGCCTATCGTTTGATACGGGCACCTAGGTTGTTCCATATCTTTCCGCTGAGCGAGCAAGCGTATATTACCATCGAATAAGGCGAAAATGTGTCAACTCTCCAGCAATAATGATACCCCGACAAGGAAGCATGGCGCCATCGTCGTTTACTCTTTGTCACGGGAACATGAATATCCCAATCGATTCCTGAGTTTTTTTCCAAAACAAAAATCGTTCTTTTAGCTCGACGTTCGGAATAAAGCATAATCCATTGATAACCAAAACCCGTTGAATCGGAATCATTGCTGATCCATAGGAATGAGTGTCTGTCAGATAGGTGTGGAATCAATATATACGGCTCTTAGATCCAAACGTATGGTTTTACCAATTTGCTAATTCCATCACTCATTAACCAATCAGGGGAGGGACAAAATGAAAATTGATATATTTAATCACATTTTTCCGAAGGGTTATTACGAAAAGATGATGGAGGTAAACCCGAATTACAAGGATATAGGCAAGCGTGTCAGGGCGGTCCCCGTTCTTTATGATCTGGACGCTCGATTCAGGGTCATGGATCAGTTTGACGACTATGCCCAGGTCATTTGTCTGGCCGCCCCGCCGATAGAGAC
>CAZXWJ010000203.1:0-7975 GCA_964644375.1 uncultured Desulfobacteraceae bacterium | reverse complement strand
TCACGGGCTTTGCGTCTATTGAATCCGCCGTTCAGGCCATCCGGGACGGGGCCTACGATTACATTACCAAGCCCTTCAAATTGGAAGAAATCAAAATTGTTGTGAACAATGCCCAGGAACGGATTCATCTTGTCAGAGAAAATCGAAGGCTGCTCGCGGAGCTGCAGGAGGCCTATAATCAACTCCACATGGTGAAACAACTCATGGGAGCAAATGACAATGACGAGCAAGAAGAACCCGGGAGCGGAAACCCCATGAAGAATAACGGGCCTTTCATTGCCGGAAGCATGCTCTCCCACTACTACCAGGAAAACAAACCGGGCACAGGTACACCCCTCTTGTCCGACCTGGAGCGTATATCGGCCCTCCGAGACAGGGGGTTTCTAACAGAAGAGGAATTCAAACTTTGCAAATCGAAACTGTTCAAGAACCTGCAACACTAGCATCAACCCAACTCGAATTCCTCCAGGTTCTCGTGGCCGATGATGAGTCAATCATCTGTGAAACCCTGCAACTTTATCTCCGACACCTGGGAATCAGACATGTTGAAACCGGCCATAATGGTTTGGTAGCCCTGGAAAAGATCAGCCGAACCCATTACGACTATGTCTTTCTCGACCTGATGATGCCCGAACTAAACGGGATCGAAGTCCTTAAAAAAATCGCCGAATCCCAAAGACTTACAACAGTTATTCTCATGACGGGCTATCCCACCATGGAGGTCGTCATCGACGCCATGCACAACGGCGCCTCCGACTTTCTTGTAAAGCCGTTCCGTTTCGAAGACGTGAAGCTGTCAATGGAGAGAATTCAGAGGCTTCATTTATTGATGGAAAAGAATTGGGAACTCCATCAGGAACTGGAAAAGAAGAAAGAGGTCGAGGAATTGAACAACCAACTGGAAAGAAGAATCGGGTTGCAGACGATCCTCTATCATATTGTCGACTCACTGTCCAAAATCAACCGATCAGAAAATCTCTACCGCTATGTCATCACCAAGGCCATTGAATCATGCAATGCCCGAAAGGCTTGTTTTCTGATCTACGACCCGAAGAATTCTCACCTGCTTACACTGGCCCAGCAGGGGTTCGAACACATGAGTCCGGGCACTCAAGCCAAATTTGCAAGAAACCCGGCCGGCCGCATTGTCCTGGAAAAGTCTTTCATCGAAAAATACTTCGGGCCGGTGAACGGGGAAGATTTTTTCCTGGATCGATCATCTCGCTGCCACGCCGTGATGGCAGCTCCATTCAATATTAGAAACGAACCCTTCGGCGTTCTTTTTGTTGGGGCAAAGGAAGGCGAAAAACCCTTTGACAATGAGGATGAATTCGTCCTCAAATTTTTAGCGGAAAAGGCGGCCTTAAATATAGAGAATATGGCCCTTTACGACAATCTGAAACAGAGTTTCATCGCCTCCTTGATGACTCTGGTCAGTGCTATCGAGGCCAAGGACCCCTACACCCAGCAGCACTCCAGCAGGGTGACCGAATATGCCTTGAAGATCGCCAAAAATATGGGTTGCAGCCCCAATGACCTGCACAGGATCGAAACAAGCGGCCCGCTTCATGACATAGGAAAAATCGGAATCAAAGACGATATTCTGAACAAGCCCGGCCGATTGACCCACGAAGAATTTGATCATATCAAGGCCCATCCGAACATTGGCGTCAATATCGTCGTTCCCCTCGGGTTGGACCCGGAAGAGCTCGCCATCATCAAACATCATCATGAAAGGTGGGACGGAAAGGGCTATCCGGACGGCATAGCAAAGGAGCAAATTCCGAAACTCGCTCGAATTCTTGCAGTGGCCGATGCCTTTGACGCCATGAGTTCAAACCGGGCCTACCGTAAAGCCCTTCCCTTCTCGCTCTGCCTCGAAGAATTGCACAAAAACAGCGGCTCCCAGTTCGATCCCGAAGTGGTTGAGTCTGCCCTTTCAATCCTGAAAAAAATAGGGTAGGAAAAGGGCACGGTATTTAACGACCCGCCGTATCCTCAACCCTCCGCCGTCGATTGATATCCGTGGGACGACCCTCCAGGATTCGATTGTAGGCCGGTTCGAACTCGGTCCACATTTCAAGGCCGATGCGATTTTGGGTCTCGACGATTTCCTCAAGGATGGCCCTGTTGGTCAGAGGATTGATAAGCACGGCCCTGAGAACAACGATGTTTTGGGGGCGATATCGAGTGGATTCAAGAGTCGTTCTTGATACAAAGGTCGTGTCATCCGTTCTCAGGGCTTTATGAAGCTTGATATTAAAGGCATTGATGAGGTGATTAACTTTTCGGATATTTTTGCGCAGCTCTTTGACCGCCTTCTTGTCATCAACCGACTTTTGCATGGCCCGCCACGCATGGAGTTGGTCCTGGACGTCTCGATGAATAAAACGATAGTTCAGAATAAAAAGTTCCGGCTTGTTGAGGGTTTCGAAATGGCCACATCCGTCGAGGATCTCTTTCAATGAGTCGGTGTTCTCCCTGGCGCTCTGTAGAAGAAGTCTATAACCTTCTCTCCCGATAATCTTCAAGGCGGCCCAGGGCTTGAGACTGGCGAACGGACGGGATCCTTCGAGAGTAAAGCGACCCATATCCACCGAGTTTCTTCGAATCACATAATGGGAACTCTGGCGGAGAAGGTTGAGGTCCTTCTCGCTCCTGCACAGCACGATGCCGATGGTCATGGGACAGTACAGAAGCTTATGGGCGTCAATGGTTACCGAATCCGCCAGCTCTATGCCTTTGAACATGGGGCGGTACTCGTCCACCAGGAGTGCGGTCCCCCCCCAGCAGGCGTCCACGTGAAAATGGGCGCCGATCTGCCTGGCTATTTCACCCAATTTGTGGAGATCATCTACATTACCTGTTTCCGTCGACCCCGCGATTCCAACAATGGCGATAATTTTGGTGCGTTCCCTCTTCGCCTTGAGATAGCGTATTTTTCGCCGCAGGCTTCTCAGATCCACACGGTTGCAGTCATCCACGGGAATGGCTAAGACATTTTCCTCGCCGAGCCCAAGCATGTTGGCAGACTTTTTGATGGAATAATGGCCTCTTGTGGAGACTAGGATGACCGCCCTTTCATACCCATAGTGCCTCAGTGCCCGCCCTACCCCGGCCGACCGGCAACCGGAAAAATCCCCGTCAGGAGGGAAGGCCTTTTCCCTGGCAAGGATGAGGCCCGTCAGGTTGCCGATAGTGCCGTCGGTTGTAATATTTCCGAGGGCGATCCGGTGGTTCTGAATGTTTTTTTCATAGAATTTATCCGTCCTTTTGAAGACCAGGCGGTGCAACCAGGCCACGAGTTCTCTTTCCACAAAGCTGGAAGCCTTGGCCGTTTCGATCTTGACCTGATTCTGATTCAGGGCGGCAATGATCATCTCCAGAAGAATCATAAAATAGGGGATAGCGCTGGTCATGTGACCAATATAATAGGGATTGCTCACCTTTACGGAATGCGCGGTCACCTTTCCTTTGATTTCCGCCAGAACGTCCTTGATCAGATGTGGATCCTCGGGTATGGATGTCTGATTGAATATCTCACTCAGCTCCGGAAGGCTGATGCTGCTGTGAATGCCCCCCTTTTCCGTGGAGAAATCGTGTATCAGCTCAAGGAGAGTGTGGCCGAATTCAATAAACTTATCCGGCTTGTCCGGCATGATGAAAAGTTTTCGCAGGTATTCCAGCGTGCTTTTGACTTCTTTGGCTTGTTCGCTCATGGATTTACCGTGAAAGGCCTCTCAGTCTCTTGGCACTGAGAGCATGCGTTCAACTGCTCTCCTGGCCCGAAGTCTAATATCATCAGGCACCCGGACCACCGGTATCATGGTTTCGAGGGCCCGGAGAATGTCATTCAGTCCTGTTTTTTTCATATCCCGACAAATCATCTGCTCATCTGCAGGGATAAAGATTTTTTCCGGATTGGCCTTTGAAAGAGGATGAAGGATTCCTGTTTCGGTTCCAATGATAAATTTTTTTCTGTCGGATTGGGCGGCAAAGGCGATCATTCCTGACGTGCTGCAGATCACATCGGCCAGTTCAAGCACTTCCGGCGGGCATTCGGGATGGGCCAGGAACAGGGCCTCGGGATGGGTCGTCTTTACCTTTTGGACCTGCTCGGCCCTGAGGTTGTTGTGAACGGGACAATACCCCTCCCAGTAACGAATATCCCTCCCTGTCTCCCGAATGGTGTATTGAGCGAGGTTCTTATCCGGGGTCATCAGGATCTGCCTGCCGGGAACGATGCTATTGACCACCTGGACCGCGTTGGCCGACGTGCAGCAGATATCGCTTTCCGCCTTGACCTCGGCGGTGGTATTCACATAACTGATCACCTCGGCGTCCGGCATCTCCACTCTTTTATCCCTGAGAGCCTGAGCCGTAATCATGTCCGCCATAGGGCATCCCGCAGTTTGTACCGGCAGCAGAACGGTCTTATCAGGAGATAGGATGGAGGCCGTCTCGGCCATAAAATGGACCCCACAGAACACGATAACTTCCGCATCTGTTTGAGAGGCCTTGATGGACAGTTCAAGGGAATCTCCGGCAAGATCGGCCAGATCCTGGACCTCGGGACGTTGATAATTGTGGGCCAGGAGGATGCCGTTCTTTTCTCTCAAGAGGGCCTTAATGGCCTCTTCCGTTTCTTTGCTGTTGCGCTTATCCGTTTGCATGGGTTATAAAAAGCCCTCCTTATGAAGAGGTCTACCCTCCCCTTTCCCAAGGCGACCGACGCGCCATACATGCAAAAAAATTTGTCATGTGGGACCGGGTTGAAAGGTCATGCCTACCTATAATGAATTTTGCTTTGTTAAGTCAACCATAACATTAGCAAATCGTTTGAGAGATTCGAAACATGTTGAAAAAATCAGCCCTTTCGGCAGATATAGCGAGACGCACGGAAACATTTCAGGCCCTTCTGACAAAAGAAGACATCGATGGAGCGCTTATCGTACAAAAAGTGGCCCTTTACCGCTATAGCGGGACGGACCAGGATGCCCACCTGTGGATACCTTCATCGGGCCCGCCTCTCCTGATGGTCAGAAAAAGTGTGGACCGGGCGCTCATGGACGGCGTCGTTGAAAAAACGGTCCCCCTTTCCAGCTTCAAACACCTACCCCGACTGATCCGTGAACACATGGGTTTCGTGCCGAAAAAAATCGGTCTTGAACTGGATATCCTCCCGGTCAATCTATACCGGATCTATGTAAAGACTTTTCCGGGGTGTGATCTGGTGGATGTTTCCACACGACTGAAGCAGGTGAGTATGGTCAAATCCCCCTACGAAATATCTTTTATTCAAAGGGCGGCAGAACTGGGGGACCGGTTATTCCATCATCTACCCCGTTTCCTTTCGGAATCGGAGACGGAAATGGACCTTGCAATCAAGGCCGAAAACTTTTACAGGTCGAAAGGGCACCCCGGCCTGGTGCGCACCCGGACCTTCAATATGGAAACTATATACGGACACATCATGGCCGGCGCCAGCAGTTCGATACCGAGTTCAACCCCGGGTCCGACCGGGGGTCGCGGCGCCGGACCTCTGGCCTCCCAGGGAGCCGCATGGGTGGACATAGAACCCCACGTTCCCGTGCTGGTGGACTATGCCTCCAATATAGAGGGCTACCTTTCGGACCAGACCCGTATCTTCTCCAAAGGCCGGGTATCTGAAAAATTTTACCGGGCCCATCAGGTCATGATCGAAGTCCAGGATGCGATTGCGGACAGGGGCAGGCCGGGCACCGTCGCCGAAAATCTTTACAAACTGGCCTTGAAGATTGTCGAAAAAGCGGGACTGTTAGAGGGATTCATGGGACATCCCCAGCCGGTTCCTTTTGTGGGTCACGGTCTGGGGCTCGAACTGGATGAATGGCCCGTCCTCGGCCGGCACTCGGGGCATGTCCTGCAAAAAGGCATGGTCGTAGCCGTGGAACCAAAGGTCGTCTTTCCGGGTGAGGGCGTCGTTGGAGTTGAAAACACCTTTGTAGTAAAAGACCACGGCATGGAAAAATTGAACCATTTCCCGGAGGAGATTGCGGTGACCTCCTGATGCGCTTCACGCACCTTGAGGCATTCGTAAAAAGTCGAAATCGTCTTCACTCCCGCGAAGACGGGAGTTTATTAATATAAAAACAATGGATTCCCTCCTTCGTGGGAATGACGGAAAGCGAAATTTTTCGACTTTTTGCGAGACCGTCAACCGTCCGATTTCAAAGAATCCTGCCCATTTCACTGGATAATACCTGGCATCTATCCCTCGGGAGCGCGAACCGGCTACCCGCAAAAACCGGCCCCCTTTTTCTATGAGTTAACAACAATTTTTTACTTTAATTTCAAACACATAAAAGAACAATATAAACAATTTATTAAGAGTCTTTCACGAGAATGAGAAACCCGTTTTTGATTGACCCCCCCTACTTAATCTGATAAAGGGAAACAAAAAAATTGTCATTTTTTTAGCCTAATAAGGTCACTGATGACCGCTGATACTTACGGAGGTTCGAGCAATGAAAAAAATTGGAATTATCGGCGCAGGCAACATGGGAAGTGGCATCGTCCAGAAAACGGCACAGGAAGGGCTTTCGGTCGTCATGGTCGATATCAAACCGGAATTCGTGGAAAAAGGGTTGAACAATATCAAGGCGACCCTTCAGGAAGCCGTGGATCGAAAGATCATGAAACCAGCAAAGGTGGAACAGATCTTGAGTCGCATACAGGGGACCACGGACATGGCGGATGCAAAGGATTGTGATCTAGTCATAGAAGCCGTGTTCGAGGACATGGCGGTAAAAAAAGACCTCTTCAAGAGGCTCGATGATATCTGCGATCCCAAAACCATCCTCGCCACCAATACGTCTTCGTTCTCTGTGGAGGAACTGTCCGACGCGACCAGTCGACCGGATCGCTTCATCGGACTCCATTTCTTTTACCACCCCGCAAAAAACCGGCTCCTGGAGATCATCCCGGGGTCCAAGACTTCTCAGGAAACCGCAGCCGCGTGCAAGCAGTACTCCCAGCTCACGGGCAAGACCGACATCCTGGTCAAGGATGCCCCCGGATTTGCCGTGAACCGTTTCTTTGTTCCCTGGCTGAACGAGGCAACCCGGATACTAGAAGAGGGAATCGCCAATATTCCCACCATTGACAAGGCGGCCAAGGACGCTCTCGGCATCGGCATGGGGCCCTTTGAGTTGATGAATGTCACAGGCGTCCCCATCGCCCTTCACTCCGCCACCACCCTGGGCGACAAACTCGGTGCCTTCTATGCCCCTTCCGCCAAACTCGGGGAACAGGTGAGTTCAGGCGAACTCTGGTCCCTTGAGGGCGATATTCAGGAGGACAAGTTGCAGGCGGTCGCCGATCGCCTTCAGGCCGTAATATTTTTCGTCGCGGCCTCTCTCCTCCAGGAAGGCATCTCCGATGTGGCGGATACGGATCTGGGGGCCAAGGTGGGTCTGCGCTGGAGAAGGGGACCCTTCGAGATCATGAATCGCTTTGGGATCGATAGGTCCTGTGAAGTGGTCGAAGACCTGCTGAAGCCATGGCCGACCCTGTCGGTGCCCGACAGCCTGACCCAACAAAAAAGCAAGGGCACCCCCTGGGACATCCGTTACGTGAAATACACCAAGGACGGAGACATCGGCCGGGTCACCATCTCCAGACCCGATGCCATGAATGCCCTCAATGAAACCGTTGTCAAACAGTTGGAAGAGGCCTTTGACCAGGCTGAAGCCGATCCCGACACCAAGGCCGTCATCCTGGACGCTGTAGGCAAGGCCTTTGTGGCCGGCGCGGATATAGGATTTTTCGTCAAGTGCATCAAGTCGGACCGCCTGGATGACAATGTCGCCTTCACCTCTTATGGACAGAAGGTGCTTCAGAAGATCGACGACAGCAAAAAGCTGGTGGTCGCCAAGATGGAAGGCATGGCCCTGGGCGGCGGACTCGAGTATGCCCTTTCCGCCGATGTTATCGT
>CAZXWJ010000202.1:0-7985 GCA_964644375.1 uncultured Desulfobacteraceae bacterium | reverse complement strand
TGAAAGACATCCTTGAACTCCGCCTGCTGGTTTAAAAGGACCTACGCCGAACCTCAGCTTTAAATAGGATGCTCATTCCGCTTTGCTTGTGTGTCATGACGGAAGACGATGGTCTTCCTTGCTGTATTAAAGATGAGGGTAGGCCCCTCGGTTTCGGTAACCAGATACTGGAACCAAACCACCCTATGCGGCATGTATTAAGAGTATTTGTCGTGAGCGATAGGGAAAAGGCAGAATAAATCTGTCAGGTACGTTCTAAAGAGATGAATGCAAATGAACCACTGATGAGGTGTCGATATGGATAAATGCTGTCAAAACCGGGGACCGAGCGTATTTCCGGGACAAGTTTCGACGATATCTGGCTACGGGCGAAGCGGCAGCCGGCATGGAGGTGGCATGAATTAAGAGCAGGCTTTAATACGGAACATGAGAACCTGTCGTCCTGATGCCAAGGGAGAAGCGGCGTGGTAGCCCCACAAAGTAAGAGTACCGATGCAGGGCACAGGGGCGGACTGCCTCGTAGTAGTGATGAAGTTTCTGTAATGGAAATGGAGCCAAGGAGGCAGCCTGTTCAGTCAAAAGATGGGGGTCAACCAGGAAATGGGAGGAACCTTCAGATTAAGGCAAAACCTTTTTATATCCCGAAACAACTTGTCTATGAGGCATTTAAACGGGTCAAAGCTAACAAAGGGGGGTATGGGATTGATGCTCAGAGTTTGTCTGATTTTGAGCAGGATCTCAGCAACAACCTTTACAAGCTTTGGAACCGAATGTCTTCGGGAAGTTACTATCCACCACCGGTAATGCGAGTTGAGATTGAAAAACCAGGTGGAGGCATCCGACCCCTTGGAATTCCAACGGTAACGGATCGGATAGCTCAGATGGTAGTAAAACTCTTGATTGAACCGGAACTGGAGAGACATTTTCACCCGCACTCTTATGGGTATCGTCCAAGCAAGTCAGCGCATCAGGCGTTATTAGCCGCCAAGGAACGATGCAATAAGCGTGCGTGGGTTTTGGATATGGATATCAAGGGGTTCTTTGAAGAAATCAATCACGACCTGCTGATGCGGGCCGTGAGAATACACGTCAAGGAATCCTGGCAGCTGATGTACATTAAAAGATGGCTCACAGCCCCGGTACAACATGGAAATGGTCGGCTTGAAGAGAAACGCAAAGGGACGCCGCAAGGCGGGGTTATCAGCCCGCTTCTAGCGAATCTGTATTTGCACTATGTGTTTGATGTTTGGGTAGAAAAGAACTGGAAGGGCATAGATTTTGAGCGTTATGCAGATGATATAATCTGCCATTGTGTCAGTGAAAGAGAAGCCAGGAAACTTTTATTTGTGCTGGACAATAGATTTAATGAATGCGGACTTCAGCTTCATCCAACCAAAACAAAAATTTCATACTGCAAAGGTGGCCGCAATAAAGGCGACTATGAAAATGTATCCTTTAACTTTCTTGGTTACACTTTCAGGCCACGCTGGATCAAGACAAGACAAGGTTATCAGGGCCTTTTATTCATTGCAGCCGTGAGTCAGAAATCGGCAAAACGAATTCGGCAGGAAATAAATCGATGGCCTTGGAAGTATTGGCGTCAGAAGGAACTGACAGATATCAGAAAGTATTGTCAGAGCCGACTAAGAGGTTGGCTGACCTATTACGGGTTGTTTGGAAAGAGCATTATCCGGAATGTGCTGTTTCACTTTGACAAACGCTTGAGTCGCTGGGCCAAAGCAAAGTACAAGCAGTTAAAGACGCTGATGCAGGCCGCTCGAAGGATCAATCGGGCAAGGAGAATGAATCCTGTCTGGTTTCCTCACTGGAGTGGCATTTAATCGGATATACAAAGTGTTGAACAGGAAGAGCCGTATGAAGCGAGAGTTTCAAGTACGGTTCTGTGAGAGGCCAGGGGGGCGGTTCCTTTGGCCTATTCGACCATTCGCACCTTTCAAGCTGGGTGTTAAATCCGAACAGATTTGAGTATACGAATGATCGAGTATGACCAGGAGACCGCAAAAAAGATCGAGCGAAACTACAATACGCCGGAAATGGCGCATCAACGGGTCCGGACTTTAGAGGGGCTCGCTCTCCGGCCGGGTGAGCATGTTTTGGACGCGGGATGCGGAACGGGTTTGCTCACCCGGGAGATCGCAATAGCAGTGGGACCAAGCGGCTGCGTGGTTGGTATCGACAACAGCCCGGACATGCTTGACCCTGCCAGGAAGCGCTGCAAAGGACTCCCTCAGGTTCAATTGAAAGAGGGTACAGTGGAAGCGCTTCCGGAGAAGGATAACAGCTTCAATGCGGTGTCTTGCGTTCAGGTCTTGCTGTACGTGCCCGAGGTCTCCAGAGCGCTCGGAGAGTTGCACCGTGTACTCAAGCGCGGTGGTCGCGTTGTCATCCTGGAAACCGATTGGCGAGGTGTTGTCCTCAACAGCCCCGATGAGGACCTTAGCCGGAGGATGTTTGCTGCCTGGAACGATGCGGTTCCTAGTCCAAAACTACCGGTGCAATTGGTACCGTTCCTGAGGATGCACGGATTCACGGCGCCTCGCGTGGAACCCATCCCTATTCTGAACACGAACTATATCCTCGACAATTTTTCGGCCGATACGGTCCTGTGGGTCGCTCACTATGCCCAAGAACAGGGGGCAGTCACTGAAAAGGAGGCTGCAAGGTGGTTGGCGGATTTGTTCAGATTAGGCGAAAGGGGTGAATTTTTTTTCTGCGTGAATCGCTTTCTATTCACTGCCGTCAAACTTTGAGCGGGTGGTGGATTTAACAACGGCGTCGAGCGGGCGCGGGAAACGTATACCTGAATGTCCGAGCATCTGGTGGCGCGGCTCATGTCCAACGTTCGGAATGCATTCATGAGACCAACTATATGGATAATTCTAGTATGAAACTTGGCCTTACAAGTATATTTGTCGGTGCATTGATAATTGTTGTATGCATCCCTTTACTGAAAGACAAGATAGGGATGAATCACTGGTATGGAATACGTTTTAAGAAGGCATTTGAATCGAAAGGAAATTGGTACAAGATCAATTCTCGCAGGTATAAAAAAAGAGCGCGAAAACCCAAAAGAAATAGAAAACAAGCAAGCTCTTTTTGTATTGAATCTACCTGAAAGGAAAATGGCCGGAGAAATTTCACAAGGAATGCTTTTTGATATTGGTTATGCTGATAAAATTACACCATGTCTTGCAATGCCAGAGGTTCCTGTTCCAAATGGCACCAGGGCGGGATAGACATTTGAAAGTGAAGGAAGTGGGAGGAGGGGAGCCGGGAGGCTTCTCCCTATGCCGAGTAAACCCCAAACATAAGGAGAGGGGATTGATCATGAAGAAAATACACCTTTATGTTCTATGGACAAATGCCGATCCGATTACTGCAGATAAAATGGTGTTTATGTATACGGTAAATTCGCTTATTCATAGTTGGTTTTCATCCAGAAATGGCCCTTTTCCGCAATTTCGGCGTCAATCGGCGGGATTCCTTGTGCGGCGTAAACTTGTACGCCTCCGCGCAATCCCTTGATTTCCTTGAACTTGCTAAAAATTGCCTATTTCTGAATTGAAAACTTACTCGTGCCCAGAGATCCTTTCCGGATGGGCACTAGTTGGTGGGAAAAAGTAACCCTTATTATTTGGGGTGCACCTGCTAGGTTGGTGAGTGAAGATATCAAAATTCAAAAAAAAATTAAGGAGGCATTGGATGCTGGTGTTCACATAACGGCATGCAAGGCATGTGCAGATCAATTAGGAGTAACGGAAGCTTTTGAAAAACTTGAAATTGAGGTCATAAGTTGATTTGGTCCGACCCCAGGCCCAATTGGAAGACGATATTATCGCTGAGTCCATTGCTTTCTTTCGCAGACAATGTGGAACATAACCGGCGGAGAATTAGACATGAAGAAGATACTTGTTGTTGTAGCATTGCTAGTTGTGATTGTGGGGGTATTCCCGTTTGTAGGTGGCTTTCTTTTGGAACGGACCGTTCACAAAGCTGTCGAGGATTTGAATTTGATTTATACCAATACCTCTGTCGGCTATTCGGTTGAAATCGTCAGTTATGACCGGGGCTATTTAACCTCGGATTTCGAATGTAAGATAAATATGGGGGCCTTAAAGAATGTTTTGGGTATCGAATCGGTGCGTTTAAAGGAACATGCCAGGCATGGTTATTCCGGTGTTGTTTCAACCACAAGCCTTGAGGAGAATGCCTGGTTTAACTCTTTTGTCGACGACAAGCTGCAGGGGCAAGACCCGCTTCATATCCAAACGGTCTACAGCCTTTTTGGTGGCATTGAATCAACGGTGGACTTAGACCCTTTTTCAGTCATGGTAGAAGGCGAAGAGCTCGATGTGAAACAGGGTGAAATAGTCATTTCGACGGATCGAACGTTGAAGAATTTGGTGACTTTGGGAAACTGGCAGGGCATTTCCGTGGGGGAAAAGATCTCTGTAGGCGAGAGTTCCCTGGCGTCGGATCTGGAAATGATATCTGAATTCATCTGGAAGGGTGATGCCGTTTTCCATGTAAAGAATCTTAGCGCTATCAATAAAGACGGCGAATTTGACTTGGTTGATATGAAACTACAGTACCTCTTAGAGGCGGATAAGGATGCAAATACAATGGGCGGTGAGGTATTCTTTTCGGTTGCCAAGTTTCAAGTAAAAGACAAGAAGGTCGATGACGCATCGGTTCGTTTCGCTGTTAAGGGAATAAATTCGAATGAGTATGAAGAATTTATGAAAAGCTATTCTCATATGATTTCTAAGATTATGGCGGACATTAAGTCCAATGATAAGGACAACGAGAAGAATGCAGAGATCATGAAGCAGGAGATAGCGAAAATCGGGTTTCAGATAATGAGCGGTTATGAGAAATTGCTGAAGGAGGGGCTTGAAGTCCGGATTTCTGACTTGCACTTTAAACTGCCCGATGGAGAGGTTAAGGGCGACATCACCCTGCGACTTCTAAAGGATATGACTTTCATGCAGTTTGTCCCGATTGTCTATCAGCCCCAACTGCTGCTTGATATTTTTCATGTGAAATCAACTTTCAGCATGCCGGCGAAGCTTGTTGGCGAGAACCCAAAACTGCTGACACCCGTGTATCCGGGAATGAAGACCGGTCTTTTTATAAAAGATGGGGATAACCTTGTTCACAGAGCGGAGGCAAAAGACGGGAAACTATTTTTAAACGGCAAGGAGGTTGTTCTTGATAGAACAGCATTGGAAGCAGATCTCACCTCTTGACAATAACTGATGAAGTTCGAACAATTAGGCGATAGTTTTTTAATCGGCTGCGCTGGGGAACTGGGGTCAAATCTTGATTTGTGCCAAGCTAAATTATTTGTTATCACAATGTGTGAGTGGGGAGGTTTAACAGGGAGTGGCCAGGCCATGGCCGATAGAATATGAAGGAGCCTATTATCACATCCTTTCCCGAGGAAACGAGGTCAGGGATATTTTTTATGGTGATGAGGACAAGAGACTGTTCCTGGCTACAGTTGGAGAATTGTCCGATCATTTTGACATAGATGCCTTTGCCTATGTGCTGATGTCCAATCACTATCACCTTTTATTTCGAACAAACCTTGCCAATTTGTCAAGGGCCATGCAATGGATCGGTTTGAGCTATACCCGAAGATTCAATAATCGTCATGGCCGCAGCGGTCATCTTTTCCATGGGCGTTTCAAGGGCATTCTTGTGGAAAATGAGCCCTATGCAGTGGAGCTTTCCTGCTATATTCACAGAAATCCTCTTCGTGCCGGGATGGTGAAGCGTTTAATGGACTACAAGTGGAGCAGTTACCCGGCTTATGCTTATCGCCGCAAGAGCCCTGAGTGGCTGAAAACGGATATGTTGTTATCCACTTTCTCCGGTCCTGATCCTCGAAAGAAATATCGGGAGAAGGTGCAAAGTTACGCTGCAGAGGAAAAGAATATCTGGGAGGATTTCCGTCACGGCCTCATATTGGGGACAGCGGAATTTGTGGAAAGAATCAAATCGAGATATGTTTCGGTGAAGCCTGATCGGGAAGTCCCGCAACAAAAGGGAATGGTGGGAATGGTCGATGCCGACAAATACCTGATAATGGCGTGTACAGTGCTGGGGCGCGATCTGGATCGGTTCAGGGAAATGGGCCGGCTTTACGGCGATGAAAGGGAAGACAGGGATCTCCTAATGTATAACCTGTGGGAGAAGCGGGTATTTACGAACGAGGAGATCGGGGAATTTTTCGGGGTGAGCTATTCTGCCGTAAGCCATATTGTGAAGAGAGCGAGGGGAAAACTGAGAGAAGACAGGGACTGGCAAAGAAAGCGGGATTTTATCAATTCACAAATCAAGATTTGACCCCAATCCCCTTAATCGGCGGGAACAATTGTTGTTTGTCCGTTTACGGGAAAATTTTCAGGAAGATGACCTTACCGTCCCCGGGGGCGTAGAAGTCCTCGAGGATTGTCTCAATCCGGTATCCGGATGCCCTGTAAAAGGCTTTGGTGGGACGGTATAGATCCCGTGAGGAGGTCTCCACATAAATACGTGCCCCGCCTATGCCCATGATGATCTTCTCCGTCCTGCTCAAGAGGGCACTGCCGATTCCTGATCCCCGCCGGGAATGGTGAACCGCGATCCAGTAAAGATCGTAGCTTTTCAGGGTACAGGGAATCGGGCCGAAACAGGTATAACCGACGACTTTCCCCTCTTCTTCGGCAAAGAGAAAGTAGTAACCACTTTCGATTCCCTTTGAAAGCCTTTCCAGGATAAGCTCGCAGGCTACCTCGATCTCTGTCGGATAAAAGAATCCGGAGGATTCGACGATCTCTCTTACGCTTTTCGGATCCGTGGAAAGCGGCTCTTCCCTGAAACTCAACGGGCTCGAAACACCTGAACGCTTCCCCTGTATCCGGTTTGCGATCAGGGTATCGGGATGTTTTTCTTTTGTCTTCACAATTGGTTATAGGCCCCCTCCCAGAGGCCAAGGAAAAAATGTCGTGCGTTTGCTCCCAGGGATCTGATCTTGTATCCGCCCTCCTGGACCACAACGGTAGGGAATCGGAGACCACCGATCATCCTCCCGTTGATCTGGAAGTCCTTCGGCTTGAGGCTCCAGGAGCCCGTGGGATCGCCGGTGGCGGTATCCAGCCCAAGCGCCACCACAAAAAACTCGGGTTTAAATCTCAGCACACGCCTCAGTGCCCTTGCCAGGTTCTGTCGATACTGTTCCCCGTCGATTTTTTCTCCCAGCGGAATATTGACATTCAATCCCTCTCCCGGCCCTTTCCCCCGTTCATCCGCAAATCCGCTGAAATAGGGATAAGCAAAGCTGGGGTGCCCGTGGATGGAAATGGTCAGGACATCGGACCGGCGATAGAATACATTCTGGGTTCCATTGCCGTGGTGGTAGTCGATGTCCAGGACGGCCACCCGTCCGTAGGTGCTGAGATAGTCGGCCGCAATGGCGGCCGAATTAAAATAACAAAAGCCCCCGAAGGCCCGTTTTTCGGCATGATGCCCGGGTGGACGCACCAGTGCGTAACCGAGACGGTAGCCCTCAAGAATTTTTTGGGCCACGGTCAGGGCGCAGTCTACTGCACGTTTCGAGGCCACATAGGCATTTTCATTGATAGGGGTGAAGGTATCGATACAGTAATAACCTGCGCGAATCGGAAGTTCCTTCGGGGGCCGAGCGTTGTTTCGTATGGGGAAGACATAGGGATAGACGGAGGTACCGGGTTTGATGGAGGTGCAGACCTTTTTGAAGTACTCCATGTACCGGCCGTCGTGGACGGCCTTGATGTATCGTTCTGAAAAATGATGGATGCCGACCTTCTCGAAGAGTTCCGTGGGTTCGATTTCGCGAAGAATGGCTCCTATCCTGACCGGAGACTCCAGATAACCCCGCTCCCGTACGTGGTGGATATCGTGCTTGTCGTTCACCACCAGCACGATGTTCTTCTCAACGG